>NZ_JBBKBX010000005.1:0-170649 GCF_037890365.1 Blautia sp. HCN-20427 | reverse complement strand
CCTTTTGAGGGCTAATATCAAACCACCAGTTGAACTGGTGGTTGCTGACTTAGGCAGAGCAGTGCGGCAGGGTAAGGAATTTGCCTTATCCTAAAGCGGTACACAGCATAAGCCCTGCCAGCGCAATTCCTGCAATTCCATATATCATGTTTATCACCATGCAAATCTGCATATATACGGTTCTTACCTTTCCTTTTGTATACCCTACAAGAGAAAATACAGCCCCGCCTATCATAAGAACAAGGTAAACGGAAATACATGTTCTTTTCATAGGTCTTATCTCCTTTCATATTTGCCGAAAGTTATACAGGAAACGGCGAGAAAAACAAGTGTCATACCGATGGATACAGGAATCCAGGGGATGGGGTCCATAACAAAGCTGCGGAAACTGTTTTCCATAGTACCACGGAGTATCATCAGGGTATAGATGGGATAAGATACCGGATAAGCAAACCAGACTTTGGTGTTGATGAGCAGCATGGAAGGCACAATGGAGGCCAGTCCTGCACCAATAGAAAACACCGGGGTATGGATACATACCGCAAGCATCCAGTAAAGGGCAGCCATGGGAATGGCAGAAAGGTACAAAAGACAGCTTTCTTTCAGTACCAGAGATACCGGCAGAACCATGGAATAATTCTGCATATGGGAAACAATCATGGCTGTGGGAAAATAGGCAGCCCCCATGAGCAGAAGCTGAAAAGCAGCCAGAAGCAGCAGGATGGTAAACTTAGCCAGACAGAAAAGCTGCGGGTTTACCGGAAGAGACAGCATTTTTTGAAGTCCTTTGTTGGTGCGCTCAGACTGGGTAAGCAGTACGGTGCAGACGACAAGGGAAGCCGGGAACATAAACCAGGTAAAGCCCAGGTAGCTTTGGATGAAGAAGTTGTTTTCCGGGGAAATTCCGGTTGCTTCAAAGTTTATATCTGCGTTTAAGAAGCTGGGTATCCATAAAAGGATAACAGGCGCCAGGAGAATCCAGAAAATATGAGAACGGCGCAGTTTGGTTAGTTCTGTTTTAACAAGCTGAATATAAGTCATGATAATTTCCTCCGAAGTTTTTGCAATAAAATTTCTACGAACATCAGTACCAAAATTTCTGCCAGACAGATACACAGGGAAAGAAGCAGCGTTTCTTTGTCCTGTATATCAAAGAAACGCCAAAAGGGCAGGACAAAGGGAAAATACCCGAGGATGGCGGTATCTGTGGGAATCATGGTGGATACAAAGATACAGATAACACCCACACCCAGTGTGACCCACATATTCTCAAAAGAAAGAGCAATCAGCATCATCAGGAGAGCAGCAGGCACCAGCAGGAAAAAAGCATAGCCTGTATGCTGCGCCAGATGAAGAGGCAGCATTTCTTCGCTGGGAAACCAGTGTACGGCGCAAAATCCCAGACAGCAGCTTTCCAGTAGGACAGCAGCGGCCAGCCCCAAAAGGAGCAGCAGGGTTTTGTGAAAAAACAGCAGATGCTGGCTTACTGGCAGGGTGTTCATTTTTTTAATGCCGCTGCCGGAAAATTCTGTGTGGTAAAGAATACAGGCGCCAAGCACCGTCAACAGCAGATTCACCATGGAAAGCATCTGTCCGTTGGCATTTAGGAGAATTTCCGTGGCAGGCAGCTTCTGCTGCACAAAGAGTTCTGGCCGGAGAGCCGTATTTGCCAGGGGAAAGGCGCAGGCAAACAGACTGCCCAGAAAAATGGCGGGGAGAAAGCCTGTGCGCTTCAGTTTTTTCATTTCCAGAGTCAGTATCATTTTCGTCCACCTCTTTTCAGATTGTCTTCTCCAATCATGGACAGGAAGACCTCTTCCAGATTTTCCGAAGGATAGCCAAGCTCGTGGGCATGGGTTTTCAGTTCCGTCAGTGTTCCCTCAAAGAGCAGTCTGCCGTGGTTTAAAATACCGATGTCATCAGCCATTAGCTCTATTTCCGAAAGCAGATGAGAAGATACCAACACAGTGCAGTTGTATTTTTCCGGGAGGGAACGAATCAGGGTGCGGATTTCGTGAATCCCCGCCGGATCCAGACCATTGGTTGGCTCATCCAGAATCAGCACAGGAGGATGTCCCATCAGCGCTCCCGCAAGTCCCAGACGCTGTTTCATGCCCAGAGAATATTTGGATACCGGGCGTCTGCGGTGTTCGTAAAGTCCGGTTAATTCCAGAACCTCTTTGACACTGCTTTTGGGCAGCTTTAAAATCTGCTGTATAATCTGCAGATTTTCTTCGCCTGTAAGATTTCCATAGTAGGCGGGGGATTCAATAAAGGAACCGGTTTCCCGCAAGATTTCCCTCCGGTCTTTGGGATACGTCTTTCCGTTTACGGAAAAACTGCCGCTGGTAGGGGCGGTCAGTCCCAGAAACATTTTCATGGTCGTGGATTTTCCGGCGCCGTTTGGCCCCAGAAAGCCATAGATTCTTCCTTTCTGAATGTGCAGGTTTATCTTGTTTACAGCTGTAAAATCTTTGTATCGTTTGGTGAGATTGTGTGTTTCGATTATGGTATTCATATTGTGAAAACTCCTTTCCTGTTTCTGGTCTTTACTATAAACCCGCCGTCTTACGGGAACCTTCCCGCAACCTTACAATTACCTTACATTTTTAAATATGGTCTGTTGCAAAAGCAAAGCCGTGCTATAATTTTAGAAAGAAATAAGAAAAGGAGAAAGCCATGAAACAGGATTATCTAAAGAAGAAAAAAATATTGCTGGTGGATGATGAACAGGAAATTTTGTATATGGTACAGGGGATTTTGGCCCATGAAGGATATTTGAATACAAGAACGGCCGGGACGGTAAGGGAAGCTATGGCGGCATGGAAGGAATGGAAACCGGAACTGGTGCTTTTAGATGTTATGCTGCCGGACGGAGATGGATTTGAACTTTTGGAAGCAGCCAGGGCGTTTTCAGACATTCCGGTGCTGTTTCTGAGTGCCAGAGGAGAAGATGAGGACAGGTTTCGGGGACTGGGGCTGGGGGCAGATGATTATCTGGTCAAACCCTTTCTTCCAAAAGAATTGCTTCTTCGCATGACCGGTATTTTGCGGAGATGTTATAAGGAAGAAGAAAAAGAGGATTTACTTCGTCTTGCTGCCTGTGCTCTTGATTTTCAGCGGGCGGAAGTGGTGAAAGGCGAGCATCGGATTGCTCTTACTGCAAAGGAATACGCGCTTTTGCAGGTGCTGGCCCGCAATGCGGGAAGAATCGTAACCATTGATATGCTTTGTGAAGCCGTATGGGGAGACAATCCTTTTGGCTATGAAAATTCCCTGATGGCCCACATTCGCCGGATTCGGGAGAAAATAGAGGAAAACCCCTCAAAACCCGTTTCTTTGATTACGATAAAAGGGCTGGGATATAAGCTGAAAGTAAAGGAGTAGGAGATGAACAGTGTACTGAAACTTATCCGGAGATTTTTCGGAATCCTGGTTCTTTCCCTGGTATTTGGAATTGTGCTGAATGTGGGGCTTTGGATTGCTTACATTTCGAAAAACCAGAACAGCATTTTGAATGGAGAAAAAGGACCGTGGAGCAGGGCGGAAATGATATCTGCAGAATTGCAGCAGGAAGGGGAGAACTATGTTCTTTCTGAAAACGGCCTTCAGCTTCTAAAGGAAGCGGGAGCCTGGGCACAGCTTATAGAAAATGGCAGCGGAAAGGTTGTCTGGAGCAGTGCAAACCTTCCGCAAGAGATTCCCGATGCATACACTTACGCGGAAATGGCTTCGGCGGTACGGGGATATGTAAAAGATTATCCTACAGTCAGTGTAGGGAAGGGAGCCGATGTACTGCTGATAGGGTATCCAAAGAATGCATATTGGAAACATATGTCCCCCATGTTTGATTACCAGATAATCGCCAGATTTCCCACATTTCTTTTCCTGTTTTGTGCAGGAAATCTGTTGTTTATTATTTTGGTATATGCAGTTTCCGTCTCCGGTGTTTTAAAGGCAGTTAAGCCTATTATAGAGGGAATCCGTCAGCTGCCGAAAAATCATCAGGTCTATGTAAAGGAAACCGGGCTGCTTTCCCAGATAGCCGTGTCTATTAACCAGGCGGCAGGGCAGCTTCGTTCCCAGGAATATGTGCTAAAGAAGAAGGAAACCGCCAGGGCCAACTGGATTGCAGGAGTTTCCCATGATATCCGCACCCCGCTGTCTATGGTTATGGGGTATGCGGGACAGTTGGAAGAAGATGAGGAACTTTCAAAAGAAAACAAAAGAAAAGCCCGTGTTATACGGCTTCAGAGCCTGCGCATGAAAAATCTGATAAATGATTTAAACCTGGCATCCAAACTGGAATATCAGGTACAGCCTCTCCATTCCGGCAAAATCAACGCAGTGGCATTTTTAAGAAAAATGGCAGTGGATTTTCTGAATCTGGATGGAGAGGACAAATATCCTGTGGAGTGGGCCACAAAAGAGCAAGTGTCGGCAGTTTTTATCCGGGGAGATGAGGAACTTCTAAAGCGGGCAGTTTCCAACCTGATATGCAATGCCCAGGTGCACAATCCAAAGGGCTGTACCATTACTCTGGAAGTGAAGCAAATCCAGGAAATGTGCTGTCTTGCAGTCTCGGATGACGGAGTGGGTGTCACAGAGGAAGCTTTGTCTGCGATTCAGAAGAAGCCTCATTATATGGTGTGTGACAGTCAGGTGAAAGAGCAGAGCCACGGCCTGGGGCTTTTGATTGTCCGGCAGATTGCCCAGGCACACGGAGGAAGGGTAGAACTTTCCCATGCACCCCAGGGAGGATTTCGGGCAGAAATTTTCCTGCCCCTTCTTCCCGAAAAAGAATCATGAATTCTAACATTTTTGCAAGATTGCTCCAAAGGGTAGGAAGAAGAGAGAAAAACGTGTAAGATAGGAGACAGAATATAGAACAGGAGATTTTCCGTATGAAGATTTTGATTGTAGAAGATGATTTCACACTGGCCGGAGAAATCTGCAGACTTTGTGAGAAATGGGGATTTGAGGCCGTGTACCTGGAAGAATTTCAGGAAGTGGATAAGCAGTGCGAAAAAAGCGGCTGTGACCTGGTGCTCATGGATATTAACCTTCCGTATTATGACGGATTTTACTGGTGCAGCAAAATTCGCAGCTTTTCCAGAGTTCCCATTTTGTTTTTGTCCAGCCGGGATCAGAATGCAGACAAGGTCATGGCTATGGTTTCCGGGGGAGATGATTATGTGGAAAAGCCTTTTGATACGGAACTTCTGCTGGTGAAAATCCGTGCGCTTCTTCGGAGAGCGTATGAATATACGCAGGCAGACCGGGAATATCTGGGAGAACATCTGGTGTATGACAGGAACCAGGGAGTTTTGCTTTACAAGGGCAGGACTATTGAGATGACGAAATCGGAAAACCGGATTCTGGGGATTCTGGCAGAAAACAAAGGGCGTGTGGTGGAACGGGAAGAACTGATGCAGCATTTGTGGAGTACAGATGAGTATGTAACAGACGCTTCTTTGACTGTTTTGGTATCCAGGCTCAGGGCGAAGATTGCTGAGTGCGCAGACGGAGTTTCCTGTATCCATACCAGAAAGGGAAAGGGGTATTATCTGGAATGAAAGCATATTTTTGCCACAGAGCAGAGGTCTTTCTGATGATTGGAGGACTCTGGGGATTTGTAAACGGCTATCTTATTTTCTTGTGTGTTCCTGCGCTGCAGGGAGAGGATATCCTGTATCTGAATCTGTTGCTTTGCTTTTTCGGAGTGTGCTGGCTTATCCGGGATTATCAGAAATGGAGGCAGCTGAAAAATTATTTTCAGAATCCGGAGGCCTTTTTGGCAGAGGAGGAAAAGAAAATTCTGGGAGAGGAACTGTATGGGTATGTCTGCAAAATACAGGAGGAGCAGCAAAAAGAGGCGGCGGAATACACCAGGCGTCTGGGCGAGCTTTCGGATTATATTGCACGCTGGTCCCATGAGGCCAAGCTGCCTTTGACCTCCTTAAAACTCATGAATCAGAGAAATCAGGATACAGGCCTGAAAAGAGATATGCAGGACTGTATTATGCGGCTGGAAGGGCTGATTCACACCGTACTTACAGGAAGCAAGCTGCAGCAGCCCCAGCACGATGTGCGCATGGAAAAGCTTACACTGGAAAGCGTGGTAAAGGAGGCTGTGAAAAATCAGTCGTATTTCCTGATTCAGTATCAGTTTGAACTGGAATTGGATTTGCAGGGGATTTCGGTATACAGCGACAGACGGTGGCTGGTGTATTTATTGAACCAGCTCGTTGGAAACGCAGTGAAATACAGGAAAGACGAGCCCAAACTTTCCTTTCGTGCAAAAAGGGAAGAAAAAGGTGTGATTTTTACGGTGGAAGATAAGGGAATCGGTATTTCTTCGGAAGATTTGCCCTATATTTTTGAAAAAGGGTATGTGGGAAAAATACTCAGAAAGGGCGACTATCATTCTACCGGAATGGGGCTTGCTTTTGCGAAAAGCATTGCACAGCTGCTTTGCATTTCCATAGAGGTTTCGTCCAGGGAAGGGGAGGGAACCTGTTTTTCGCTGTATTTTCAGGATACCTCCGACCATTTGCTGCTGCCTTAAGCAGCAAAAAGCGGATTTCTAACAAAAATGAAAGCCTGGAAGGGAAAGTGTTGCCGGAATGAAAGGATTTTTAGAATCCTGTCTGCTAAGATAAAAGCAGACAGGGAGGTAATAGAACATGAATAAAATATTGGAAATCAGAAATCTGTATAAGAATTATGGACGAAAGGGATATGAAACACCTGTACTGCAGGATATCAGTATGGATATTTTTGAAGGTGATTTCATTGCCATTATGGGTCCCAGCGGCGCAGGGAAAACCACGCTTTTAAATCTTTTGTCCACACTGGATAAGCCCACAAAGGGAGAAATTCTTCTGGAAGGAAAGGACATTACAAAATTGTCCAACAAGCAGCTTTCTCTTATCCGAAGAGATAAAATCGGGTTTATCTTTCAGGAGTATAATCTGCTGGATAATATGACTTTGCAGGATAATATTGCGCTGCCTTTATCTTTAAACGGGGCGAAAAGCGGAGAGATTATCCGGAAGGTACAGCAGAGAGCGTGCGCCTTTGGATTGGAAAGCCATCTGCGGAAATATCCCTATCAGCTTTCCGGGGGACAGAAGCAGAGGGCGGCCAGCGCCAGAGCTTTGATTACGGAACCCCGGATTTTGTTTGCGGATGAGCCCACCGGAGCCTTGGATTCCAAATCCAGCCGGGATTTGCTGTGCTGCCTGAAGGCGGCTAATGAAGAGGAGAAGGCTACGATTTTAATGGTTACCCATGACGGCTACACAGCCAGCTATGCAAGACAGGTGTATTTTCTCAAAGACGGAAAAATTCACAGCCGCTTAAACCACGGGGAAAGCAGAAAGGCGTTTTACGAAGAAATCATGTCCATGCTGGCTGCCATGGGAGGTGAGCAGGAATGAGTCTTTTCAAGCTTTCTTTTTCGAACTTTAAGCGAAGTGTAAGAAATTATGGTATGCTCATTGTTTCCCTGGCCTTTTCTGTGTTTATCTTTTTTAATTTTCAAAATGTGCTGTATTCGGATTCCATGGACGTACTCATGGATTATAAAAAGGATTACATTGATATGATTGTAAAGGCCGCGTCTGTTGTATTTGCCGTATTTTTATTCTTCTTTATCTGGTATGCGTCCAATGTGTTTTTAAATCAGAGGAAAAAAGAAATCGGTATTTACATCTTTATGGGGTTAGATAATCAGCGTATCGGAAAAATGTATGTGCTGGAAGCTGTATTTATCGGGTTGGTTTCCCTGGTTTCGGGAATTGTAACCGGAGTGTTGTTTTCCAAGCTGTTTCAGATGCTGCTTTTGAAGCTGTCGGATATCAGTGTGGATGTAAAATTTTCCTTCAGTCTTTCGCCGGTACTGGTGACAGCAGCTATGTTTGGCGGTGTATACGGACTGATGACGTTAAAGAGTTATCACACCCTGGCAACCAGCAGTGTGCTGAATCTGCTTTCCGGTGCGAAGCAGAAAGAAATCCGTCCGGAAAAGGGGATTCTGACCTTTCTGCGCATTCTGGCAGGTCTGGGTATTCTGGGAGCAGGCTATTATCTGGCCTGGGATACCAATGGTATGCAGGCTCTGAATAATGCTCTGGCAGCGGTAATTCTGGTGATTGCAGGCGTGTATTTGCTGTTTTCCGGTCTTATCCCTGCACTTTTGAGAAAGCTGACAGGCAATAAAAAGTATCTGTATAAAAAAGAGAGAAATCTCTGGGTGAACAGTCTGGCTTTCCGCATGAAAAAGAATTACAGAACGTATGCCATGGTGACTGTACTGATGATCTGTTCTGTGACTGTGCTGGCCTTTTCCATTGCCATGAAGCAGCGGTATGAGAAAATACATGCCTTTGACCGGGTTTATACCTGTCAGGTGGTAAGCACACAGCCAAAAGACGGGAAAGAAATTGCCAGGGGTATCCAACAGGAAAATGAACTGGAATGCTGGAATACTTATGAACTGGTAATTCTGGATTCCAAAACCATGCATTCAAAATACAATCAAACGATGTACGGTGTGGTATCTTATTCCCAGGTAAAGTCCGCGGTCAAAGCGGCAGGGCTTTCCTTTCCATACAAAGAACTGAAGGACACCCAGGTGATTAACCTGGACCACGAAATTCTTATGAGCCTTGCGGGCAGTTCGGTTGGAGATGAAAAACAGCAGATAGGAGAGAAAATGTATGAGGTTCTTGCCGTGGACAAGACCCCTTATCTGGGAGCTCTGCAAAGCTCAGCAGATATCTATGTGGTCAGTGATAAGACGTTTGAAGAATTGGAGGGACTTGGGGTGAAAAGCTATCTGTATAATTACAGGTTGAAAAACCCCGAAAACATAGAAGCGTCAAAGGCTTATCTTCAATCCCTGGTTACGCAGGATGAAAACGGCCAGTATACAACCGGTGTCAACTATTCCCAGGCACAGTCTAAGCAGGACGGTTGGATTCGGATTATGTATTCTCTGTGCCAGTTTATGTTTGTGACGCTGGTACTGGCAGCAGGAAGTATTATTTTCTTAAAGACGGGCAATGAAGTTTACGAGGACAAAGAGCGGTACAGGGTATTGGAAAAAATGGGAATTCAGACAAAGGTATTGAAAAAGTCTGTACGGAATGAAATCTGTTTTACCTACTACTGTCCCTTCGTGCTCATGGTTGTCACCTCCTGGTTTTCCATACATGCGCTGGGAAATGTCATGAAGGAAGAGTTGCTGCTGGTAAATCTGTGGAGTGCAGGTATTGTTTTGGTGCTGTTTAGCGGAATCTGCCTGTTGTCTGTGCGGACAGCCAGAAAGAGGCTGTTTTTGTAGCAGTTTTAATTTTCCGCCCCTGCAGATTTCGACGTCCGCAAATCACGGGGCGTACAGCCATAAATCTCACGAAAGAGCTTATGAAACAGCTTATAATTGGTAAATCCGTTCCGGTCAATGATTTCCATAATGGGGTCATTGGTGGTAAGCAGTTCAAAATGAATGTGAGAAAGCCGGACCAGATTTACATGCCGGGAAAAGTTGAGCCCCACATTCTTTTTGAAAAAACGGCAGAAATATTCCCGGTTGAGACCAAAATGAGCAGAAATTTCCTCCAGAGAAATGCTGTGGCTGTAGTGTTCTTCCACATAGAGCAGAATCTCCTTTAGTCGTTCCTGATTTCCGGCGGCAGGTACTTCCTCTGCAGGAATGGAAACAGAGAAATGGTTTACCAGTTTAAACAGAATCTGCATGACAATGGCTTCACAGGCCAGGTTCATGGCAGGGGGCTGGGTGATGTAAAGGGGAACCAGCTGCTTGAAAAGGTCACAGATTTCCAGAAACCAGGGAAGGTCTTTGTGGGTAAGGGTTTCTCTGCTGCACACCAGATGGGGAAGGATACCCTGCTCCATATAGGATTCCAGAAATGCCCTGGAAACGTGCACACAGATTTCCGTATAAGCAAGAGCGCAGCGGGATTCATGTATCTGGTTGGAATCCGTAACAATAAATTCCCCTGCTACCAGGGTGTATTTTTTGCCGCTTATGGTGATTTCCGCAGTGCCGTTTAGGATATAGAGCAGTTCAACGGCAGGATGCCAGTGGGCTGGGAAATAAGAACCACGGTTGGTCTGATAGCGGATGGAGATATTTTTTCCCTCCAGGTCATCCAGATGTCTGTAAAACGCAGTCTTCATAAAAAACCTCCTAAATGTCAATATTGACCTAAAAACAGTCAATATATTATCTAAAATAATTCTATAGTCTATGATAACATATGGTTGTAAACAAGGAAAACACTTATTTCAAAAAGAGGAGAAATTATTATGAAGAAATTAAATCAGAACAATATAGATACAAAAAAAATGACATTTGGACAGCGCCTGGAAAGATACATTGAGAAAAACGGAAAAGCTTTCGCAGCCATTGACGCTGCATGGACAGGAAGACTTTACGGAAGATACTAAGATGCATAAAAAAGAAAAGCTCGCGAAGAAACAGGAAAGACTGCAGCTTCGCGGGCTTTTTGGAATAGGGGGGAGAATCAGTGTTCCATCATGCTGATGGATTCAATTCCCACGCTTCCGCCCCGTACCACTTCGATATTTTTAAATTCTTCTTTAAACAGCTTGACAACCGCATCATTTTTGGCAGCGGTCTGGACAAATTCCAGAAGCAGGCTGTCTTTTCCACGGTCAATGACACGTCCTTTAAAGGTTTCCGCAATCTGAAACAACTCGATTTTTTCCTCCAGAGAGCAATCTCTGACTTTCACATAGAGAATTTCCTTTATGCGGATAAAAATATCCGTAAAATCAATGACTTTGATAACCTCCACCATGCGGTTTAACTGCTTTTTTATCTGCTCAAAGGTTTCGTCATCACTGACGGTTGCAATGGTCATACGGGAAACCGTAGGGTCTTCCGTGGTTCCTACCGTGAGACTGTCCAGATTGTAGCATTTTCCGGAGAACAGTCCGGAAATTTTGGAAAGTACCCCTACCTGATTTTCCACATAGAGGGAAATCCATCTTTTTTTCATTCCTTTTTCCATAGTCCCGCCTCCTAACAATCCATAATCATATCGGCCAGAGTGCCGCCGGGTTTAATCATCGGGTAAACCATTTCCTCCGGGTCGAGGATAAATTCAATCACCGTAGGCGTCTTGGCGTGGGTCTTAGCCCGTTCAAAGGCAGGGGCGATTTCTTCTTTTTTTGTAACACGAATGCCGTCAGCCCCATAGCTTTGAGCCAGTTTGACAAAATCCGGGGTATAAGGCGGCAGTTCTTCTCCGTCTGTGCGGCGGGAGAGAGCGCCGGCCCGCAGGTTTGTCATAGAATACCGTTTGCCGTAGAACAGCTTCTGCCACTGGCGTACCATGCCCAGATATTCGTTATTGAAAATACAGAGAATAACCGGAAGTTCTTCCAGAACTGCGGTAGCCAGTTCCTGAATATTCATCTGCATGCCGCCGTCGCCGGAAACGGCAATGACAGGCGTATCGGGATTGCCGATTTTTGCCCCAATGGCACCGGGAAGTCCATAGCCCATAGTGCCAAGGCCTCCGGACATAATCAGTTTTTTCTTTTCTGTAATCTCTGCGTACTGGGTTACCAGCATCTGGTGCTGGCCCACGTCTGTGACCAGAATGGCTTTGTCAAACTGGCGGTTGATTTCCTGAAGAATATCCAGAGGCCCCATCAGCGCCCGCTTCTTCATGGTAAGCGGGTGTTCTTCCTGCCATGCATGGATTTCCTTCAGCCATTTGCCCGTGCTGCAGGGCTCTACATAAGCATCCATCTTAAGCAGGGCTTCTTTGGCATCTGCCACAATAGGGATATCTACATGGATATTTCTGGAAATAGAAGCCGTATCAATATCAATGTGGACAATCTGCGCATGGGGAGCAAATTCGTGGAGTTTTCCGGTGATACGGTCGTTAAAGCGAGTACCAATGGAAAACAGCAAATCGCAGTTATTGACAGCCATATTGGCAGCATAAGCGCCGTGCATGCCCAGATTTCCAATAAACAGCGGATGGTTGGTGGAAATAGCACCTCTGCCCATAATGGTCGTTACCACAGGAACCTGGGTTTTCTCAGCCACTTTGGTGAAAACTTCTCCGGCTCCTGCAATGTTGACACCGCCCCCTGCCAGAAACAGAGGTTTTTTGGCTTTTTGGAGAAGCTTCAGCGCTTTTTTCAGCTGCCCCACATGGATACCGGAATTGGGTTTGTATCCCCGAATGTTGACAGTTTTGGGATATTCGGGGCTGCCAAGCTCAGCCATCACGTCTTTTGGTAAGTCAATGAGCACAGGGCCGGGTCTTCCTGTGCGTGCAATATAGAAGGCTTCTTTGATAATTCGTCCCAGGTCTTCCCGCCTGCGTACGGTGACGCCGTATTTGGTAATGCTGCGGGTAATACCCACAATATCTACCTCCTGAAAAGCGTCGTTTCCAATGAGATGACGTGCCACCTGTCCGGTAAAGCATACGAGAGGTACGCTGTCATAGTTGGCTGTGGCAAGACCTGTCACCAGATTGGTAGCGCCGGGACCGCTGGTCACCAGACAGACCCCAACCTTTCCTGTGGTTCTGGCATAGGCGTCTGCTTCGTGAACCAGAGCCTGCTCATGCCGGGGAAGTATGATGTCCAGATTGTTCTGTTTGTAAAGCTCGTCGCTGATGTCAATGGTACACGCCCCGGGATAGCCGAATAAAACGTCCACCCCTTCTTCTTTCAGGGCTTTTACCAACAGTCGGTTTCCTGAAATTTGCTTCATAATGCAATCCCTCCCTGTATTTTACGATATTACAGCGTAAAAGTTATAAATCATTATAGAATGGGGGAAAGGGTTTGTCAACAGAAAATGGGAAGGGAGATAGACAGAACGGGCAAGATGCATTAAAATAGAAAGATAGAGAAAACAAACTATTTTTGTTCAGATAGAAGGGAGAGCATATTATTATGAAATTAATGCGTACAGAAGACGCAGTAGGACAGATTTTATGCCATGATATTACGCAGATTATCAAAGGCGTTACCAAAGACGCTGTGTTTCGCAAAGGCCATGTGATTCAGAAGGAGGACATTCCCGTTCTTTTAAGTGTGGGAAAAGAGCATATTTATATATGGGAAAATAATGAGCATATGCTGCATGAGAACGAAGCGGCAGAAATCCTGTACCGCATTTGCAAGGGCGAGCATATGCACGGAAGTGAAGTTAAGGAAGGAAAAATAGAACTCATTGCCGACATGGACGGCGTTCTGAAGATACAAAGAGAAACCCTGCACAAAATCAATGGGATGGGCCAGATGATGATTGCCAGCCGCCACGGCAATTTTCCGGTGAAAAAAGGGGATAAAATTGCAGGTACCAGAATTATTCCCCTGGTAATCGAAAAAGAAAAAATGGAGGCAGCCAGGCAGGCTGCAGGGGAAGAACCGATTTTTCAGATTTTGCCTTACCGGTATAAAACCGCAGGAGTGGTTACTACGGGAAGCGAGGTGCTGAAAAACAGAATTTCCGATACCTTTACCCCGGTCATTGAGGAAAAACTGGCAGAGTATCAGGTGCAGATGACAGAGCATGTATTAAGCGGAGACGACCATGTTGTGATTACAAAAGCCATTGAAGAAATGATAGAAAAAGGCGTGGAAATGGTTATCTGCACAGGAGGCATGAGTGTGGACCCGGACGACCGGACGCCTCTGGCTATTAAAAATACAGGGGCCAGGATTGTGACTTACGGAGCACCCATGCTGCCGGGCGCTATGTTCCTGCTGGCTTATTATGAGCATGGGGATAGGAAGATTCCCGTTCTGGGACTGCCTGGCTGTGTCATGTATGCGAAAAGAACAATTTTCGATTTGGTCCTGCCGCGGCTTCTGGCAGGAGAAATGCTCACAGAGGAAGATTTTATCCGGGCAGGGGAAGGCGGTCTGTGTCTGTCCTGTCCCCAGTGTACCTATCCGAACTGCGGATTTGGGAAAGGAGTTTAAATGGGAGAGTTTACGCATTTTAACAACCGGGGCGAGGCGGTTATGGTAGACGTCAGCGAGAAAAAGCAAACGGTCAGAGAAGCCATTGCCGCGGGAACCATTACTATGAGCAGAGCATGCTTTTTGAAACTTGCAGAAGGTGGAATGGGAAAAGGAGACGTGCTGGGTGTGGCCAGAATTGCCGGAATCATGGGGGCGAAGAAGACTTCAGAACTGATTCCTCTCTGCCATGTGCTGAATCTTTCCAAGGTAGAATTGGAGTTTTTCCTTTTGGAGCAGGAATGCGCAGTAAAAGCGGTGTGTACCGTGCGTACTGTGGGAAAGACTGGAGTGGAGATGGAAGCTTTGACCGGAGTGAGCACTGCGCTGCTTACCATTTACGATATGTGTAAGGCGGTGGATAAAAGTATGGAAATCGGAAATATCTGTCTGGAAAAGAAAACCGGGGGAAAAAGCGGGATATACCAGAGGCAGATGGAAAGCGGGGAGCAGTAAGTGAAGGACAGCTACGGAAGAACAGTGGATTATATGCGGATTTCCATTACAGACCGCTGCAATTTAAGGTGCAGGTACTGTATGCCGGAAATGCCCTGCTTTCTGCCCCGGAAAGAACTTTTAAGTCTGGAGGAAATTCTGGACATCTGTGTCTGCGGCGCCCGGATGGGTATCCGAAAAATAAAGATTACCGGAGGAGAACCTCTTCTGCGTCCCGGCTGTGTGGAACTTATCCGGAAACTGAAAGAAATTCCCGGAATGGAAAAGGTGACCCTGACAACCAACGGTGTACTTCTGGCTCCTTTCGCCGAGGCGCTTTATCAGGCTGGGATTGATGGAGTGAATGTGAGTCTGGATACCTTGAATGAGGAAACATACAGGAAAATCACGGGCTTTGACAAGCTTGCACAGGTCCTTGAAGGACTGGATACGATGAGCCGATTCCCGGTGCCTTTAAAAACCAACACGGTACTGCTGCCCTGGGAGAACGGAAAGGATTGGAAAGAACTGGCGCTATTGGCTAAAAACCGCAGAATAGATGTGCGATTTATTGAAAAAATGCCTCTGGGAAAAGATAAGGAAACAGAGGGAGTTTCCAATATTTTGCTGTTGGAAGAGATGCAGGCATCTTTCGGAAAGGCAGAACCGGACGGCCGTTCTCACGGAAACGGCCCGGCAGTGTATTACCGTTTTCCCGGTTTTCAGGGAAGTGTGGGCTTTATCAGCGCCATACATGATAATTTCTGTGCAGGCTGTAACCGCCTGCGCATGACGGCGGAGGGAAAGGTAAAGCCCTGCCTTTGCTATGAGGAAAATTTTTCTCTGAAAGAGGCAGTAAGAGCAGGAAATCGTGAGGAAATCAGAGAACTGCTTAGAAGTGCTGTTGAAAAGAAGCCCCAGAGGCATTGTTTTGCACATACGGAACAGATAACAGAGCAGCGGGATATGTGGAAAATAGGAGGATAGAAATGGGAAATATCAGAGCAATCTGTATCAGTAAACAGAGAGGAACTGCAAAAACGGAAGTAGTAGAAGCAGAACTGACCCCACAATGGGGGATTCTGGGAGATGCTCACGGAGGCCCGTGGCATCGTCAGGTGAGCATGCTCTCTGTAGAGAAAATTCAGGATTTTCAGGCAAGAGGAGCAGAAGTGGACTTCGGCGCTTTTGGAGAAAATCTGGTGGTAGAGGGATTTGACTTTGCCGCTCTGCCTGTGGGCAGCCGTTTCCGGATAGGAGATGTGGTGCTGGAAATGACCCAGATTGGAAAGGAGTGTCATAACCACTGTCAGATTTATCAGCGCATGGGAGAATGTATTATGCCCAAGGAAGGGGTATTTGCCAGAGTTTTGCAGGGGGGAAGAATCAAAAGGGGAGACGAAATCCAATTGGTACTGCCTGACGCAAACCGGCCTTATACAGCGGCAGTGATTACCCTCAGCGATAAAGGGTCTAAGGGCGAACGAGAGGACAAAAGCGGTCCGTTGATTGTAAAAATGCTGGAAGAAGCCGGATACCAGGTGGAAGAAACGCTGCTTTTACCAGATGAACAGAAACCGTTGGAACAGCAGCTGATGCGTCTGGCTGACCAGAGGCAGATGAGCCTGATTCTCACCACCGGCGGTACCGGATTTTCTAAAAGGGATGTGACCCCGGAAGCAACCATTGCCGTGTGTGACCGCATGGCCAGAGGCATTGCGGAGGCCATCCGGGGATATTCCATGACCATTACAAAGCGCGCTATGTTAAGCCGGGCAGAATCCGGAATCCGAAAGGGCACGCTGATTGTAAATCTTCCGGGAAGCCCTAAGGCAGTAAAGGAATCTCTGGAATTTGTTCTGTCGGTCTTGGAACACGGTCTGGGAATCCTGCGGGGAACCGAAGGAGAATGTGGAAGAAATTAGAAGAAAACAGAACAAAAGAGAATAGGAGAAGCAGAATGAAGAAACGATTTTTAGCAGCAGCTTTGGTATTGTGTATGACAGCAGGACTGGGTGCCTGCGGCGGAACGGAAGAAACGAATACAGAACCTGAAGAAATTCAGGTGTTTATTGCAGCGAGTTTAAATACCGTGATGACCGAACTGGCAGAGAAATATAAGGAGGAGCACCCGGAGGTGAAAATTGTATACAATGCAGACAGCTCCGGTACCCTGCTGACCCAGATTGAAGAGGGATATGCCTGTGATATTTTCTTTTCCGCATCCCAGAAACAAATGGACCAGTTGGAGCAGGACGGACTGATTGTGGAGGGAACCCGCCGCAATGTGGTAAACAATCAGGTAGTGCTTCTGACTTTAAAAGACAGTGAAACAAAAGTAACCGGACTTAACAATTTGCAGGAAGCCAAAAGTATTGCTCTTGCAGGGGGCAGTGTACCGGTGGGCAAGTATACCCGGCAGGCTCTGGTGAATATGGGGATTTTGCCGCAGGCAGAGGACGTGTCCAAAATTACGACGCAGGAAGTGTCCGAAGGCTTAGGCGGTGTGGAAATCAGTGAGCAGGATAACGTAAGCAAGGCGCTTACTGCTGTGACAGAAGGGGCCTGTGAGGTGGGAACCACTTATTATTCGGATACCTACGGATATGAGGACAAGGTGAAAATTCTGGAAACTGTGGGATACGATTTGACCGGAGATGTGATTTATCCTATCTGCCGGGTGAAAAACCAGGAAGCAGATAAGGCACAGGAAGAAGCGGCTCAGGATTTTCTGGAATATGTGCTTTCCGATGAGGCAAAAGAAGTTTTTGAAAACTATTATTTTGACACGAATGTAGAGTAAAGGAGAGGCCATGGAAGCGTTGAAGCAGATACTGGAAAATCTGGACTGGAGTCCCCTTTGGATTTCCTTAAAAACAGGAATTGCCGCCACATTTTTCTCTTTTTTTCTGGGGATTTTTGCGGCGGCAAAGGCTATGAAGGCCGGAGGGAAAACAAGGGCCGTACTGGACGGTATACTCACGCTGCCCATGGTGCTGCCCCCTACGGCAGCGGGATTTTTTCTTCTTCTGACCTTTAGCACCAGAAGGCCGGTGGGGGCATTTTTGTATGATTCCTTTCATATTAAAATCATACAGTCCTGGGCCGGGTGTGTGCTGGCGGCAGTGGTGATTGCCTTTCCCCTGATGTACCGCAATGCCAGGGGGGCTTTTGAACAGATAGATTCCAATCTGATTTATGCGGCCCGCACTTTGGGCATGTCTGAGACAAAAATTTTCTGGAAGGTGGTGCTTCCCACTGCCGGACCGGGTGTGGCTGCGGGAACCGTGCTGACCTTTGCCAGGGCGCTGGGAGAATATGGTGCCACTTCTATGCTGGCGGGAAATATTCCGGGAAAAACAGGAACCATATCCCAGAAAATCGCTATGGTAATTCAGGACGGAGATTATGCCACGGCAGGCTTCTGGGTCGCTATTGTGCTTGTGGCAGCGTTTGGAATCCTGCTGGTTATGAACCTGGTGGCAGGCAGCAAAGGAAAGCGGAGAAAACGCTGGTAAAAGTTTACCGAAAGGGGCAGATTTCGGATGGGGCCAAGAGGTGTATGTTTATGGAAGTGAAAATAAAGAAAAAGTTGGAAAGGTTTCAGCTTGCTGTAGAGTTTTCCAGCGACTGCCGCCGCATTGGGATTCTGGGGGCGTCAGGAAGCGGAAAAAGTCTGCTGTTGCGAAGTCTGGCAGGAGTGGAAAGCGCAGATGAAGGGAAAATTGTGATTTGCGGCAGAACGTTACTGGATACGGAACAAAAAATCTGTGAAAAACCCCAGAAAAGGAAGGTAGGATATCTGTTTCAGAATTATGCCCTTTTTCCAACCATGACGGTGGAAGAAAATATTATGGCAGGTCTTTTGGTAAGCCCCAGGGAAAAGAGGCAAAAGGCCGCACAGTATATGGAAAAATTTCAATTAAAAGGTCTGGAAAAACGCCTTCCCCACGAACTCTCAGGAGGACAGCAGCAGAGAGCCGCACTGGCCAGAATGATGATATGCGAGCCGGAGGTGATTCTTCTGGATGAGCCTTTTTCTGCGTTGGACGTATATCTGCGGGATCAGCTTCAAAGAGAGATGATGGAATTTTTGAAAGAGTATTCCGGAACGGTGATTCTGGTTTCTCATAGTAGAGATGAGATTTATCGAATGAGTGAGGAAATGCTGGTCATGGACCATGGCCGGATTGTGGGGCAGGGGGAAACGAAAGCGCTGTTTCAAAATCCACGGACAAAGGTGACAGCACGCCTTACCGGATGCAAGAATATCGCCGATGTGCAGACAAAAGAACAGAATGAGATTGTGGTACCGGACTGGGGCATAGCCTTTCCGATTCAAAACCGCAGCACGGAAGGCATACAATCCGTGGCGGTCCGCGCCCATGAATTTCTGATAAAAGAAGAGGAAAATTGTCTGTGCTTTCCTTTGCAAAAGCCCATTGTGACGGAGGATATGTTTGAGTATAATATTTCTTTTCTGGCAAGTCCAAAAGGAAAACAGAGGATTGACTGGAAGGTTTCCAAATATTTGTGGGAGAATGCGGGAAAGATACCGGAAAGGCTGTATTTGAAAGAGGAAAAACTGCTGTTTTTGTATGAGTAGGAGATGACGTCTGATGAAATTGAAAAATGTGTTGGTGGTTGTGAAGGATATTGAAAAATCCAGGGAGTTTTACCATGATTTATTTGGACTGGATACGATATTAGATCATGGGGGAAATATGATTTTAACAGAAGGTCTGGTGCTTCAGGACGAAAAAATCTGGAGAGACTTTGTGGGAAAAGAAATTGTGCAAAAGAGCAATTCTTGTGAACTTTATTTTGAAGAGCGGGATATAGAGGCGTTTGTGGAAAAACTTGAGGAACGTTATCCCGATATCGAATATGTCAACCGGCTTATGACCCATAGCTGGGGACAGAAAATGGTTCGGTTTTACGATTTGGACGGTAATTTGATTGAGGTGGGGACGCCCATGTAACAGCAAATAGAAAAAATTTTTCATGAGAGGAGACGGTATTATGCAAAACTATTCAGGGGAAGCAGGACTTCAGTATCATTTACAGATTCGCAGAGGGGACGTAGGACGGTATGTAATTTTGCCCGGTGATCCCAAGCGATGTGAGAAAATCGCAAAATATCTGGACAATCCTGTACTCATTGCAGACAGCCGGGAATACAAGACGTATACCGGATATCTGGACGGAGAAAAAGTCAGTGTGACTTCCACGGGAATCGGCGGGCCTTCGGCGTCTATTGCTCTGGAGGAACTGGTGCAATGCGGCGCGGACACCTTTGTCCGTGTGGGAACCTGCGGAGGTATGGATACAGAAGTAAAGGGCGGCGACCTTGTGATTGCCACAGGCGCTATCCGTATGGAGGGAACCAGCAAGGAATATGCGCCCATTGAATATCCGGCAGTACCTAATCTGCAGGTAACAAACGCACTGGTGGAGGCGGCCGGACGCTGCGGCTGTACTTACCACACAGGTGTGGTGGAGTGCAAAGATGCGTTTTACGGACAGCACGAGCCGGAGACAAAGCCGGTGAGTTATGAACTGCTGAACAAGTGGGAAGCCTGGCTGCGCATGGGCTGTAAAGCCTCAGAAATGGAATCCGCTGCACTGTTTATTGTGGGAAATTATCTGAAAGTGCGAGTGGGAACAGACCTGCTGGTGATAGGAAACCAGGAGAGAGAAAAGCAGGGGCTTGAGAACCCCATTGTACATGACACGGAAACCGCGATTCGCGTAGCAGTAGAGGGAATTCGTCTGCTGATTCAGAAAGACAGGGAAAGTGTATGACAGAACAGGAAAAAAGAACCTTAGTGAATCGGGCTTTGGAGGCCAGAACCTTTGCGTATGCCCCTTATTCTCATTTTCAGGTAGGGGCGGCGCTGCTGACAAAGGAGGGACAGATTTTTACCGGCTGCAATATTGAAAATGCTGCTTACAGTCCTACCAACTGTGCGGAACGGACTGCAGTTTTTAAGGCGGTTTCTGAGGGAGTCAGAGCGTTTGCTGCCATTGCCATTGTGGGCGGTATGGAAGGGAGAGAACCAACAGACTTGACAGCGCCCTGCGGTGTATGCAGACAGGTGTTTATGGAATTTTGCGAGCCAAAAGAGTTTCGGATTCTTTTGGGAAAAGGCGACAAAACATGGGAAGAATATACTTTAGAGGAGTTGCTTCCCCTGGGATTTTCGGGAAAAAATCTGGAAATGCCGGAAGAGGAAAGGGACAGAAATCACGCATAAACTTGGAACCATACAGAAAGGAAGGTTGCATATGAAGTATCGGAGAATTTTTACCATTGTACTGGATTCCCTGGGAATCGGGGCTATGCCGGATTCTGAAAAATACGGAGATATCAGGGTGGACACTTTAGGGCATATTGCAGAGAAAAAAGAGAATTTTCGGATTCCAAATCTGCAGAAACTGGGCATTGCCAATCTTCATAAACTGAAGAATATTCCGGAAGCGGAACGTCCAATGGCCTGCTATATGAAACTGCAGGAGAGAAGCTGCGGCAAGGATACCATGACGGGACACTGGGAAATGATGGGGCTGCATGTGACAAAACCATTCAAAACTTTTACGGAAAACGGCTTTCCACCGGAGCTCATCCGGGAACTGGAACAGCGTACAGGCAGAACCATTATTGGAAACAAAAGCGCCAGCGGAACAGAAATCTTAGAAGAACTGGCAGAGCAGGAAATCCGGGAAGGAAAACTGATTGTGTACACTTCTGCAGATTCGGTTCTCCAAATCTGCGGCAATGAAGAAACCATGGGACTGGAAACCCTGTACCATTACTGTGAAATCGCCAGAGAACTGACCATGCGGGATGAGTGGAAGGTGGGACGCGTCATTGCAAGACCCTATACCGGAAAGAAAAAAGGAGCGTTTAAGCGGACGGCAAACCGCCATGACTATGCTTTAAAACCCTATGGAAAAACGGCGCTGGACAGCTTAAAAGAAGCCGGACTTTCCGTGATTTCCGTGGGAAAGATTTACGATATTTTTGACGGACAGGGGCTGACAGAATCCAATAAATCTCAAAGCTCGGTACACGGCATGGAACAGACCACAGACCTTGCGAAAAGAGACTTTACAGGGCTGTGTTTTACCAATTTGGTGGATTTTGATGCTCTGTGGGGACACAGAAGAAATGTCCAGGGATATGCAGAGGAACTGGAGCGTTTTGATGAAAAGCTGGGTGTGCTGCTTTCTGTGCTGCGGGAAGATGATTTGCTGATTCTCACTGCTGACCATGGCAATGACCCGACGTATACAGGAACAGACCACACCAGAGAACAGGTGCCGTTTCTGGCCTATTCTCCTTCTATGAAGGAGGGGAAAAATCTGGGGGTCAGTGATACGTTTGCCGTAATTGGCGCTACCATTGCAGACAATTTCTGCGTAGCAATGCCGGAAGGAACCATTGGTACTTCCCTGTTAAAAGAACTTCTGTAAAAGGACAAAAGGAGAAGCTTACATGGAAAAAAGAGAACTATTAAGCAGACTGGACCATACATTGTTAAAACAGACAGCCACCTGGGAAGAAATTCGCAGGATTTGTGAAGAAGGAATGAAATATCAGACCGCGTCGGTGTGTATTCCGCCCTGCTATGTAAAAAGGGCAAAGGAGTACGTGCAGGACAAAGTAAACATCTGCACGGTTATTGGATTTCCCAATGGAAATACCACAACGGCTGTAAAGGTTTTGGAAACCAGAGATGCCGTGGAGAACGGTGCAGATGAAATAGATATGGTGATCAATCTGGGCATGGTAAAGGAACGGGATTATGACCGGGTGCTGGAGGAAATCCAGGCTGTGAAGCAGGCCTGCGGCGGGAAAGTTTTAAAGGTGATTATAGAAACCTGTCTGCTCACAGAAGACGAAAAGCTGGAAATGTGCCGTGTAGTCACCCGGTCCGGTGCAGAATACATTAAGACATCCACGGGTTTTTCCACAGGCGGCGCTACTTTTGCAGATGTAGAGCTGATGCGAAAACATGTGGGAGAGCAGGTGAAGGTGAAAGCAGCCGGAGGAATTTCTTCTGTGGAAGATGCGGAGAAATTTCTGGATTTGGGTGCAGACCGTCTGGGTACCAGCAGACTGATAACCTTGTTGGAAACATAAAATTTGTTTTTCTGAAAAAACTGCTTGACTTAGAGTGAACTTCAAGGAGTATGCTGTCCTAAGAAGAGCAGACAGGAGGACAAAAGAGATGATATATAAAGAATTTCAGGACTTAAAACTTTCTTCCCTGGGGTTTGGCGCTATGCGCCTGCCCACACTGGGAGACCAGCCGGATGCAGCCATTGACGAAGAAAGAACTGCGGGAATGATTGCCCGCGCTATAGAGAACGGTGTGAATTATTTTGATACGGCTTACGGTTATCACAATGGACAGTCAGAAGTGGTTATGGGAAAACTGCTGCGCAAATATCCAAGAGACAGCTACTGTCTGGCCAGTAAATTTCCGGGCTATGATTTGTCCAATATGAACAAGGTGGAGGAAATTTTTGAAGAGCAGCTGAAAAAATGCGGCGTGGAGTATTTTGATTTTTACCTTTTGCACAATGTGTATGAGAAAAACATAGATGCCTATCTGAATCCTGAATATGGGATTCTGGAATATCTGCTGCAGCAGAAGAAAGCAGGCAGAATCCGTCATCTGGGCTTTTCGGCACATGCCAGATATGAGACACTGGAGCACTTTCTGAAAGCCTGCGGAGAGCATATGGAATTCTGCCAGATTCAGTTAAACTATCTGGACTGGAAACTGCAGGACGCAAAAGCCAAGGTAGAGCTTTTAAATGCGTATCATATGCCTGTCTGGGTCATGGAACCTTTAAGAGGAGGACGTCTGGCACAGCTTTCAGAGGAAAATACAGAAAAGCTGAAAACGCTTCGTCCGGAGGAAGAAATTCCGGCATGGGCTTTCCGCTTCCTTCAGAGCGTACCTGGTGTGACTGTGGTTTTATCCGGAATGTCGAACATGGAGCAGATGGAGAAAAATATCTACACTTATGAGGAGGATAAACCTTTAAGTGAAGGGGAACAGAAGGTGCTGGCAGAGGTGACAGACAGTATGCTGGACACGCTCCCCTGTACAGCCTGTCGTTATTGTGTAACGCACTGCCCCAAAGGACTGGACATTCCTACCTTGCTTTCCATGTATAATGAAATGCGTTTTGCCAATAACATCATTGTCCAGATGGCGGCGGATGCCCTGGAAGAAGAGAAGCGTCCGGCGGCCTGTATCGGCTGTAAAAGCTGTGAGGCAGTTTGTCCTCAGATGCTGCAGATTTCTCATGCCATGAAAGATTTTGCCGAGAAACTGAAGCAGCCTGCAGGACTTTAAGAAAGGATGGAAGTGTATGACCATTGCGGAAGCCAGTAAAAAATACGATATTTCAGCGGATACCCTGCGGTATTATGAGAGAATCGGTCTGATTCCTCCGGTTCCCAGAACCAAAAGCGGAATTCGCGACTATGACGAAGCCTCCTGCGGCTGGATACAGCTTATGAAGTGTATGCGGAAGGCCGGAGTGCAAATCGAAGCACTGATTGAGTATGTGGCGCTTTACCAGCAGGGCGAAGAAACGGCCCGTGCCAGAAAAGCCATTTTAGAGGAGCAGAGAGAGCAGTTGCGTATGCGTCTGGAAGAGATGCAGGAATCTTTGCATCTGTTGGATAAAAAAATTCAGCATTATGAAGAGACTGTCTGTGCGGCAGAGGAAAATTTAAGAAAGATAGAGAAGGAGAGAGGCTGAGAAGGCCTCTTTTCTGTCTTTGCAAAGTATTTTTTACATGGTATAATGCAGAAAATACCAGTAAAAAGGGGGAAAAACAACATGAAAACATGGAGAGAAATCGCAGAACTTACAGGCTTTTCCGGGGAAGCCTTACAGGAATTAGAAGAAACAGAAAAGCAGGCAAGGGGAAACCTGTCAAAGGACGGAAACCTGCAGCAGATATTGAAAAATCTCACAGACCCCTTTTGCTGGGAGGATGCAAGAAAAGGTTTGAAGAACTTGCTGCAGACAGATAAGAAAGGCATGAACATGTTGCTCTGCATGCTGACAGCCTGTGGGTATACCTATGAAAAATATGAAAATCTGGGAATTTCAGAAGAAATTTTTGCAGAAACTATGAAGTGCTTTTGGCGCTTTGTACAGGAACATCAGGTCAGCTATGGCTGTTATGGATTTGACCGGGATTTCTGGACAGGCAGACAGCTTTCTCTGCAGTTGTTCCGCTTGGGAGAACTGGAGTATGAGATGTGCACACAGAAGGAAAAAAAGACCATTGCGGTACATATTCCCTCGGATGCGGACATCAGCAGTGAGAAAGTACAGGAATCTTTACACCAGACCCGGGAATTTTTTGAAAGGTACTATCCAAATTACAGACAGGCGCCGTATACCTGTGAATCCTGGCTTTTAAGTCCTGCTTTAAAGGATTTACTGCCTCCGAATTCCCGAATTTTAAACTTTCAGGCGCTTTTTGAAGTGGATAAAGTGCATTGGGAATCAGATGCAGTGCTGGAATGGGTTTTCCAGAAAAGGGGGAATTCCCTGGAGGAACTGCCGGAAGATACTTCTTTGCAGAGAAAAATGAAAGCCTATCTTTTGGACGGGGGAAAAGTAGGAGAAGCTTTTGGATACCTGAAAGCATAGAAAACAGGAGAAAAAGAAAACTGGACTGCTTAAAAATAAATAAACTGGTTATTTTAACAAGGACAGTTTTGGTTTAAGATGCATATCAATCACAAAAGAAAGGGAGAGATTGGAAATGGTAAATGAGAGATATGCATTAAATAAGCAGTTGGCACAGATGTTAAAAGGCGGAGTAATTATGGACGTCACCACTCCGGAACAGGCAAAGATTGCAGAAGAAGCGGGAGCCTGCGCTGTTATGGCCCTGGAGAGGATTCCGGCTGATATACGGGCTGCAGGCGGCGTGGCCAGAATGAGTGACCCGAAAATGATAAAGGGTATTCAGGAAGCGGTGTCCATTCCGGTTATGGCGAAATGCAGAATCGGTCATTTCGCGGAAGCACAGATACTGGAAGCCATTGAAATTGATTACATAGATGAGAGTGAAGTCCTCTCTCCGGCAGACGATGTCTACCACATTGACAAACGGAAATTTCAGGTACCCTTTGTCTGCGGTGCAAAAGATTTGGGCGAAGCCCTTCGGAGAATTCAGGAGGGCGCTTCTATGATTCGAACAAAAGGAGAACCGGGAACGGGAGATGTAGTGCAGGCCGTGCGCCATATGCGGAAAATGAACCAGGAGATTGCAAAAATTGGGGCTATGAAGGAAGCGGAACTCTTTGAAGAGGCCAAGAATCTGCGGGTACCCTACGAACTGGTCGCTTATGTACATGAGCACAGACGTCTTCCGGTCGTAAACTTTGCTGCAGGCGGCGTAGCCACTCCGGCGGACGCGGCTCTGATGATGCAGCTGGGTGCAGAGGGAGTCTTTGTAGGCTCCGGTATTTTTAAATCCGGGAATCCGAAGAAACGCGCGGCAGCCATTGTAAAAGCAGTGACCAATTATCAGGACAGCAAACTGCTGGCAGAACTGTCAGAGGATTTAGGGGAAGCCATGGTGGGAATCAATGAGCAGGAAATACAGCTTCTTATGGCAGAGAGGGGAAAATAGGATGAAAATCGGAATACTTGCAGTGCAGGGCGCGTTTCTGGAACACCGAAAAAAGCTGGAAGCCCTTGGCGCACAATGCGTGGAAATTCGTCAGAAAGGTGACTTGCAGGAAGCCTTTGACGGTCTGGTTCTGCCGGGCGGGGAAAGCACAGTACAGGGAAAACTTCTGCGGGAACTGGATATCTTTGAGGGCCTGAAAGAGCGGATTATCCGGGGAATACCTGTGCTTGCCACCTGCGCGGGGCTGATTCTGCTGGCCGAAGCGTGTGTAAACGACCCTCATGTATATTTCGGTACCCTTCCCGTAACGGTAAAGCGAAATGCATATGGCAGACAGCTTGGCAGCTTTCACACAATACAGGAAATGAAAGGAATCGGCACAGTGCCTATGACCTTCATTCGTGCTCCCTATGTGGAAAAAGCAGACCCGGCTGTAGAGATTCTCGCCCGGGCAGAGGGAAAAATCGTGGCGGTCCGGTACGGCAGACAGTATGGGCTGGCCTTTCATCCCGAACTGGATACAGATAACAGGATTCATGAACTATTTTTAAAGGAGTGCAGAAAATGACACTGACACAGTTGCATTATCTGATTACCATAGCGGAAACAAAATCATTGAACAAAGCGGCAGAGCTTTTATACGTTTCACAGCCTTCGCTGACCAATGCCATGAAGGAACTGGAAAAGGAACTGGGACTGGTGCTTCTCTACCGGGGCGGCAAAGGCGTGGCGCTGACCAATGACGGTGCGGAATTTTTGCTTCACGCAAAAGAAATTTATGATCAATATGAAGCGGTGGTACAGAAATATAGCAAAAACGGAAGCTACCGAAAAAAATTCGGAGTTTCTACCCAACATTATTCCTTTGCGGTGAAAGCATTTGTGGATATGGCAAAAGAATTTGATATGTCGAAATACGAGTTTGCAATCCGGGAAACTGAGACCAGAAAGGTGCTCAGTGACGTCAGCACCTTGCGAAGCGAAATCGGCGTCCTCTATCTTTCTGACTTTAACCGGAAAGCTATGGAAAAAATGATGAAAACCGCAAGCCTGGAATTTCATCCTCTGATTTCCTGCGGGGCTTATGTATACCTGTGGAAACAGCATCCTCTGGCAAAGGAAACCTCCATAAGGTTTGAGCAGCTCAGCGGCTATCCCTGTCTGTCTTTTGAACAGGGAGAAAACAGTTCCTTCTATTTTGCGGAAGAAATTCTTTCTACCAATGAATATGCCCAAATTATCAAAGCCAATGACCGGGCTACCATGCTGAATCTCATGGTGGGGCTCAACGGTTACACCCTCTGCTCCGGGATTATCTGCGAAGAATTAAACGGCAGTGATTATGTGGCTGTTCCCTTTGAAGGGGACGAAGAAGACCAGGACAGTGTTATGGAAATCGGCTATATTACAAGAAAAAACATGGTGCTCAGTGAAATGGGGGAAACGTATATAGAAGCCATTAAGAAATATTTGAATATAGAATAATACAGAATACATACAAAAAAGGAGTCCTACAAAAAAGGACAGTTCCAAACCTCAGGACAGAGGTGGAACTGTCTTTTTTTGCCTATAAATAGAAACTATTACGCATAATGTATATTTTCTATTTGACGAATGGGTTTTTCTGTGGTATCCTTTCAAATATCATATTTCCTAGCAATTTACTATGAAAACTAGGATAAAGAAAGGTGGACAGCAGATGGGAGAAAAAACACCGGATTTGCTTATTATCGGCAGCGGACCGGCAGGACTGACGGCAGGAATTTATGCCAGAAGAGCCAATCTGACCGTGCAGATAGTGGAGAAGGAATACAGAGGAACCGGACAGATTGCAGACAGTGGCCGGGTGGACAATTACCCGGGACTTCCGGGAATTGGGGGATACGAACTGGGAGAGCAGTTTCGGGGCCACGCCGAAAAGTGTGGGGTTTCTTTTACAGAAGGAGAAGCCGGAAAGCTTTGGCGTGAGGAAGGTAAGTGGAAATGCCGCCTGGAGGATGGAAGAGTTCTGGAAGCCAGAGCCATAATCTATGCAGCCGGTACGGTACACAGGCAGCTGCGCATACCGGGAGAACAGCAGTTTTTCGGAAAAGGAGTTCACGTCTGTGCATGGTGTGACGGAGCTTTTTATAAAGACCGGGTGGCAGCAGTCATTGGCGGCGGAGACAGTGCCGTAGACGCAGCTCTGTATCTGGCGGGAATCTGTAAAAAGGTGCTGCTCATTCACCGAAGAGAAGACTTCCGGGCTGCTAAGTCCTCCCTCCTTCAGGCAGAAGCAGAAGAAAACATAGAAATTCTCAGAAATACCGTGGTCAGCAAAATAGAGGGAACCCACAAGGCAGAGGCCATATGGACGCAGGATAACAGACGGCTTCCGGTGGACGGTATTTTTGTAGAAATCGGCCAGATACCACGCACAGAGATTCTGAGGGAGCTTGCCGTGACAGACGAGAACGGGTACATACAGGCAGACGAAACAGGGAGAACAGCTTTGAAAGGATTTTACGGAGCCGGAGATGTGCGGACAAAAAGCCTGCGCCAGGTGATTACGGCAGCGGCAGACGGAGCCAATGCAGCCGTTCTGGCGGCAGAAGATTTGAGACGAACAACAGAGAAAGAGGTATAAACATGCAGGAATTAAATCTGAAGACATTTGAAGAGAAAATCCAATCCGGGGAAGAAACCGTGGTTCTTTTTTACTCCCCTACCTGCGCTCATTGTAAAAGGACAGAGACAGGGATAGAAGAACTGGAGACGGAAGGAGTACAGACATTTTTCGGAAAAGTGGACATTACGGCGGAGCCGGAACTGGCCTCCCGGTGGGATATACAGGTACTGCCAACCCTTTTGTTTTTCCGGAATGGAGCGGTGAAAGACAAAAAAACAGGTTTTACACATAAATTAATCATAAATGAAGCAATCAAAAAATTGAGTGAGTAAACGGAGGTAGATAAAGATGGGTTATCCAAGTGTGTTCCCTACAGGGACAATTTTATACGATAAAGAAAAAGCATGGAACGGGTATACAATCTTCCCTTCCGGAAGAGGCGCTTTGCTGCTTGATATGAACGGCAATGAAGTACAACGCTGGGCAGGTCTTGGGGGCTTCCCAAATAAGATTCTTCCCGGAGGATATGTTATGGGAACCACAGGAACACGTTCCGGAAAATATGCTTATCAGGACCAGATAGATTTGGTACAGGTGGACTGGGAGGGCAAAATTGTGTGGAAATTCCGCAACACGGAGCTGATTGCAGACCCAGGCATGGAAGAACCGGAATATCAGGCAAGACAGCATCACGACTATCAGAGAGAAGGTTCCTCTGTGGGCTATTATTATCCTGGTGGAGAGCCCAGGACAGACGGCGGGAACACCCTTATTTTGACCCATGAAAACGTATACAACCACGAGATTTCAGATAAAAGACTCATTGACGACAAGATTATTGAAGTGGACTGGGAAGGGAATATTCTGTGGAGCTGGAGAGCCAGCGACCATTTTGAAGAAATGGGCTTTGACGAAGCCGCCAAAAACGTTTTGTTCCGCAATCCGGGGCTTCATGAAGAAGCAGGAGGTGACTGGCTGCACATTAACAGTATGTCAACGCTGGGAGAAAATAAATGGTACGACGCGGGAGATGAACGCTTTCATCCGGACAATATTATTTTTGATGCCAGAAATGCCAATATTCTTGGAATTATCAGCAAGGCGACAGGAGAGGTTGTCTGGAGACTGGGACCGGATTTTAACGAAAGCGAAGCAACCAGAAAACTGGGCTGGATTATCGGGCAGCACCATCTGCACATGATACCAAAAGGTCTTCCGGGAGAAGGAGACTTGCTGGTGTTTGACAACGGCGGGGAAGGCGGTTACGGAAATCCAAATCCCGGTGCGGTAACCGGTGTGAATCATGCCAGAAGAGATTATTCCCGTGTGTTGCAGTTCAATCCGGTCACACTGGAGATTACCTGGCAGTATACGCCTTTGGAAGCGGGATTTCTGCTGTTTACCGATGCTTCCAAGTTTTACAGCTCCTATATCAGCTCCGCACAGAGACTGCCAAACGGAAATACATTGATTACAGAAGGCTCGGACGGACGAATCCTGGAAGTTACTCCGGAACATGAAATTGTATGGGAATATATCAATCCTTATTTCAATAAGCTGGCAGGAAATTTTACCAACAATATGGTTTACCGTGCTTACCGAGTGCCTTATGAGTGGATTCCCCAGTTGGAAAAACCGGAGGAAACGTCTATTCTGCCTCTGGATGTGGAGACTTTCCGGGTGCCGGGTTCACCTGTGGGAAAAGATAATGGGAAAGTAACCATTGTGGAAGGCGTAGACCCTAATAAAAATCCGAAAACAGGCAGTAAGGATGAGGAAGACGAGGATGAGAGAATTGATTTTTGCGTAGCTTCTATTAAAAAGAGTGATTTGACGAAAAAGAAGGAGTAGGGTATGAAGAAGAAAGCATTGGTTTTTATTTTGACAGGAGCAGCAGTACTGTCTCTTTCAGGCTGCGGTGGCACAGAGCAAAAGGTTTCCGGAAGCGGACTGACCACAGTCCGCGCCGCTGTGATGACAAACGGTGCGCAGCACTGGATTGCAGCTGTGGGAGAGGAAGAAGGTATTTTTCAAAAGTATGGGATAAAACTGGAAACATCAGAATTTGCAGCAGGTATTAATACGGTGGATGCCGTTGTAACCGGACAGGCAGATGTGGGAAATCTGGCAGACTACGCGCTGGTAAACCGCATGGGAAGTACACAGGATAAAAATCTTCTTATTCTCAGCCGCATCAGTTCCGGAACCGGGGGCGCCCTTTACGTAGACGGCAGTAAGGTAAAAAGCCTGGAAGACCTGGCAGGACAGCCCTTTGCCACACAGCCGGGAACGGTATGGGACTTCTGGAATGCGAAAACTTATGAAAAAGCAGGCATAGGGGAAACAGAACAAAAACTGGTCAAAGTGGACAGTGCAGCTTCGGCGGTGGCTTTGATGACAACAGGAAAGGCAGCGGCCTTCTGGGCAAGCGGCGCGAATGCGGCAAAGCTGGAGGAAGGCGGACTTGAAAAACTTCTGACGCTGAAGGATTTGGGCCTTACAGTGGATTCCTATTATATTACCACGGCTTCTTTTATCAAAGAGCATGAGGATGTGGCGGAAAACTATCTGAAGGCTTCTAAAGAAACGGTTGACTGGATATATTCCCATGAGGAGGAAGCGGCGGAAGTGGTTTCGGACAAGCTGGGAACATCAAAGGAACAGTTTCTGTCAGAACTTCAGGATACCAATCTGACCATAGACTATTCTGAAGAAACCAAAAAACATTTGGAGGACATAAAAGCCTGGGCAGTTGCAAAGGGGGATTTTGACGACTATGAACTGTCAGATTTTACAGATTTAGAGCCCCTTCGGGCAGCGCTGCCTGACGCCGAAGCAGCGGAAGAATAAGAAAAGCAATGGGAGGAAACAGGTATGTATATTACATTTGAGCATGTTCATAAAAACTTTGGAGATTTCAAAGCCTCTGATGACGTGTCCTTTGGAATCGAAAAAGGAAAGCTGGTGGCCCTTCTGGGACCCAGCGGAAGCGGAAAAACAACGCTTCTGCGTATGCTTGCCGGATTGGAGAGGCAGGATAGCGGCAACATTTCTATTAACGGGAGGGTTGTCAATGACCTTTCCGTACAGGAAAGAGAAATCGGCTTTGTGTTTCAAAATTATGCATTGTTTCCTTATTATACAGTATACGATAACATTGCTTACGGCATGAAGATTCGCAAAAAAGGGAAAAAGGAAATCAAAACGAAAGTAAAGGAACTGTTGGAGCTTGTAGGACTGCCGGGACTGGAAGACCGCTATCCCAATCAGCTTTCCGGCGGTCAAAGACAGAGGGTGGCTTTTGCCAGGGCTCTGGCCGTAGACCCACAGGTGCTGCTTTTGGACGAACCCTTTGCAGCCATTGACGCCAAGGTACGCAAGGAGCTGCGCCGCTGGTTGAAAGAAATGGTGGAAAAGGTAGGCATTACCAGTATTTTTGTAACCCATGACCAGGACGAGGCTGTGGAGGTGGCAGATGAAATCCTTGTCACCAATGCGGGAAGAGTGGAGCAGATGGGGACTCCCATGGAGATTTACAGAAACCCGCAGACGCCGTTTGTAGCACAGTTTATCGGAGAATCCGTGCTTTTAACGGAGTTTCAGTATGCAAGGCTGAAAGGCTTTTCCCCTTACGAAAATGCTCCCAATGCGGCCATTCGGCCGGAATTTGTAAAGGTCATTCCAAGAGGCGAAAATCCGCCTTATCCCAGTGTATACCAGGAAGGAAGGGTGGAAGACGCAGCCTTTGGAGGAACCTCTGTGGAACTCTCCATTCGCGTGGGCAATCTGACATTAAAGGCAAGAAAGCCCATAGACGAAGGAATCATCAAAAAGGGAGATTTGGTTCAGGTCATGGTATCCCGTCTTTATGTATTTGACCAACAGACAGCCTATACGCTGGTAAACGCTGCTCTGGACAGCAGAGATATGTACTATATTTAAGGAATTTAAGGAGGAATCTGTATGCAGAAGAAAAAAAATGCAGCAAAAGGAGTGGCTGCGAAGATACTGGGAAGCGGTGTGCTGACATGGGTGCTGCTTCTTGCCATTTGGAAAGCAGGTTCGCTTTTTTATCCCCCGGAATTTCTGCCAGGTCCCCTGGAGACCTGGAAAGGAGCTTTTTCTCTGATTTCAGACGGTACACTGGCCGGGGATGTCTGGGTGAGTCTGGGACGTGTACTGAAGGGCTGGGTTTTAGGCGTGGTATTTGCTGTTCCTGTGGGATTGTGCGTGGGCTGCTTTCCCTGGGCAGGCAGAATTTTTGAACCTTTTTTAAATTTCTTCCGGTTTGTTCCTGCCATTGGTTTTATCACCCTGTTTCTGCTGTGGTTCGGAGTGGGAGAGACTTCTAAGGTAGCGCTGATATTTTATGCGGTTATTTTTCCTGTAATGGTCAACACCATAGCCGGGGTACGGTCCGTGGATACCGCATTGCTGGAAGCTGCCGAGTCCCTGGGAGCAAGACGGGCCAAAACCTTTTTTACCGTCATTCTCCCTTCGGCAGTGCCCCATATTTTTACCGGTATCCGTCTGGGACTGGGAAGCGCTATTATCTGTATTGCAGCAGCAGAAATGCTGGCAGCTTCGGAAGGGGTGGGCTATTTGATTTATACATCCCGTTTGTATTACCGCACAGATTGGATTTTTACGGGGATTTTCACCCTGGGGCTCATGGGATTGGCTGCGGATAAACTGCTCCGTATATTGGGAAAGCGGTTTTTATCCAGGTTCGGGGTGCGCTGAAAATCCCTTCTTTTCTGATTATCTGAAATTTTTCAGCGCTTCTTCAATAGAACGGCTCATTTCATTTGAAAAGTCAGAATGGTATTTTCGTTTGCAGAAACGCTGTATCCATTCTTCAAAGGAAAGTGTGCCGGTGGCTGTATTCAGACAGGCTTTCAGTGTTGTTTCGTCTGCTCTGTGATAACGGTTTTCCTGTACAATGAAATCCAGCGGCGCTCTTTTGGGCTTTTGGCGGTCTGCCTGCTGCTGTGTGGGGTAACCGAAGACCACCATAATTGCAGGAAAAACATAAGGCGGCAGATTTAGAAGTTCCCGGTGCTTTTCGTAGTGTTCCATAATATCTCCGATGTAACAGGAGCCAATTCCCAGACTTTCGGCAGCAGTCACTGCATTTTGTGCCGCAATGGCGGCATCCTGAACGGCCAGCAGAAATTCTCCTGCAGCAGGCTTTCTGGGAGAACAGCCAAAGAACGAAAAGGCATCATACCATTTTTGATAATCTGCGCAGAAAATCAGCACCATTTTGGCTTTGGCAATAAAAGGCTGGTGGTCGCAGGTTTCGGCAAGAATCTCTTTCAGCCGCTGGTCTGTGATATCCAGAATGGTGTACATTTGTTGGTTCCCCGCTGTGGGGGCCTGGGTGGCAGCAGTGAGAATCTGCTGCTTCTCTTTTGGGGAAATTTCCCGGTCGGTAAAGACGCGGACTGATTTGCGGCTGTGTAAACTTTCCAGAATCGTATTCATACGTTCAAATCCTCCTTATATGTCCGGATATTTCAGAAAAAATTGCCGGATAAATAAATTCAGTCTACCACACAGAAGTGACAGCGTAAAGAGAGAGACAGAAATTCCTATGTAAAATTCGTTGACAAAAATAGTCTGGTATGATATAAAAGTTAATGAAAACTAACTTCTGCAGGGATTTATGGCGGGAAGCGCCGTCTGTTAAAAAAGGCTGCCGCAATTTTGATGTGGCGGCCCTTTCTTTTGAAGACGGTAAGACAAAGCTAACCACGCAGAGGATAAAAAAACGTGTACGGAGGTTTTATGAAGAACATAAAGAGAATTTTCTGGCTGCTTTTGGGGTGTATCAGTATGGGAATCGGTGCAGTTGGCGTAGTGCTGCCTATCCTGCCTACGTTTCCCTTCCTGCTTCTGGCATTGTTTGGTTTTGCCAAAAGCTCTGCCAAAATGGAAAACTGGTTCCGTTCCACCGGGCTTTACCGGAAGCATTTGGAGCCCTTGATGGAGAAGAAAACCATGACCAGAAGGGCAAAAATTACAGTTATGCTGTCCATGACCCTGTTTATGGGAATTGGTTTCTGGTTTATGGACAGTGTGCCTGTGGGACGTGTCATTCTGGCCCTTGTCTGGCTGTTTCATATGATTTATTTCACCAAGGGAATCCGTACAGCCGCGGCCGGGGAGGTATAAATGGAGAGGAAAGACAGCGCACAGATAGAATCCAAAAGGCAGAAGGAGCAGGAAATGGTTGGAAAAATGATGGTTCTTTACTGCAAAAGCAAACATGGCAGGAAAGCATTTAAGGAGCGGGGGCTTTGCCCCCAGTGCAGGGAATTGCTGGATTATGCGGAATGGAAAATCAGAAAATGCCCCTTTATGGAGGAAAAGACCTTTTGCAGCAACTGCAGAGTGCATTGCTATAAAAAAGAAATGCGTGAGCGTATTCGCCAGGTGATGGTCTTTTCCGGCCCACGGATGCTTTTGTATGCGCCTAAGGCGGCTATCTGGCATGTGATTTGTACATTGAGAGAAAAGAGGAAAATGAAAAATGATTAAAAAACGACTGGTTCATTTGCTGGAAGATTCCAGAAAGTATATTTTCCAGAATGTCTTCTGGCAGTGGTGCGGACTGCTGTTTCAGATTCTGGCAGTTTCAGCCATGGGCATTTTACTGGAAAATCTGGTACAAGGAGAGGTCAGCACCCGGCTTTTGGCAGGAACAGCTCTGGTCTGTGTCTGTTCCATTCTGGTGCGCTTTTTCTGCGAAAAGAAGTCTGCGGAAGCATCCTTTATGGCAAGCGTGGATGTAAAGAGGATTTTAAGAGAAAAGATATACGATAAACTGACACGGCTGGGAAGCTCTTACAGGGAAAAAATTTCTACTTCAGAGGTGGTGCAGCTTTCCGCTGAGGGTGTGGAGCAGCTGGAAACGTATTTCGGAAGGTATCTTCCCCAGTTTTTCTACAGCCTTCTGGCTCCCTTAACCTTATTTGCCGTGCTGTCCTTTATAAATCTGAAGGCCAGTGTTATCCTGCTTGTCTGCGTTCCCCTGATTCCGGTTTCTATTGTGGCAGTGCAGAAATTTGCCAAAAAACTGCTGAATAAATACTGGGGAAGCTATACAGAACTGGGAGACAGCTTTTTAGAAAATCTCCAGGGCTTAACCACTCTGAAAATCTATCAGTCTGATGAAAAAAAGGCAGAGGAAATGGATAAAGAGGCAGAGCAGTTCCGCCGGATTACCATGAAGGTGCTGACGATGCAGTTGAATTCCATCAGCGTTATGGATTTGGTGGCCTACGGCGGTGCAGCGGTGGGGATGATTGTAACTGTGAGGGAATATCTGGCGGGAAATCTGGGATTTGCAGGAGCCTTTACTATCATCCTTCTGGCTTCGGAATTTTTTATTCCTCTTCGTCTGCTGGGCTCTTTTTTCCACATTGCTATGAACGGAATGGCAGCCAGCGACAAAATTTTCCGTCTGTTAGATATGACGGAGGGAGAAGCAGGCAGGGAAGAACTGCCGGAAGGCTCCCTGGATATTTCCTTTGAAAATGTGGAATTTGCGTATGAAAAGGAGAGGAAAATTCTGGATGGCATCAGTCTGCAGATTTCCGGAGGCAGTTTTGTATCCCTGGTAGGAGAATCCGGTTCCGGGAAAAGTACCATTGCCTCTTTGGTAATGGGCAGAAACAGAAACTACCGGGGGAACATTTATCTGGGAGGAAAGGCGCTGGCTGATATCAGTGAAAAAAGCCTGATGGAACACATCACCATGGTACGGCACAACAGTTATCTGTTTAAAGGAACCGTGGAAGAAAACCTTCGTATGGGGAATCCGAAAGCCGGCAAAGCGCAGATGGAAGAGGTGCTGCGAAAAGTGAATCTGTGGGATTTCCTGCAGCAGCAGGAAGGGCTTGAAACTTTGCTGTTGGAAAAGGGCAGCAATTTTTCCGGAGGACAGTGCCAGCGTCTGTGCATAGCCAGAGCGCTGCTTCATGAGACCCCGGTGTATATCTTTGATGAGGCGGCCTCCAACATTGATGTGGAGAGCGAAGAAATTATTATGGAAGTCATCCGGGAACTGGCAGAGACAAGGACGGTACTGCTGATTTCCCACAGACTGGCCAATGTAAAAAAATCAGATAGGATTTATGTCTTAAAAGACGGGAAAATTGCAGAAAAAGGAAAGCACTCAGAACTGATGGAAAAACAGGGTGTTTACGAAAACATGTATCAGACCCAGAGAAATCTGGAAAAATACGGACTGCCGAAAGAAGAAAGGGGGAAAACAGCATGAAAAGAAGAAGCGGAATTAAGGTCATGGGACAGTTGATTGGACTGGTAGTTCCTCTGCTCCATGTGATGACAGCAGCCATTTTACTGGGCGTGGCAGGGTTTCTGTGCGCCATTTTCCTCAGCATTTTAGCGGGCAGCGGACTGGTATACGGAATTATGGAAAAAAGCCTGGCAGGTCTTTCTGTGGGAAAACTGTTTGGACTTATGGCCGTATTCGCAGTCTTAAGAGGAATTCTGCACTATGCAGAGCAGGCCTGCAATCATTATATTGCTTTTAAATTGCTGGCTATTATCCGCCATAAGGTTTTTGCGGCCCTTAGAAAGCTGTGTCCTGCAAAACTGGAAGGAAAAGACAAGGGCAATCTGATTTCCATTATCACAAATGATATTGAACTTCTGGAAGTCTTTTATGCCCATACCATTTCCCCCATTGCCATCGGCTTTCTGACTTCTCTGATTATGGTGCTGTTCATTGGACATTACCATGTGTATGCGGGAATCTGGGCGCTGGTTTCCTATCTTCTGGTAGGAGTGGGAGTCCCCCTCTGGAATGGAAGAAAAGGAGCGCAGACCGGAATGGAGTTTCGGACAAAGCTGGGGGATTTAAACAGCTATGTGCTGGATTCTCTGCGGGGATTGGAGGAAACCATACAGTATGGACAGGAAGAAGAGCGGCGAAAAGGCATGGCAGAAAAGTCCATAGAACTGGGAACTCTGCAGAAAAAACTCAGCCGTATGGAGGGCAATACACGGGCGCTTACCAATCTGCTGATTCTTTTAAGCTCCTTTGGCATGCTGTTTTTCACCGTATTTTTATACACGCAGGGAAGCATGGATAAAGAAGCGGTGATTCTCTGCACGATTTCCATGATGGGTTCCTTTGGGCCTGTAGTGGCTCTGGCCAATCTGTCCAACAATCTGAATCAGACTCTGGCAAGCGGAGAGCGGGTGCTTTCTATTTTAGAAGAAACCCCGCAGGTAGAAGAGGTGACAGGGAGAAAAGAGGTGGCCTTTGGGCGGGCGCAGTGTGAACATGTGACTTTTGCCTATGAGGAGGAGGTCATATTAAAGGATTACAGCATCGCACTGGAGAAAGGCCGAATTACCGGAATCCACGGAAAAAGCGGCTCCGGAAAATCCACGCTTTTGAAGCTGTTTATGCGTTTTTGGGATGTGCAGCAGGGGCAGGTGCTGATTTCCGGGAAAAATGTAAAGGAAATCAATACGGCAAACCTGAGAGAAATGGAGTCCTATGTGACTCAGGAAACCTACCTGTTTCACGATTCCGTGGAAAACAATATCAAGGTGGCAAAACCTGACGCCACCAGAGAAGAAGTGATAAAAGCAGCAAAAAAGGCTTCTTTGCACAGTTTTATTGAAAGTCTGCCAAAGGGATATGACACCCCGGTAGGCGAATTGGGAGATACCCTTTCAGGAGGAGAACGGCAGCGTATCGGAATCGCCAGAGCTTTCCTGCATAATGCGCCGTTTTTGATGTTGGACGAACCCACCAGCAATCTGGATTCCCTAAATGAAGGGATTATCCTGAAAGCGCTGCAGGAGGAATGCAGGGAAAAGACAGTAGTGTTGGTGTCCCACCGGCAGTCCACCATGAATATTGCAGATAAAGTATATAAAATGGAAAATGGAAGATTATCCTGATAGAAAGAAAAGAGGCTGTTTCATGAGGCAGCCTCTTTTCGAATGTTACATATGTTTATACACGTCAGCCAGCATATTCAGCAGAAAATTCTGGGAAAAGCGGCTGGTGTCAATGCAGAGCTGGTAGTTTCCCAAATCGTTCCACTTCCGGTCTGTGAAGAACTCGTAGTAGGCTTTTCTGGTTTTATCCATTTTTTTTACCAGGGAGCGGGCGCTCTTTTCTTCACGTCCAAGGCGCTCCATTACATTTTTGACACGCTCTTCATAGGGGGCGTAAACAAAAAGACTCAGACAGTCTTCTCCCAGAATATAGTCTGCACAACGTCCTACAAGGATACAGTCTTCTTTTGCTGCAAGGTCTTTGATAATCTTAGACTGTGTTTCAAAGAGCACGTCATTCATAGGGTGAAAATGATACTGGGGCTGCATCTGCATTTGTTCACTGATGGGCAGCCGCCACTGGTTTGCTTTCTTTTCATCTACCTTTAAGAGTTCTTCGTAAGGAATGTCGTTTTCCTCACTGGCAAGGCGGATTAATTCCTTATCATAAAAATGAATCCCCAGTTTTTCGGCCAGCGCCCGGCCGAGAAGCCTTCCCCCACTTCCATACATACGGTTAATAGTAATTACACGGTGAGCCATAGAAATACCTCCTTGCTGTATAAAATTCAATCTCTGTTTCTGTAAATATTATAGCACAAATATGCCGAAAATTCCACGGGAAGGTTGATTTTTCGCAGGATTTATATTATATTAGGAACTGTGATGCCGCCGGAAGGCAAGCCGGGGGCAATAGAAAAAGAGGAGAATTGCATATGGAAAATACAAATCGCAGAAAAAAGATGAGTCCGGCGAAGCGAAGAAAGAAGCGTATCCAGAAAGCGTTTCGGATTGCCGGAGAGGTACTGGTTGGAATTCAGATTCTTGCGACACTTGTTTTTATAGGATTTACCTGGAGACTGGGGATGGTTCCTGCGAAGTATCTGGCCGGTATGGCAGGGATCCTTCTGGTATTTGCAGCCCTGCTGTTTACCATGCAGGTGGTTACCCGCGGAAAAGCTATTGTCAGTAAGCTGGTCAGTGTTCTGATGTCAGCGGTGCTGCTTTTTGGTTCAGTCTATATGTATCAGACTCATAATGCAGTAGAAGACATCAGTGGAGACAGCCTGGGCAGGCAGGTCAACAGTATGCTGGTAGTTGTCAGAAGCGATGATCCTGCCGAGAAGGTAAAGGACACCAAAGATTATATTTACGGTATTCAGCACGCGGAAGATGCAGAGGACATTGACGCAGCTATGGAGCACGTAGATAAAGACGCCGGGACGGATGTCATGACGGCAGAGTACAAGACTTTAAATGAGCAGGCGGCCGCTTTGTTGGATGGAAGTGTACAGGCCATTGTTTACAATGAAGGCTACGGCGGTATTCTGGAAGAGGTATATGAGGGATACAGCAGCCAGGTGAAAATTATTGCGCAGTACAGCATTGAGACAGAAAGTGATGATAGTCAGCTGGTACAGGGCAAGGCTGCAGAGGTGGATGTCAAAGACGAAACCTTCAATATGTACATTAGTGGTATTGATGTATATGGCCCGGTATCTTCCAAGAGCAGAAGTGATGTGAATATTATTGCTACAGTAAATCCTACCACGAAACAGATTCTTCTGACCAATACACCGAGAGATTACTATGTAACTATCCCGGGCGTCAGCGGAGACAGCAAGGACAAATTAACTCATGCAGGTATTTATGGTGTGGATAAGTCCATGGCAACTTTGGAAAACCTTTACGGTATTGAAATTCCGTTCTACGCCAGAGTCAACTTTACGTCTCTGATTACCATGGTAGACTCCATGGGCGGCATTGATGTGGAATCCGAGTACGCATTTACCACAAACGGAGACGGCGGTGCGGTCATCAACGTACAGCAGGGCACCAATCATTTCAACGGAAAACAGGCTCTGGCTTTTGCAAGAGAGCGTTACAACGTTCCAGGCGGAGACAATCAGAGAGGAAAAGATCAGATGGCAGTTATCCAGGCTATGTTTAAGAAGATGATTACACCGGAAATGCTGGTGAAAGCCCCGAGTCTGATTTCAGAAGTCAGCGACAGCGTGGAAACCAACATGAGCATGGACCAGATTCAGAAGCTGATTCAAAGCCAGTTAAACAGCGGTGGAACTTGGACCATGAAATCTGTGGCAGCGGAAGGTACGGGAGACAGCCAGTATTGTTACTCCATGCCGGGAACTGCATTGTACGTTATGCAGCCGGACCAGACGTCTGTAGACAACATCAAAGCGCTGATGCAGACTGTGAAAGACGGAGGACAGCTTCCGGAATAAATATTTCTGGAAGTTTCCAGTAAAATCCGGAAAAACCGGTCTTGGCACACTGGAAAATTCATGCTATAGTATAGAACAGAATAAGAAAGACATTTCTGGCAGAAGCCAGGGACGATATATGATAGAGGTGCAGGTTTCAAGAGTATTCTTCTGCAAGGGCTGGGCGGCCGCAGAAGGAGAAAGGGGAAACTGCCGAAGGAGGGAAATCCGCCCGGGATTTTCCCCCTGGGACGCTGCAGAATATGCAGCGTACTGTCACAATATGTGGAGCGCTATCATCATTGGTCACAGTCATACGTTTATTGGCAAACCATGAGCGCGTTCCCCAAAAGGGAGTATCGTTCATGGTTTTTCTTATGCAACAGGGTTTGATAAGAAAAGGAGAACAAAACGATGACACAAAAAAGAAAAAAAATGATGACGGCCCTTGTCATATTTGCAGCCTTGCTGCTTTTGATGAGTATGACCGTGTTTGCAGCTGCCGAAGAGGCGCCGAAACCCCATATGTATGCTACATTCTGGTCCCTGATTCCCCCAGTGGTGGCTATTGCCCTTGCGTTGATTACAAAGGAAGTGTATAGTTCCCTGTTTGTAGGAATTTTAGTAGGGGCTTTGTTTTCCACAGACTTCCAGTTTGAAGGAACGGTGTTGAAAATCATAGATGAAGGTTTTATCCAGGTACTTTCTGATTCCTCCAATGTGGGAATTCTGATTTTCCTGGTGATTCTGGGAACTATGGTCTGTATGATGAACCGGGCCGGAGGCTCTGCAGCCTTTGGAAAATGGGCCGGAAAGCACATCAAAACCAGAATCGGTGCCCAGATTGCCACCATTATTCTGGGAATCCTGATTTTTGTAGACGATTATTTCAACTGTTTGACTGTGGGAAGTGTAATGCGCCCCGTAACAGACAGGCACAATGTTTCCAAGGCCAAATTTGCTTATCTGATTGATGCAACTGCGGCGCCTATCTGTATCATCGCCCCGATTTCTTCCTGGGCGGCGGCTGTCAGCGGCTTTGTAGAGGGAGAGGACGGACTGGCCATTTTCATGCAGGCTATTCCCTATAACTTTTATGCACTGCTTACTATTTTTATGATGTTTGCCGTGGTGCTCATGCGGGTAGATTTCGGCCCTATGGCCCTGCATGAAGCCAATGCTTTAAAAGGAGATATTTACACTTGCGGGAAGCGTGCGGACGAGGAAGAAAAGACGGTAAAACCAAATCCGAGAGGAAAAGTTACAGACCTGGTAGTTCCCATTGTTTTGCTGATTATCTGTTGTATTACGGGGATGATTTACACGGGCGGCTTCTTTAGCGGAACGGATTTTGTGACTGCTTTTTCACAGAGTGAAGCATCTCTGGCTCTGTCTATCGGAAGCTTTTTTGCCTTTGTTTTCACCGTGATTTTCTATGCGGCAAAGAGAGTGCTGTCTTTCCGTGACTGCATGGACTGCATTCCGGAGGGATTTAAGGCCATGGTGCCGGCGATTCTTATCCTGACTTTTGCATGGACACTGAAAGCTATGACGGACAGTCTGGGCGCAGACGTTTTTGTGGCAACAGCCATGAAATCGGTAGCCGGAGGACTGTTGAATTTCCTGCCGGCAATTATTTTTCTGGTGGGCTGCGCCCTGGCGTTTGCCACAGGAACCTCCTGGGGAACCTTTGGTATTTTAATCCCCATTGTAGTGGCTGTTTTTGAAGGCAAAGACCCGCAGATGATGATTATTTCCATTTCTGCCTGCATGGCCGGCGCTGTGTGCGGAGACCACTGTTCTCCCATTTCCGATACCACCATTATGGCGTCTGCGGGAGCGCAGTGTAATCATGTCAATCATGTGACTACCCAGCTGCCTTATGCGCTGACCGCAGCAGCAGTTTCCTTTGTAACGTATATCATTGCCGGTTTCGTAAAAACGGCGTGGATTGCCCTTCCGGCAGGGATTCTGCTGATGTTGGGAACTCTGCTGGTCATTAAGAAAAAATACGGCAGAAAGACAGCATAGAAAAAGATTTTTAAAGGAAAAGATGGAGTTGTTTTTTTGGACAGCTTCATCTTTTTGTTTTTCTGAAAAGAAAAACAGCAAGATATATAAAGTTTCCAGCAACATGGCCCTAGCAATTTTTGAAAAATTTGTATATTCTAGGAATATAGAGTAAGGCGAACTTGCGAAAGGAGAAAAAACATGAGCGACACAAATTTTAAAGGACGTGTTACCATTCCTACAGATGTGGATGTGGTACCGGAGACACTGGAACTGGTAAAAAGATGGGGCGCAGACGCTATCCGTGACTGTGACGGCACAGACTACCCGGAGGAACTGAAAAACGTTGACGCAAAGGTATATTCCACCTATTACACGACAAGAAAGGACAATGCCTGGGCAAAAGCCAACCCGGAGGAAATCCAGCAGATGTACATTATGACGCCTTTCTACACAGCTGTGGAAAGCGAATTGTCCATTCATCTGATGAACCATTTATACCCGGATATGCTGAAGGTAAATTCCCACGATGATATCACACGCTGGTGGGAAGTCATGGACCGTACCACAGGAGAACCGCTTGAGTCATCCCAGTGGGAGTACAGCGAAGAAACCGGAGACGTGACCATTCACAATGCAAAGGAATTTCATGACTACACCGTCAGTTTCCTGGCTTACATTATGTGGGACCCGGTACATATGTACAATGCTGTGACAAATGGCTGGACAAACTTTGAAAAACAGATTACTTTTGATGTGCGTCAACCGAAGACAAAAGAATATTCCATGAAACGTCTGCGCAAATTTATTGCAGACAATCCACATGTAGACGTTATCCGTTACACCACCTTCTTCCACCAGTTTACCCTGATTTTCGATGAACTGGCCAGAGAAAAATATGTAGACTGGTACGGATATTCCGCTTCTGTAAGTCCCTACATTCTGGAACAGTTTGAAAAAGAAGTGGGCTATAAATTCCGCCCGGAATTTATCATTGACCAGGGCTATATGAACAATACCTACCGTATTCCTTCCAAAGAATTCCAGGATTTTCAGGCATTCCAGAGAAGAGAAGTTGCCAAACTGGCAAAAGAAATGGTGGACATCACCCACGAGTGCGGCAAAGAAGCCATGATGTTCTTAGGAGACCACTGGATTGGCATGGAGCCCTTCATGGATGAGTTTAAAAACATCGGTTTGGACGCAGTGGTAGGAAGTGTGGGAAATGGTTCGACTCTTCGTCTTATCAGTGATATCAAAGGCGTAAAATACACAGAAGGCCGTTTCCTTCCATACTTTTTCCCGGATACATTCCACGAAGGCGGAGACCCTGTAAAAGAGGCAAAAGTAAACTGGGTAACAGCAAGACGCGCAATTTTAAGAAGCCCTATCGACCGTATCGGCTACGGCGGCTATCTGAAACTGGCGATGGAGTTCCCGGAATTTATCGACTATGTGGAAAGCGTATGCAACGAATTCCGTACTTTATATGAAAACATCAAGGGAACCACTCCATACTGCATCAAGAAAGTGGCTGTATTAAACAGTTGGGGCAAAATGCGTGCATGGGGAAATCACATGGTGCATCATGCCATTTATTACAAACAGAATTATTCTTATGCAGGCATTATCGAAGCGTTAAGCGGCGCACCATTTGACGTACAGTTTATCAGCTTTGACGACATCCGGGAAAATCCGGCAATTCTGGACGATATCGATGTGGTATTAAACGTAGGCGGCGCTTATACGGCTTATACAGGCGGCGAAAACTGGGCAGACGAAACCATTGTAACGGCTGTGAAGAGATTCATTTACAACGGCGGCGGTTTCATCGGTGTAGGGGAACCTACCGCTTACCAGCACGAAGGACGTTTCTTCCAGCTTGCAGGCGTTATGGGTGTGGAAAAAGAGACAGGCTTTACTTTAAACACAGACAAGTACAACTGGGATGAGCATGAGCACTTTATAACAGAAGACTGCAAAGGTGACGTGGACTTCGGAGAAGGACAGAAAGCGATTTACGCTCTGCCGGAAACCACGATTATCAAGCAGACCGATAAAGAAGTACAGATGGCTGTCCATGAATTCGGAAAAGGAAGAAGCGTATACATCAGCGGACTTCCATACAGCTTTGAAAACAGCCGTGTGCTTTACCGCGCCATTATCTGGGCTTCCCATGACGAAGAAAACCTGCATAAATGGTTCTCTGACAACTACAATGTAGAAGTACATGCGTATGTGAAGAATGGAAAATACTGCGTGGTAAACAATACTTATGAACCACAGGATACCACAGTTTACAAAGGCGACGGAAGCAGCTTTGCACTGCATTTGGAAGCGAATGAGATTAAGTGGTATGAAATCTGAGTTTCAGAGGATATGAAAATTCTATAGAAAAACGGGGCTGTTTTGTGCGCAGCCCTGTTTTTTATGAATAGGAAGCAGTCGCCCTTTTCCCATCCGGCACATGCCGGGCCATTTTCTTCCTGTATTCATTAGGTGAAATCCCCGCAAATTTCTTAAACGTCTGTGAAAAATAAGACTGAGAGGAAAATCCCGTGATTTCGCCTATTTTTGTAACCGGATAATTGGTGGATTCCAACAGATACCTGGCTTCTTCCACTCTGCGTCCAATCAGGTAATTAATGGGAGAAATCCCTTTGTAGCTTTTAAACGCATGCACCAGGTAATACTTATTAATATGTACCAGAGAACTTAAAAACTCCAAAGTAATGTCCTCTGCATAGTGCTCATTGATATACTGCTCCACCAGCTTACATTCCCGTGTGGTTTTCTGTTGGGGAGCAGTCAGAAGTTCCTGCCTGGTGCTGCGGGCTATAAAGAGCAGTATCAGTTCCAGGAGGTTCTGGCACACCGCTGTATAGTTTAAAGGCTGGCTCTGCACCTCTTTTAACAGCGTGTCCAGATACCGGCGGATTTCCTGTTGACCGGGGGGAAGGGAAAACAGGCTGTAGTCGTAAGGCGTTCCTTTTTGGGCGTAGCCAAACTGTACCCCCTCAATTCCCAGGGCAACATACTCCCAGGGTTTTTCCCGGTTTCCCAGTTCCGTGTGCGGCGTGTTAGGGTTAATAAAAATCAAATCATTTTTCTGAACCGGAATTTTCTTACTGCCAATCTGGAAAAAACCGCTGCCCTTTGTGACAAAAAACAGTTCTGAAAAAGAGTGGGCGTGTTCCATACTGTGCCAGTCCCTGTCCGAAGTAGCGCAGGTGACATATAAAAGCTGGGCCTTGGGGCGGTCCAGATTGTGAAAATCCAGAGAATAACGTTGGTTGCTCATAATCAATAGAAGTTCCTTTTGTTTTTTATAAAGCTATTATAGCGGTTTTGGCAAAAGGAAACAAGGGGGAAGCGTGAAGCTTAGGAACGCAGGTAGGTGCGCATGGCCTTTAAAGCATGTTTTTCCAGACGGCTGACCTGTGCCTGGGAAATGCCGATTTCCTGTGCAACCTCCATTTGCGTGCGTCCCTCATAAAAACGCATTTCAATGATATTTTTTTCCCGGTCATCCAGCCGCTTTAAAGCTTCCTTTAAAGATAAGTCTTCAATCCAGTTATCTTCTTTGTTCTTTTTGTCGCTGATTTGATCCATGACATACAGAGTGTCACCGCCTTCGGTATACACTGGTTCATACAGGCTTACCGGGCTTTGGATGGCATCCAGGGCATAGACGATATCCTCCTTCTCCATGCCGATTTCTTCGGCAATTTCTGTAATCGTGGGCTCTTTCTGGTGCTGCTTTACATAGTTTTCTCTGGCGTAAATGGCTTTGTAGGCCGTGTCCCGCAGGGAGCGGCTGACACGGATAGAATTGTTATCCCGCAGATAGCGGCGGATTTCTCCTATAATCATGGGAACTGCGTAGGTAGAAAACTTTACGTTCAGTGTGGTATCAAAGTTGTCAATGGCCTTGATGAGACCTACACAGCCAATTTGAAATAAATCATCCACATTCTCGCTGCTGTTGGAAAAACGTTTGATTACGCTTAATACCAGCCGCAGATTTCCCTTAATGTACCGTTCTCTCGCTTCCATGTCACCTGTTTTGATACGTGTAAACAACTGTTCCTTTTCCTCATTGGTAAGAACGGGAAGGCGTGCCGTATTGACGCCGCAGATTTCCACTTTGTTGAGTGCCATAGCAAGAATCCTCCAATCATGTAGTTTCAGCATCTACTAAAAAGATTCTCCCAAGAATGAGACAATATACCAAAGCGGGGAAAATTTCATAAAGTTTTAGTCCTTGACAAAGGAGAAAACAGGCTTGTATCCCTGTAAAAGCCATGGTATGCTTTGGGAGAGGTGGACGAAATGAAAATTTTACTTATTGAGGACGACAAGGGACTGCGCACGGGAATTTCCTTTGTGCTTTCCCAGGAAGGCTATGAGGTATGGGAGGCTGGAACAGCCAGAGAAGGTTATGCTCTTTTTAAAAGAGAGCAGCCAAAAGCTGTTTTAATGGACTTAAATCTGCCGGATATGGACGGAATTTTGCTGTGCAGAAAGATACGGGAAAACTCCCGTGTGCCGGTGCTTATGGTGACCGCCAGAGACATGGAGACAGACGAACTTCTGGGGCTGGAAAGCGGGGCGGATGATTATATTACCAAGCCTTTTTCCATAGCCGTACTGAAACTGCGCCTGAAAAAACTGGTGGAAAGAGAAGAAAAAAAGCCGAAAAAAGACAGCCGGGTGAAGTCCGGAAACTTGTGTATGGACACCGATTTTATGAAAATATGGGTGGGAAAAGAAGAAATAGAATGTAGTATGACGGAGTATAAACTGCTGAAATACTTCCTGGAAAACCGGGGACAGGTGCTGACACAAAATCAGATTTTAGAGGCTGTCTGGGACTGCAGAGGACGGTATGTCAATGCCAATACGCTGCAGGTAAATATAGGAAGACTGCGGAAAAAACTGGAGAGTGCAGGCTGCACTTCTTCGGTGAAAACCATTCACGGTATTGGCTATCTGTGGGAGGAGGAAGGATGACAGCAGAAGTATTTGCAGGTATCTGTCTGGGGGCTGCAGCAGTGGGAATTGCTTTGGGGTTGGGAAGTTTTCTATATTACCGGCGTCAGCTTCGAGTGTTTTCAGATGTTTTAAATACCTTTGAAAAGACGGGAGAACTGGTGGAAAAAGAGAGCCGGGAGACCATGGAATCCAAGCTCATCAGCCGCCTGTGCCGGGTATTAAAGCGCAGCAGACAGAAGGAAGAACAGGCGGGAAAAGAGAAACAGGAAATCGCAGAATTGCTTTCTGATATTTCTCATCAGCTAAAAACACCTCTGGCCAATATTCTGCTGAATACGGAACTTTTAAAAGAGGGGAAGTTAAGCAGCAGGGACCAGCGGCAGTTTCTGATGCGGAATCAGGAGCAGGCGGAAAAAATGCAGTGGCTCATGAAAACATTAGTAAAAGCCTCCCGGATTGAGCAGGGAATTCTGGTATTTGATACGTTTTTGGCGCCGCTTACAGAAACTCTGGCCAGAAGTATCAGCGCGGTTTATGCCCTGGCAAAGGAAAAACAGATTTCCATAGAAACGGAAAAAGTAGAGGAATGTATGCCTGTCCACAATCCCAAATGGACGGCAGAGGCCATAGGAAATATTCTGGAAAATGCGGTGAAGTACAGTCCAAAAGGCAGCCGTATTTTCATAGAAACAACGATGATGGAGTTGTATGTGCAGGTGAAAATTACGGATGAGGGCCCCGGTATCTGCGAGGCAGAATATAACCGGATTTTCCGTCGGTTTTACCGTGGAAAACAGGCGGAAGAGCAGGAGGGAAGCGGCCTTGGACTGTATCTGGCACAGGTGATTTTACAAAGTGAAAAAGGATATATTACAGTCGCCAAAGGCAGGAGAGGCGGGACATGTTTCTCGGTTTTTCTGTTTCTGGGGTGACAAAGGCGGAAGGAGTTCTGACAGTTTTGTCAGAACTTTTTTGGAAACTGTCAGAGGAATGTCAGATTTTCTCTGTAGAATCAAAGATAGAAAGACAACAGGAGAGGAGTTTGCTCTATGGAAATTTTAAAGACAGAGAATCTGAAAAAATATTATGGAAAAGATACCGGTCGGGTAAAGGCCCTGGACGGGGTGAATTTATCCGTGGAAGAAGGCGAATTTGCAGCTGTGGTGGGAACTTCTGGCAGTGGTGATTATGTTAAAATAAGACTAAGTTAGCAGATTCCTTATAAAATAAGGGCTCACGCCAATTTAGTCTTTTTTCTATTATACCATAAAAGGTAGAAAATTCATAGACCGGGAATGAATTTTTCATAGTAAAAATCAAATGGCAGGGGCTCTTAAAGATAGAAACCTATTGCTACTGGTCCTGTCAAAATTATATCCATTCTCACAGGCGGTCAAGTTTGTGAAAAACCATTCGGTTACAATATATTGAAAAAAATATGTTAAGGACTAGGTTAGTTAAAAGATTCTGTTAGCTGGCTTAGTCCTTTTTTTCTTGGGAGGACAGAGCAATGATAAAGGTGATTATGATTGTTGGAATAATTTTTTTCCTCGTTTCGTTGTATGCGTGTCTGGTGGCAGGCAAAAGAGCAGATGAAGAAATAAGTGCTTTATTTGAAAAAGAAAAGAAGCAGGGGAGTGAGGAATAAACGTATGAATGGAGGTATTTATAGCACTGGAAATGAAATTGTAGATGAAAATGCAAAACTGAATATATCTGGAAATATCATTCCGCAGGTGTGGTATCGGACAATCATCAGAGAAAGCGGAAAGCCAAATCTGACAGCCATTATTATACTGGCAGATATTGTGTATTGGTATAAGCCTACAGAAATCAGAGATGAAGGAACCGGACAGGTCATTGGGGTAAGAAAGAAATTTAAGTCAGACCTTCTTCAGAGAAGTTACCAGCAGATCAGCGAACAGTTTGGGATTTCCAAAAAAGAAGCGACAAATGCAGTGGTATTTTTAGAGAAGCTGGGCGTGGTAAAACGGGTATTTAGAACCATTTCCATGAATGGGATTGTTGTAAATAATGTTCTGTATCTGGAATTGATTGTAGACCGGTTAAAAGAATTGACTTATCCAGAAGAAACAGGAGCAGATCCGGTTTCCTTTGAAAAAAGAAGAGAGAAATCCAAAACAGAGAAAATCAGTTCCCATACGGCCATAGAGGAAGAGATACATTTTGTAGAAGAGAGGGCTGTCCCTTTCCAAAGGGAGAGGGTGTCACCATTCAAAGAGGGAGCATACCCCGACAGGGAAACAGAGCCCTGGATACCCAAAGAGGTACCTCAGACTGATAGCGGGCAGACAAATACAGAGATTACTACAAAGACTACAGCAGAAAGTACCCAAAAGAATACAACAGAAATGATGAATGGGTATAGAGATAATCCTATCTTATCCTATCAGGCAGCAGAAGAACAGTTCAAAGATCAGATTGATTATGATGCGATATGGATAGACAGACCTTTTGACAGAAAACTACTCAATGAGATTGTAGGGCTTGTAGTAGATGTTTTGACGTCTAATGCAAAGGCCATAAGGGTAAATCAGGAAGAACGTCCTCTTGGCATTGTACAGGGAATGTATAAAAAGCTGGATAAGTTTACCGTAGAGTATGTGATAGACTCAATTAAGCAGTGTACAAGGAAAGCCAATAATATCCGGGCAGTGCTGCTTACCGCTTTATACAATGCCACATTGACAGCAAACAGCTATATATCCAATCTGTTTGCTTATCAGGAAGCTATCCCTCAGACGTAAGGAGTGTGATAGAAAGTAACAAAATTAAGAAAATTCAGGACAGCTCATGGATATACACAGATAGAACTTGCGGCTGTCTTGGGTATCAGTCTTCGGACGTATCAGAGGATTGAATACGGACAGCAAAAGCCCAATGTATATGTAGTTGTCCGGCTTCAGCGGTTATTTCAAAAAGATATTAGTGAGATTATGGAGGAATATACAGAATGAGGGAAGAGAGGTTTCGTATTCAGTGCCCCGAACATTTTCAGGTTGGAGATTCAGGGCGTTTTGAAAAATCTTCACAGGATAAGGATTTTGTAGTAGATTATGCTCCACCGGAAATGTTTGAAGCTGGGATTGTCTTACAGGAGATGGGGACGGAGGGAGATACCTATTGCACAATGTATGTCTATTTTGCCCCGGAGGAACACCTTCCGGTTTATATGGACAGCATGAAATACGATTTACAAAAAGTATCCATTCGGAAAATTTTTGTTGATACCGAAGAATACCTCATAAAAGTAAATGAGAAGACAAAAAAGTTTTATGCAGGTGAGGACGATTGTTGGGGTTCTTATACGGAACTTTACCGGAAAGAGAATGGGGAACGTCTGACTGACGCAGTGATTGTTTTTCTGTGTATGCCAGATGAAATGAAGTTTCAGGAAATGGAAGCTGTGATGGGGGAACTGTTTGAAAAACTTCCTGTGATAGACAAAGAAAAGAAAGAAACAGGTCAAGAACCAAAGAGGACAAGATAAAATACAAATTATAATTTTCGGGAGGATAAGAACGTGGAAACTAAAATGATTATTGGAATTGATCATGGAAATCGTAACATGAAAACTGCAAATACGGTATTTTCAGCAGCAATCCAGCCTTTGCAGGCAAGGCCGGACAGCCTGGAGCACATTCTGGAATACCAGAACCAGTTTTATTATGTGGGAGGGAAAGTGCCGGAAAAGGAGTGTGTGGATAAGACAGAGAATGAAAATTATTATCTTCTTACCCTTGCAGCACTGGCGCAGGAAATGCGTTTCCGGGGATTGACAGACGCTTCCGTAAAAATGGGAGCTGCCCTGCCGCCCAGAAGATTTCAGCAGCAGAAAGAAAGTTTCAAGAAATATCTGTTAAAGACAAAGGAACTGCATTTCCGTTATGAAGGGGTACATTATCATGTGTCGTTGGAAAATGTGTTTGTTTTTATGCAGGGGCATGTGGTGATCCATACGCTTTTAGAAGCGGTTCCCGGTTACTGCCTTTTAGTAGATATTGGTGGAGGAACTACCGACCTGGTAGAGTTTGTTGACGGAATGCCGGACGGGAAGTATTCGATTTCAGATAAGGCAGCTTTGTACTGTATCGGAAAAGTCAATGAGGAAGCCATTGCCAAAACAGGGGCAGGGGTACCGGCATATATTACAGAAGCATTTATGAGGACAGGAAGCTATGACTGCCCGAAGCAGTATCAGGACGTCATAAAAAACTGTTTGAAGTCCTACGCAGAGGAAATTTATGGTATCATACAGGCAAACCATTATAATCTGGATCTGACCAAAATGGTGTTTATGGGCGGCGGTTCTTCCATTGTGGAGCATTTTGGAGCCAATGAGGGAAAAGATGTACAGTTTGTAACAGATATACATGCCAATGCAAGGGGCTGTGAAGAAGCAGTGAAAAGTATTATCCGGGCAAAACAGAGGAAAATGCGGACAGCATGATAGGAAGTGAAAACTTATGGATACGGAAAAAGTATATACAACTTCACTGCGGCTGTATAAAAGCAGACCGGTACATCATCAGGCTTATCGGTATCTGAAGGAGTATAACAAAGATATTTTCAAGACAAAAGACGACTTTATAGCAGAAGCAATCGTTTATTTTGCCAAGTATCTACAGCAGGAAGAAGAAGTACAGCAGATGAAACTATTAAATACCCTTCTGGAGAACCAGAAAGAACAATTTTGTAAAATCGTAAAAGAAGCGGTTTCAATGGCACAGGAAGAAGCCTTTGAGAAGCTAGGTGTGCTGGAAAAGGCAGTTCAGGGAGAACTTTCTGACGGTGGAGCGATAGCAGAGGACAGGGAAAAGGAAGAAGCCTGTATGGAAAAAGATTTACGGTTTGCGGAATTTTATGGGGCATTTGAAGAATAAGGAGGAAAAAGATATGGCAGTAGGAAGAAGTGTATGGGAAGTTGTAAAAGGGATTTTCATTGCAGTGGGGAAACTGCTGTATCTGACAGGGAAACTGGTAATATGTTTGTTTCTGCTGGTTCTGCAGCTTGTTTTGGCAGTGTTCCATGCAGGGAGCAGGGAATAGAAAGGGGATTGACAGGTGCATTGGATACGGGACAGACCGTATACAAATGATAGAAAAAAGAAGATAGAAAATGGAAAGCAGGCTTGTGTGGCCTGCTTTTTTTGACGAAAAAATGAAAAGGAGCAAAGCTATGATGAAAGGAAAAAAGAAAAGGCTACTGGCTGGGACGCTGGCACTTCTTCTTAGTTGTTCTACGTTACTCAATACAGGGATCACCGCACTGGCTTCTGAACAGTCTGAGGAACATGCACAGATACAGGAAGTAAAACAGGAGGAGGCTGCTTCAGAAACATTACCGGAGTTGGAAGAGGTAAAGGAGCAACTAACAGAAGAAGAACTGGTGTATGCAGAGGACCTTACCATAAAAGCAGGAGAGTCCTTTGACTTGGAAACAGATTACAGGGGGTTTCAGAAAAATGATGAAAAAGTAAAGGTGACGTTTCTGAAAGCAGAAGGGGACTCCGGCAATTCTTTTGATTTCAATACCCCAGGTTCTTACCAGGCATTTTATCATGTTGATCCGTTAAGCGGAAACCCTTCCTATCAGATTATGAGAAGAATTGTGGTAGAAGCAAGGGAAAACAGTACACAGGAACCCCAGGGAGAAGTAAGCCAGCATACCGAAGATGGCTCCGGTGAGGACGGTGAGGCGGACCCTGACCCGGAGATACCGGAGGTACTGACGGAAGAACCGGAAATGCCAGATGCAGGGGCAGAGTTGATTGATCTGACACCAAAAGAGGATAAGGGAATGTTCTTATCGGTTGTTCCGGCAGCAATGGAGCAGCAAAAAGGAAGCAATGTACATCTGGTACAGGGAGAGAAAATCCCATACCCTTCTAACGTGGGGAACTATTCTACTTCCTATTTCACCGTAAATGGCCATGTGGCATATTGTCTGGAGTCTATGAAGGCTTCCCCGCCGACCTCGGATTATGTAGCCAATGAATTTGAAAGCAACCCGGAATTACAGAAAGTCCTTTATTATGGATATGGCGGTCCTGGGGACATTACTGGGGAGTATATGCCCTCTTTTGACTGGAAGACAAAGTATATTTTTACGCATTTAGCTGCCGCTTATTCTTATTGTGGCATGGACGGTTTTTATGGCTGTACCATTGAAGATATTAAGGCAAGCGGTGTGTGGGGATATATCCAGCATATTTACAGCCTGGAAGCACCTCCGACAGCAGCAATCACATTGTCCCCAAAGGAGGCAAAGGCTTATGAAAGTGGAAAGGAACAGCGTACCGGAGAATTTACTTTAAAAGGTGACCATAGAAACTATATTACTTTAAAAATGCCAGAGAATGTGACTTATCACAGTGGAAGTACAAAACAGACAGGAACCGTAAAGATCAATGGGAATACCACATTCTATTTCAGCGCTCCCAAAACTGTAACGGGTACATGGAACAGCGGTAAGCTGAAAGGACAAATGGGAACCCAGTGGAAGACCTTAGTATTGTCTACGGGTTCTGGTTCCCAGGACATTGGGTATGGGGCATTTTTTGAAGAAGAAAGTGCTTCTGTGGAATTTACGGTGAAGTGGCTGGACCTGGCAAGGGTAAAGGTAACAAAAAAAGATAAGAACAGTAAAGTAAATCTGTCCGGCGCTGTTTTTGGTATTTATTCAGACAGTGCATGTAAAAATCTTCTTGTGCAGATGCCGGCCACAGACAGCAACGGTACTTCTGAGGTGGAGCTTCCGAAAACCCAGGATACGGTATATTTAAAAGAAATTTCTGTTCCAGAAGGATATAAGCTGAATACAGAGTCTTTTAATGTGAAGCTGGAAACAGGAAAAACAACTTCTGTTGCAGTGACGAATGAGGAACAGAAAGGAAAAATCACAATCCGTAAAAAAGGTGAGGTTCTGACTGGAGTAACCGGAGAAGAGGGGAACCTGACTTTTGTATATGGAAATGCGGACTTTGCAGGGGCAGAATATAACATTTATGCGGCAGAGGATATTTACAGCCAGGATAAAGTGACGAAGGTGCATAAAGCAGGGGATCTGGTAGAAAGTCTGACAACCGGGGAAGATGGAAGTGCTGTTTCCAAAGAATTGTATCTTGGAAAATATAAGGTTGTAGAACAGAAAGCACCGGAAAATCTGGTGATTGGAAAAACAGAACAGGAACGTACCCAGTTTGTAACCTTGTCCTATGCAGGACAGAATGTAGAGTTATCCCAGGGGGAAACCACTTTTACCAATGCAAGACCGGAGATTTCCGTAAATGTAGTGAAAAAATCGAAACATGATGACGTTACCCTGGAGGGTGCGACGTTTGGATTGTATGCAGAAGAAGACCTGACAGCGGCAGACGGAAAGGTTCTTGTAGAAAAGGGAAGCCTGGTGGAACGTGCTGTTTCCGACAGGGAAGGAATGGCTGTGTTCCATGCGGATATTCCTTTGAATTTCCATTACAGCGTAAAAGAAATCCAGGCACCGGATAAGTATTATATGACAGATGAGGTGTATCGTTTCTTCTATGAATATAAAGACGACAGCACCTACACATATACTTTTTCTCATGATTTTAAAAATGAGGAAGTACGGGGAGAAGTTCATGTAAGTAAGATTGATCAGGATTCCCAGGGATTTATTTCCCAGGGTGACGCAACCTTAGTAGGGGCAAAATATGGGTTATATGCTGCAGAAGATATTGAACACCCCAATAAGAAAGATGGGATTGTCCATAAAAAAGGGGAACTTGTAGCGCAGGGTACGATTTCCAGTGAAGGAACTGTAGATTTCAAAAACCTGTATCTTGGAAATTATTTCGTGAAAGAAATAGAGCCGGCAGAAGGGTATCTGTTAGATGAAACAGAGTATCCCGTAGAGGTTTCGTATGAAGGACAGGAGGTACAGATTGTACACCGGGAAGTAACTGTAAAGGAAACTGTAAAGAAACAGGCCTTTCAGCTTATCAAGATCTCAGAAGACGGGGAGCAGACAGAAACAGAACTGGTAGAAGGAGCTGGATTTAAGGTATTCCTCATCAGTGAGCTGTCTGGTGTAAAAGATGGAAGTTTGAAGCCGGGAAATGGTTCTTATTATACCCCGGAAGATTTTATCACCTATGATTACAGCAAAGACGAAACCGCTTCTTATTGGGAGAATGGTAAAAAGATTACGGTACCAGAGCTGTTTACAGATAAGAAAGGATATTTAAAGAGTCCAGAACTTCCTTATGGAACCTATGTGGTGTTTGAGTCTACAGTTCCGGAAAATTTAAAAGGGATTCGTCCATTTATCGTACAGATTTCAGAAGACAGCCGGGAACCCCAGGTATGGCGTGTGTTTGATGACCGTCCTTTGCAGTATTACTTCAAGATTGTGAAAAAAGATGCCCAGACGCAGAAGCCGGTGCTGGATAACAGTGCAGCTTATAAGATTTATGATGTGGAAGCAGAAAAATATGTGGAAATGATCGTAAGATATCCGAAAAAAGAAGTGGTATCTGTGTTCAGGACCAACGAAGAGGGATACCTGATTACACCGGAGCAGTTAAAATGTGGCACTTACCGGATTGAAGAAGTGGAAGCGCCGGAAAATTATGTACAGGTAGGATTTGAAAATGCCCTCTTAAAAGACGGAAAGGAAGTTCCACTGAATGAAGTTGCAGACGGAGGCACATACCAGGAGGCAAAGAAAGCGCCGATCACTATTACCGTAAATTCTGATACTGTACACCAGGTAGAAGAGGAAACCGGTAAATTTATTGTTGTCATTGAACAGTATAATGATGAAGCAGTAGGAAGCCTTACAATCCATAAAAAGGGAGAAAAACTTTCTGGTGCTTCTAAAGTAGAAGAAAAGATCCTGACGAAGATGAAAAACGGTGTAGTAGGTTTCGTAAATCAGGTAAGCAGTTTCTTCACCGGGGAAGAAGTCATGGAAAAAGAGAAAGGTTATAAATTTGACTATGAAGAAGGGAATATGGAAGGTGCAGAATTTGCCATTCATGCAAAGAAAACCATTTATACCCCGGACGGACAGAAAGACGAAGCAGGAAACCGCATTGTAAAATATGAAAAAGATGCCCTGGTAGCCCGTATGGTAACAGATAAAGAAGGAAAGGCAGTCCTGAATAATCTTCCTATCGGAAAATACTATGTAGTGGAAGAAAAGGCAGGTCAGAACTGTGTGCTTGACCCGGAAGCAAAAGAATTTGAAATTGCATATAAGGGACAGGAAGTAGCAGTGGATTATGTAACAATGGAACTTACCAATCAGCGACAGAAAGTTTCCCTGAGTCTTCTGAAGAAAGACGCAGAAACCGGAAAACCGCTGGAAGGAGTGGTATTCGGGCTGTATGCGCAGGAGGATATCAAAAATGCTGCCGGGGAAGTAGTTGTAGAAAAAGATGCCTTGATTGAACTGGGAACAACAGATGAAGAGGGCAAGCTGGTATTTCAGGCAGATCTTCCTCATGGAAAATACTATATTCAGGAAGTAGAGCATAAGCCGGGATACCTGCCAAATGATGAGGTGTGTTCCTTTGATGCGTCTTATACAGACCAGACCCTTGAACTGCTCGCTTTTTCAGAAGAAATTTCTAATCAGCCTACTATTACGGAGTTTACGAAAGTAGATTTAACCGGTGGACAGGAAATTGAAGGGGCCAAAATGCAGATCCTGGATCAGGAAGGAAAAGTGGTAGAAGAGTGGGTGTCAAAAAAAGAAGCTCATGTAGTCTACGCACTGGCACCAGGGGAATATATACTGCATGAAGAGCAGGCGCCTACGGAACAGGGATATGTCCGGGCAGAAGATGTGAAATTTGTTGTGGAAGAAACAGGGGACGTACAAAAAGTGAAAATGGAGGACGACCATACAAAGGTTTCTATCTCTAAAACAGATATTACAGATGGTAAGGAGATTGAAGGGGCGAAGCTGCAGATCCTGGATCAGGACGGGGAAGTGGTAGAGTCCTGGACCACAGGAGAAGAACACCTGATTGAGTATCTTCCGGTAGGCACTTATACCCTGCACGAAGAGGCGGCAGTTGACGGATATATTGTGGCCAATGACGTGGAGTTTACAGTAGAAGAAACGGGAGAAATTCAGAAAGTGAAGATGGAAGATGAGCGTGCTATGGGACAACTGGTTATCGTAAAAACGGATACAGACAGTAAAGCAGCTTTAGAGGGAGTAGAATTTGTTCTGCTGGAAAAGGAAACCGGAAAAGAAGTAGGACGTTTGAAGACTGGAAAAGATGGAAAAGCAGTTTCAGAACTACTTCCAATTGGAACTTATGAAAATGGTGTTTTCAAAGAACCGATCACCTATGTGCTGAAAGAAACTGCCACCTTAAAGGGATATGAGAAGACGGAAGAAGAGTGGGAAATCGTATTTACCTATCAGAATGATAAAACACCAGTCATTGAAGTGGTAAAAGAGATCCAGAATAAAAAAATACCAGAAACACCAGGTACCGTAAAACCAGGACCAAAAACGGGTGATGATACAAACTGGTTCCTGCCTTTGCTGGCTCTTGGTGTAAGTGCAGGTATGGTAGCAGGCCTACTTTATTACAGAAAAAGACATAAAAAGGCATAGAAAATAAAAATCAGTTTTTAAACTTGGGAAAGGGCGGCTGCGGCTGTCCTTTCTTTGGCAATATGAGGTGAGAAGCATGGAAGAGAAAAAAAGAATACGGTTTATTGACAGCCATTATCATACCCTGTTCAGCATAGCAGACGGGGACTCCATAGAGATTGTATATCCAGATGGAAAAAGGGAAGAACGGGTTTGTACCTATATTGATGAATACCACACACAGGTAGGGGCAAGGGTGTTCCATATTTGTGAATTTGCAGAAATCATGGAAGCAAATGGAAAATCATATTGCCCGGCAGAATGCAAGGAAAAGGAAGAAAGAAAAGAGGCAGTCAAAGGGGAGAAGAAAACCGGAACTACCCGTATGGAAAGGAGCAGGCGTTGAGGATAGGGATTATAGATGCAGATCTTTTATACCGGAAAAGACACCGGTTTCCTAACTTGGCATGTATGAAACTTTCCGCTTATTGGAAGGAGCAGGGATTTGAAACAGAGCTTCTTTTGGATTATAGCCAGGCAGGGGAATATGACCGGCTCTATGTATCAAAAGTGTTTACGGATACCTTTGTGCCGGAACATATTTTGACGAGGGAAACAACCGTTTATGGAGGGACTGGATTTTTTTACGATAAAGCACCGGTACTTCCAGAAGCGATTGAACACCATACACCGGACTATCATTTGTATGACCAGATGGTAAAAGAACATAGCGAAGGAGAGAAAAAGAAGAAAGAGTTCCAATTTTATACGGAGTATTCCATTGATTTCCTCACCAGGGGATGTTTTCGGAAGTGCAGTTTCTGTGTAAACAAAAACAGCACCGGTGCAGCACCAGCAAGCCCATTGGAAGAATTTTATGACCCGTCCAGAAAGAAGTTATGCTTTTTGGACGATAACTTTTTTGCCTGTGCAGGGTGGGAAAAAATCTTTTCCAGTGTCCTGGAAACAGGCAGGCGGTTTCAATTCCGGCAGGGGCTGGATCTGAGGATTATGCAGAAAAGGCAGATGGAACTTCTGGCATCTGGAAAATTGGATAACGGTATGATTTTTGCCTTTGACCATATCAAAGATCAGGAACTTATTGTAAGAAAATTGGAACTTTTGCGGGAAGTGATCCCAGTTTCTTACCAGAAAATTAAGCTGTATGTACTGTGCGGCTATGACTGGGAAGGAACCTGGAAAGCAGATTTTTGGGCAAAGGATATTCGGGACGTTTTCATACGGATTGAGATTTTGATGCGGTATAAGTGCCTGGCTTATTTGATGCGCTATGCCGCATGGGAACGGGCGCCGGAGGTTTATAAGGGAATGTATATCAATCTAAGTCGTTGGTGTAACCAGCCCGCCCAGTATTCAAAAAAGAGCCTGCGGGAATTTTGTACCGGACAGGGAGAGTATAGTTCCTGTTTCCGCTACCTGACTGCTTTTGAAGCTCTGCACCCGGAAATGGCACATTATCTGGATATGAAATATGAAGAGGTGCAGTATGGGAAAATTTACGGCTGAAGAAATTCAGATTGCAAAGGCAGTGGATTTAGTGGATTTGGCGGAGCAGATAGGGATTCCATTGAAAAGGAAAGGCAGGTTCTATCAGGCAGTGGGTATGGACTCTGTGATGATCTTCAACCGGTCTTCCTGGTGCCGGTTTAGCCAGGGGGTAGGTGGCAGCACCATTGACTTTCTGGAATATTTCAGAAACATGGATTTTGTGGAGGCAGTCAAATATCTGCTGGAGTTTGCCGGATATATCCGTACTGAAACCATGCAAAAATTTCAACCGGAAAGACAGGCTGAAAAAATAGAAGAAACAAAACAGAGAAAAGACATACCGAAAGAACCTTTTGTACTTCCTTCAAAATCAGAAACCAGCTGCCGGTTATATGGCTATCTGATAAAACAGCGGAAGCTGTCAAAGCAGATGATTGATTTTTGGGTAAAAAAGGGGATTTTGTATGAGAGCGGAACGTACCATAACCTGGTTTTTGTGGGAAAAGATACGGAAGGTATCCCACGTTTTGCCAGCCAGAGGGGAACCCTGGATAAATATGGAAAACCCTTTAAAGGAGATGTTACGGGGAATGACAAAACTTATGGGGTTAATCTGGTAGACCAAAACAGTGATACGCTCTATGTATATGAGGCGGCCATTGATGCCATGTCCGATATGGAACTGCGGGAAGATTATCAGAACAATATCCTGGTACTTGGAATGCTTTCCGATGGTCCTTTGGAAAAGTTCTTAAAAGATTATTCTCATATCAGGAAGATACAGTTCTGTTTGGATAATGACCTGCCGGGAAGACAAGCGGCAAAAAAATTGGCAAGAAAATATACCCTTATGGAGTATGAGGTTTTTGTACGTCTTCCACCTATGGGAAAAGACTATAATGCTTTTTTGCAGTATAAAAAGGAAAACCAAGAGCTTTCCAGCCTGGTAGAAAAGGAAAGGCCGCTTCTTACTGAAACAAAAGGGACAAACATACAAAAGATAGAAAAAATGGTAGGACACAGGAACATAGTATCATACCAGATAGCACAGGCAAGATAGGAGGGTATTCTTTTGGAAAATAGCTATGATGAGGAATGTTTCAAAAAATGGGAGATCGACGAATGCGAAGCGGAGATGGAAAAAGTAGTGCAGTGGATAGGAAAGAGGAAACTGCATGGACGTGTACGGGTTGCGTTTATCGAAGAGAGCTATGAGCGGCAGGGATACCGCATGGGGATACCCAAGCAGGCGTATGTGTCCAGGGTGCTGGCAAACATCAGGAAAGAAGAGCGGTGAGAAAGAAATAACCAATCCGAAAGTGGGAGTGTTAGGAAAGGAGGTGGTGCAGACCAACAGAATTTTTGACAGAAGGATAAACTCTGGATACGGGAAGGGGTGATTCTATGATTGTAAGGTAATGCCAGATGGATATTTCGTTTGTAGCTGTGGATTTCTCATGAAGACTATAAAAAATTTAGGAGACAGGAGGAAATAAGTGAGTAATCCTAGGTAAAATGTGTAGCTACACCTCATGAAATATGAGGAATGAAATATAGTTTGGTGAATTTTTGTGAGTTTGATAAATATGCAGCAAAGAGTTATTGTGCGATTCATGGTACAAGTGAAACATTGAATCTGGGAGATATTACAAAAGTGGACGAAAGGGAGATTGAACCGTTTAACATGATCTGTGGCGGAAGCCCCTGTCAGGATTTTTCCCTGGCAGGCAAGCAGGCAGGTGCGGTTTGGAAATGCCGAAGCTGCGGGTATGAGTATAACCCTCTGCAGGTACATTATTCCAAAAGGGACGCCTGCGGCATGTGTGGTTCCCATGATATTGATAAAACACGTTCTTCCCTTCTGGTGGAGTGGCTCCGTATGATACGGGGTGTCAAACCAGTATGGGGAATTTACGAAAATGTAAAAAATATTGTAGGAAAAAAATTCCGGGATACCACATTCCGGTTGTTTGAAGAAGAACTGCATGAATACGGATACCACACCTATTGGAGTGTTCTTAATGCAAAGCATTATGGAATACCACAGAACAGGGAACGGGTATATCTGATTTTGATACAGAAGGAAATGGATAATGGAACATTCCAGTTTCCGGAACCGCTGGAGTCCTTCCAGTGCCTTATGGATATTCTGGAGGATACGGTAGAGGAAAAATACTACTTATCCCAGGAAAAAGTACGCCGCTTGATTGAAGATATGGAAGAGAGAAAAGCGCTTTTGTTTGAGCCGGACGAAAAAAGCCTGAAGGCTTTTCGGGAAAACCGGGTAAAACGGGCCGGAAATATCAAAGGGGTGTTTGAACAGACTGGACGGGTTTATCTGCCAGACGGGTGCTGCCCTACGGTAACTGCCTGTGGTGGTGGCGGACAGCAGCCCAAAATTCTTCAAGTGGGAGATATTCATACCGGCTATGGTTCAAGCGGGGTTATTTATTCCCCTTTAGGAAGCAGCGGTGCGGTTTTAGCAGGGCATGACCAACCAAAGATTGTAGAAAAATGTCCAGGAGCAATCCGGGGCAGGTATGATCGGGAAGGCCGGATTGTGCAGACTTTGGAACTGGGAGAAAAAGAAGTCTGCCATACCCTTACTTCTGTGCAAAAAGATAATATCATTCTGGTACGTCAAAAGACACAGAAAGGTTATGAGGAATGTTTGGAAAATGGTGTTGTAAATCTTAGTTATCCGTCTGTGGAAAAACGGGGAAGGGTACAGGAGCATGGGGAACTCTGCCCTACGCTTACGACATCAAATGGAATACACCGCTTAGAGTCTTTGTTCCGTATCCGGAGGCTGACACCTTTAGAATGCTTCCGGCTTATGGGCTTTTCCGATGCGGATTTTTGGAAAGCAAAAGAAGCAGGCATAAGCAACAGCCAGCTTTACAAACAGGCAGGAAATTCCATTGTTGTTGATGTGCTGTACTATATTTTTCTGAAACTATACAAAGCCATGCCATATCTGTTTGAGGATATCCGGCTTTCTTCCTTTTTCAGTGGGATTGGAGCTTTTGAAAAGGCATTGGAGCGTTTGGAAGAACAGGTAAACCAATAATTTCATAAGAGAAACCCAAAGCGGCAAATGGTCCATAGAGAGTCTTCCCATACTTGTTGGAAAGAGAGAAATTGCGGAAGAAGAAGCAGCTTGCAAGGAGTCTGTACAAAAGGCGTTGATAGCAGAATGGAAGAACTGCTGTCACATCAGACACAGGAGGCTGGCAGATTTGCTAACAGAACTGGGGTTTTGTTAGCAGAAATAGAAGTAGGAAGTGGAAAAACCGATAGCAGATGTTTGGAACTGCTATCGGTTTTTCCCTATATGGAACGCAGGTCTGCTATCAGTATCTGCGTTGTGCTATCTATTTTATCCGGGGTATTAGGGGGTGCCCCCTAACAAGATGGGATTTTGTACGGTAAAATCCGTATCTTGCAGAGGACTGGCATAGCCAGTCCGGACGCCGGGAAGTTATACAGTGACCGATAGCAGGTCTTAGGAGTTGACAGCAGATAGCGTTGAAGTAGAAATCGGTAGATGAAATCTGTGATAAAGATAAGGAAAGGGGGAGCATGAAAAAAGAAACAATGAAATGTAGAAAAGAAATCCGGCTGTATCGGTGGGAGCTGGAAGAGTTACAAAAACAGGCAGAAAAGATGGGGCTTTCTGATTCCCAGTATCTTCGTATGCTGATTACCAACCGTCCCAGGGATTACCCGGAAATCCGCAAGGAACTGGAACGCATGAACCAGGAAATCAACCGGATTGGTGTAAACATCAACCAGATTACCCATAACAATAACAGCGCCCTTTATTCCAGGGAAGATAAACACCGTCTGTATGTGTTTTTGAAGCAGATAAAAACACTGGTAAGCCAGGTGCAGGAAAGGCTGTAGGTTATGGCAATTACAAAGTGCCTGCACATGAAACAGGCAAAAACGGGTTATCCGGCAAAACATCTGGCAAACGGTCTTCGCTATATTATGAACCCGGAGAAAACAGAACATGGCCGCTATGTCTGTGGACATAACTGTATTCCTGAACAGGCATTATCCCAGATGGTAGATACTAAACGTCATTTTGGAAAGCTGGATAAAAGGCAGGGCTACCATTTCATTCTTTCGTTTGAGGAAGATGAGGTTTCGGAAGAAGAAGCCTTCCAAGTGGTAGGAGAGTTTGTGGCAGAATTTCTTGGGAAGGATTTTGAAGCGGTTTATGCAGTCCATAATGATACGGACCATATTCATGGGCACATTATTTTTAATTCAGTACGCTGTACTACGGGATATAAATACGATTATAAAAACGGGGATTGGGAAAACAGTATCCAGCCTCTGACCAACCGGATATGCAGGGAGCATGGTTTATCTGTGCTGGAGCTGGAAGAAGTAAAGGAAAAACGCAAACAAAAAGGACAGGAAGAAAAATCTCTTTCTGAACGGGACAGGCGGATCAGAAGAGATGTGGACCAGGCATTACAGGACGCAGGTTCTTATGAGGAGTTTCTTGAAAATCTTTTCAGCATGGGATATGAGTTGCGGGGGAGAAAGCACCTTTCTGTTCGGGAACCCGGAGCAGGAAGGGCAAGACGGCTTGACCAGCTAGGGGAAGAATATACAGAGGAAAGGCTTCGGCAGCGTTTTGGACGCCTTCCAATCCCGGAAATGACCGGAGAGGAGATACCGGTAGAATGGACGTATGTGTTTATCCCATACCGGGAGCGGCATTTGACCAGATACCAGAAGGAACGTTTTCTTCGCAGGTACCGGCAGGGGAAACCAATGGCAGACTCTAAAACCTGGAAATACAGGGCAGCAATCCATGAATTGAAAAAATTGCAGGAGGAATTTGATTTTCTGGCAGCTTATCGCATACAGGATAAGGCGCAGTTGAAAGCCATTTCTGATGCAACAAAGGAACAGCTTTGGGAAAACAGCAGGGCAAGAAAGCAGCTACGAAAAGAAATGGTTCCTTATGAGGAAATGCTTCTGCTTCTCAATAAGCTGCAGGAAAAACAGATGGAAGCAGAACTTTATCAGGAAGGGTATCAGGAATTTTTTCAAGACCACCAGACATACCAAAACCTTCTTGGGCAGTTAAAAGAAATGGGATATTCCTTGTCTGAGGCAGAACAGACAGACGCTTATTTCTTTGAGAAAGAGGAGCGTTTGCGGATCGAACGGAAAAAAATCTTAAAAGAAAAAAGGATTGCAGAGCGTCTGCGTGAAAAAGCAGAAGAAAAAGAAAAGTTGGAAGCACAGCAGAAGGAAAAGAATAGGAAACCGTCTGCGAGGGGCAGAGGAAAAGGAGGGTAAATGACAGTAGAAGGACAACGGTATCTGGAAGAATGCCGGAAAGTTTTAAAAGAGGAACAGATAGACGCAGTTTCTATGGGGCTGGATTTTGGTCTTCCTGTTTCGGATATCCAGAAGGTAGTTAAGAGCAACCAGGAAGCCCCGGTGATGAAAGCAATCATCATAGGGCTTATGGAAGGGATTGGGGAAATCGACTTTTTATGTGAAGGAAATTATAACCAGTTCCAGGTACGGGAAATCGTAGAGGGCTTAAAAAACGGGCTGGATCTGGAAGAGGTGAAAACCTATGCCGGAAATGAACTGCCGGCCAGTCGTATGCGGACTATGCGGATACAACTGGAAGAGTCAAAGGCAAAAAAAGAGGTTCCGAAAGATGAAGAAATGCGTTCTTATATGAAAAATCTTATGGGGATCATGGAACAATCCATTCAGCAGTTTCGGGAAAGCAATGACCGTTTTACAGCCTTGTCCTCTCTGGTAAAGGAGCATGTTGTTGAAGAGAAAAACCAGGAGATCAAAGACCTGTATGAGAACCTGCAATACAAAGATAAAAACATACAGGAATTAAAAGAAAAGCTGGCAAAGAAAGAGCAGGAAATTCAGGATCTGAAAAAAGAAGCAGAAAAACACAGGGAAAAGACAGAAGCTGCTTCCAGGGAAACAAAAGTGGTATTGGAAGAAAAAAGCATACAAACAGCAGAAGGGCTGCAAAAAAGTAAGCGCCGGATGCTTGGGATTGCCATGCTTGGGAAAAAAGTACCGAAAAGTGTTGTGGAGAAGATCCTGGAATATAACCTGTCCGCAGAGCAGTTGGAAGAAATCCGCCAGTGCGTAGAAAGCGGGCTGGCAGATGCAGAAATCCTGCAGGTGATGGAGAACAGCCCTTCACCGGAGAGAATGAAAAAAATGCGGGAAATTATCCTTTTGATGCGGAAACGGAAGGCGGGTGTGTAAATGGCAGAACTTGAACATGTGGTAAAAACATTTTCCCTTTTGGAAGCTGCCGAAAAGGAACAGCCCTTTCTTACCAGGGAGCAGAAACAGGATTTGTACCGTATTGCTTTTCATAAGGAGTCTATGGAAGAGGTAGAAAAAATTATTTTGCAGTTACAGGCGCCTCATGCAGGAAAGGAAGAAAAAGAGCGTATCCTTTCCCATTACCTTGAACCGTTTTTTCAGGTTCCGGAAAATATTTTGCAGATTGAGAATTATATTTTTCAGCTTCAATATATGACCTATGAAAAGGAAAAAGCAAACCACATGCTGGAGGCTCTCTTAAAACAGGAAAATATCCAGTATGACCTGGAAGCCATGCTTACAGAAGGAAAAATAAAGGCGGCTGTTCCAGTAAAAAAGGACAGGGCAATGGGATAGGAGGGAGAGCATGAGTGAAATACAAGATGCGGCGCAGATTATTAAAGTTTCCTTTGAAGGCGCAGAAATCATTCTGAAAATGGGAAATACAGGCTGGCAGTTTGTAAAAGATATTTGTGCGGTATTTAAAAAAGTTCTGGATCAGGAAAAACTGTCAGGGAAAACTTCTGTACAAAAGCTCCTGAAAATGGGAGGCGATTTACAGGTTTTCCGTTTTGAAACAAAAGACCTGGAGCGGGTAAAAGCCCTGGCAAATAAGTATGGGATTTTATATTCCATTTTGCCGGATTTAAATGAGAAGGACGGTATGAGTGAAATTTTGTTCCATTCCCAGGCAGCGCCCCGTATTCAGTCCATGATGGCAAAAATTGAACATTCCAATATTGGGACGTTAGATGAATACTATGAAAATGCAGAGCCGGATAAGGTAGAGCAGTTGGTAGAAGAAGTAAAAAAGCCTGCCCTGCCGGAGTCGAAGGAGTGTGAACTGGTTGCGCGGGAGCTGGCGAAAAACCAGGTGGAGAAGATCAGTGATGTCCGTTCCCGTCTGAATATGACCTGGCTTCAGATCTGGCCGATTATCTGCTACATGGAAGAACAGGGGATTTTGGAGAAAGGGAAGGAAGGTACGGTGACACTGACCAGGACACCGGAACAGGTTGAAGAATTGGTAGATTCCCAGCAGTGGAAACAGTTGTTTGGGGAAGAGGAAGCCAAAAGACGCAGCACTGGAAGCAGCCAGGAAACAGAAGAAAAGATGCAGGTCATTCGGCGTATCCAAAAGGAGAAACGGAACAATCCAGGTGTGAATGCCATTACCATAGACCAGAAGCTGGTATATGAAGAAACAGAGCATCATATCAAAACCAGGATTCCGTACCGTAAGAATGAATTTATCTGGCTGGATAAATCGGAAATTAGCTGGATTAATGACCATAAGACGATTTTTGCAGGATTGGAAAAGAAGAAGGAGTATGCAATTTTAGACCTGGAGGACCGTTTTCTTAGAAAAACTTCGGGGGAAGATTTATATAGGGAAAGCTATGACCCGGTACACAGGGAACGCGCCAGACAGGAGCAGGAAAAGATACGCAGAAGAAGGGAGCAGAATTACAGGAAGGCACAACAGAACCTGGAAGCAGGGAGAAGAACCATACAGGGGCAAAGGAGGTAGAGAACCGGAGCAATTCAGAAAAAGAAGAAACAGTCCTGGGGCATGTATCTTATTGGTGGCATAGCTTCCGGCTATGGAGGTTATCTCTTGAACGTGTGTTATCAGCCCGGAAAGGATATCAATTATTTTTTAAACCGTCTGGATCAGGTGATGGTAGCCCCGTTTGCCAATTATTGGAACGAAACTTCCTTAAAAGCAATCATTTTGGGGATTTTTGTATATGTGATTGGTATGGTCATGTATGTCACCAGCCGGAAAAACTATATGCCGGGACAGGAATTTGGTACCGCTGTTTTTGCAGATCCGAAAAAAGTGGCAAAGCAGTTTGCGGATAAAGATGAACACAATAACCTGATCTTATCCCAGAATGTCAGGCTGTCCATGAATACCAGAAAGACCAGGAGAAACCTAAATGTCCTGGTAATCGGAGGAAGCGGCGCTGGAAAAACCTTGTTCATGGTGAAACCCAATCTCCTTCAGTTAAGCAGGGCTTCCCAGATCATTACAGATCCCAAAGGGGAGATTTTAAGATGCTGCGGAGGTATGCTGAAAGCGCATGGATACCGGATACGGGTGCTGAACCTGGTGGAAATGGAGCAGTCTAACGGATATAATCCATTCCGCTATATCCGCTCTGAAACAGATATTGTAAAACTGGTTACCAACCTGATCAATAATACCACACCGAAAAACGCACAGCCCAGTGATCCATTCTGGGAGAAAGCCGAGTCTTTGTACTTGCAGGCCATTTTTCTTTATGTGTGGCAGGAGTGTGAAATGGAGAAAAGGAATTTCCGTATGGTTCTGCAGCTTTTGAATGAGGCGGAAGTCCATGCAGACGGTTCCCCTTCTGATTTAGACCGGCGTTTCCGCAGACTGGAGAGAAAAAAGGGAAGCAATCACCCTGCTTTAATCCAGTATAATAAAGTGGTCCGGGGTGCCGGAGATACGGTAAGGAGTATCATCATTTCCGCAAATGCAAGGCTGGGATTGTTACAGAACCCACAAATTTTGCGGATTCTGGATCATGATGAAATGGAGATTGAGGAGATTGGGCTTGGTGTTGACGGGGACAGAAACCGGAAGACTGCACTTTTTTGTGTAACGCCGGATTCGGATAAGAGTTATGCCTTTTTAATTGGTATGCTTTATTCCCAGATTTTCCAGGAATTGTATTACCAGGCAGACTTCCATTACAATGGAAAACTTCCCATTAACGTCAATTTTATGCTGGACGAATTTGCCAACGTGCCATTGCCAGATGACTACTGCAGCCTCCTTAGTACCATGCGTTCCAGGAATATTTCATGTACCATTTTTATCCAAAACCTTGCCCAGATCAAGGCTTTGTTTGAGAAAACCTGGGAAACCATACCGGGTAATTGTGATTCTCTGGTATATCTTGGTGGGAATGAACAGTCCACGCATAAGTATATCAGTGAGTCCCTGGGAAAAGGAACCATTGATAAAAAAAGCAGTGGGGAAACCAAAGGCCGGCAAGGGAGCAGTTCCCGGAATTATGATGTGCTGGGGCGTGAGCTTTTGACACCGGACGAAACCCGAAAGCTGGATAACTCAGAGTGTATTTTGTTAATCAGGGGTTGTGATCCTATTATTGATAAGAAATACAATACTTTTGCACACTCCAGATTTTCGGAAACAGAAGATGGCGGGGCTGCGCCTTATATCCATGACAGAATGGCTGCCCAAAAACAGGCGGTACAGATTTTAAGTGAAGAATCCCTGGATTATTATAAGAAGAAAAAGGAACAGGGAGAAGATGTTCAGATTGTGGAACTGTCTTTTGATGAAATTTTTTCTTATGAGCCTATTCCTAAGAAGATTTTTTCGGAGGAAGAGCTGAAAGAGAACCAGAAGAAGAGAACGGTAGAGGAGGTGAGGCCGCCGAAGAAAACGGAAAAACCGGTACAGACAGAGGAAGAAAAACTTTCTGAATTATTGGAAAGCCATGTTTATAATGAGGAACAGTTGGGAGAAATCATGCTTGCCATTGGTGCTGGAATTTCGTATGATAAAATCCTTCAAATGGCAGATACAAAAAACAGTGCTGAAAAGATGAAGGAAATCCGTAAAAAATTTACAAAAGAAACAGCCTCGGATTAAAGAAGGCAGATTTTTGGAAACCTGTAGTTTTTGCATTACGCAGGGCAGGTTTTCAAAAATCTGTCTTTTTGCGTAATGCGGTATTAATCACATGAAAAGGAGTAAAAAGATATGAAGATCAAAGAGGTTATCAGAAAGAAACAGAACCGCTTGAAAAAATCTCTACTGGGAGTCCTGGCAGTAAGCGCTGCCACTGTTTCCCTGTTCCCCCAGACTGTCATGGCTTCCGGGGTAAGTGACGTAACACAGCCGCTTATGAATTTAAAGACACTGGTGATCAGTATTATCGGTGCGGTGGGTGTGATTATCCTGGCAAAAAACGTGATGGAATTTGCACAGGCTTACCAACAGCAGGACAGTTCTTCTATGAACAGTGCCATTAAAGGAATTGTTGCAGGGCTTATTATGGCAGCCATTTCCTCCGTTCTTACTTTCCTGGGAATTAGCTAAAACCATTCTTCTTTTTGAGATAAGCAGATAAGAAGAGAGGTGAAGTGATGTTTAATTTAGGAGAGGCGATCCTTGCACTTTTGGAAATCGTGTTTGGATTTTGGAATAACCAGGTCAGCCTCGTATTTGAACTTTTAGGACAGTCCCCTACCGGGTTCAAAGGAGGCGGGCCCTGGGGGATCATTGAAGGGATTGAACCCCTTTTTGTTGGGATAGGCTCTGCCCTGGTAGTCCTTTTTTTCGTCATTGGGTTTTGTGCAGAGTCGGTAGATATCCGGGAAGAAATCCGGTTTGAAGCAATCCTCCGTATGTTTATCCGGGTTGCCATTGCACAGTGGCTGGTATCTTATAACATTACCATTATGAAAGCCCTGTTTACTTCCTGTGGAAACCTGGTGGGGCATTTGGGGCAAAACCAGAGTGTGGAGTTATCCATTGACCCGGCGCAGGCAGAAGTGATCAAAGATTTGGGATTTGGAACCAGTATCGTGTTCCTGATACTTGCTGTTTTCCTGTCTTTAATCGTTATTATCTGTGGTTTCTTCCTGCTGTACAATGTTTATTTCCGCTTTTTGAAAATTATGGTAATTGTACCTTTTGGGGCGATTGCCAGCAGTACCCTGGCTGGAAACCGGGGGCTTAGCAATACCTTTGTAGCCTATATGAAATATTTTATCAGTGTCGTTTTTGAGGCAGTCACAATGGCGCTGGCAATTCTTTTGTGTAACCAGTTTATTTCCTCCGGACTTCCGACCTTTACCGGAGATTATGAGGACTGGGCCAAAACCCTGATTTATTTGGGGGAAATGACCTTTACGGTTGCGCTGACGGTAGGCACTGTAAAAGGAGCGCAGAACCTGACTTCCAGGGCACTGGGATTGTAGGAGGAAAGGATTGTGCAGGAAAAAGGGATACAGATGACACTATTTGAATATTTTCAGGACGCAGAATGCTTCAGCCTTAAAGAAGCAGTGGCTTGTGTAGAACAGGTAAAAGAGGTAAAAGAACCCAGTATCCGGGCAAGAATTTATGAGGGAATAGAAAAGGGGCTTTTTTCCAGGATAGCCAAAGGAGTCTATACGGTTACCAAAGAACAGGACGGAGAAGAGGTAACTTGTATGCTGGTTCAGGGAAATGGCAGGGATTTGAGCTTTTTAAAAGATAACAGTATAGATGCCATTATTACAGACCATGCTTATGACCTGAAAAAAAGCCTGAAAGGGGGAAACCGGGATTTTGCCGCCTATGAATGTTTTCAATATACGCAGGAAGACTTTGATGAAAAATACCGGGTGTTGAAAAAAGGGTGTTTTCTGGTAGAGTTCATGCCGGAAGAAAATGGGGAAAATTATGAATACCTCTATCAGATGAAAAAAATGGCGAAAGAAGCAGGACTTGAATATTATGCAAAAGTCGCCTGGAAAAAAGGAAATTTCGTTGCCAATACGGGAAGAAAATCTAAAAATACGGAAGAGATTGCATTTTTTACGAAAGGAAAAGCCAGGAATTTACGCCCAGATGCGAAAAAGGATAAGGCGGAGCCAGGAATATCCCACTATATGTCAGGCGCCAGGGGAATGCTTCCAACGGTCTTTGACATTGAACCGCCAGGGAAAAACTCCCGTATTCATCAGGCAGAAAAACCAGTGCAACTTTTGCAGCAGATCCTTGGATTTGTAACAGAAGAAAAGGAGTGGGTACTGGATCAGTTTGCAGGTTCGTTTTCCCTGGGGGAAGCAGCACTTTTAAATGAACGGAATGCAATCTGCATTGAAATTAATGAAGAATATTTTGAAAAGGGAAAAGAAAGGCTTCTGTCTGCAAAGAGCAGGAGCCGGTAAGAAGGGAGGATATGTAAATGGAACAGGAAGAAAAACTCAGCCTGGATTTTGGCAATGGGGAGATCTATGAGGTCTGGCTGGAAGTTGCAACTTATCCGGCTGATAAAAACATCAAAGTTTGTGTGTTTACGGAAAAAGAGGAAGAGATATGGAAACTTTTTGAATTGACCACAGATATGGGAATTCCGCTGGAAAAGAACCAGACCTTTTTGCTCCCAGGCTATGATCTGGAGCAGATCGTAGAATTTATCAAAAAAAACGGGCTTGGACAGTTAAAAGAAGAAATTTGCTGTTCTGGTTGTATGGAATATCCACTGTTTGAATTTCAGGAAGAAACTTTAAAGAAATTGGACCCGGAGGGATATGCAGCCTATGAGCAGGCATACCAGGAACGGGGAGAAGTAAAAAATCCAGAATTTCAAAAGGAAATCAAAACAGCAGATTTTCAATGGGCGTATGAAACCGAAGAACTGGCATTGCGGGTAGATTATTACGCAATGAACCAGAACCTTTATGTGGAACTGTATAGTAAGGAAGATGGGGCGTGGGAACCGTTTTCAGATTTGACCGTAAACCTTCCCGGATATTGCCTGGAACCTGGAACTGCCTGTATCAGCGGTGATTTTAGTAAGGAAAATATCCAATTTATTCAGGAGCATGGACTGGGAACTTTGCTTCCCTGGAAGGCACAATCCGGTATGGGGCAGTACGCGGTGGTGAAATTTCATCTGGAGGAGCTGCGTAAGTTTGACCAGGCTGGGGTTGCCGCCTTTTGCAATCAACATGGATTACAGAAAACCATGCAGGAAGAGCGAAGACAGAGCAGATAAAAAACAGATACAGGAGGTTATGTATGGAGATTGAATTAAGTGAGGACCTACAGCATTATAAAGAATCCCTGGTTCTAGGACTTACAGCAAAACAGTTTTTGTTTTCGGCATTGGCATTGGGCGTAGGAACTGGGATTGTCCTGCTTTTGTATGAAAAAATCGGGATTACTTTGAGCTGTTATGTGGCAACCCCTTTTGTTGTACCTCTGGCACTGACTGGGTTTTATAACTATCATGGGCTGACATTCTGGCAGTTTGCAGGGAAGATGATTTATTTTTCCTTTTTTAACCGCCCTTTGGTGTATGGCTCTACGGAATCGGTGCAGGAACTGAAACAGATTTATATGGAAACCCGTCAGGAAGAAGAACGGGAAGTACAGCAAAGGAAAAAGGAACATAAAAAAGAGAAGAAAGGTGGTGATGTCAACGTGGTGAAAAAGAAGGCAATCCGTATGGGAATTGTAACGGTAGTGATGATTGTACTTGGTGCGGCAGCAGCGGTGTGGTATAAGATGTACCGTTGACCAGAATATTCAATCAAGGCGTGAAATAGCGCCTGCTCTCCATTTCAGGAGAGGGATACACAGACATGTAGCGGCAGATGGAAGCTGCTGTGTTTGTGGTCCCATCTGCCTGAAAGGAGGAAATTAGAGATTGTCAATTTTTTCAGATAAGTTTGACCAGTTAAAAAAAGCAGATAAAGCAGTAAAATCCCCGAAATATCTTCAGGAAGTCATGGGGATTGGGAGAATTGCAGAAAATGGCATTTTTGAAGTAGGGAAGGGGATATATTCCAGGACATACCGTTTTTTGGATATTAACTATGTAACCGCAGGTGCAGAAGAACAGATGCGGATTTTAAAGCAGTATTGTAAGACGGTAAATGCCATTGATATATATTTTCTTATTACCATTTTTAATCGGAATAAAAATATGCAGGATTTCCGGGAGCATGTACTTTTCCAGGAAAAAGGAGATGGTTTTAACTGGCTGCGTGGAAGTTATAATCAGATTATTGAAAAGCGCATTGTAGATGGAAGGCAGGGGATTGAGCAGGAAAAACTGCTGACTGTATGTGTAGAACGGAAATCCTACGAACAGGCAAAAGCATTTTTTGCCACTTTTGAAGCTACCTTAAAACAGAACTTTGGAGAACTTGGTTCCTGCATTGAAGAATTAAATGCAGAAGAGCGGCTGCGGGTACTTTTCAATTTTTACCGTATAGGGGAAGAAGAACAATTCTCCTTTGATTTCAGACAGGCGTTAAAAAAGGGCGGTGATCCTAAAAATGATATTTCACCAGGGTATATGCAGTTTTACCCAGGTTATTTTGAAACGGAACGGAAAAAATGCAGGGCATTATTCATTAAAAAATATCCGTCTTCTTTATCGGATACCTTTTTAAATGAGATTACCAGTCTTCCGGTTCATAGCATCACTACAATCTGCATTGTACCAGTACCAAAAGAACTGGCAAATAAGGTTCTTCAGAAGAAATATCTGGGCATTGAAAATGATATTTTAAAGCAGCAGAGAGTCCGTAATAAAAATAACGACTTTTCCAGTGACATTTCTCATATCAAGAAAGTCCAGAAGGAGAAGATTGTAAATCTTATGGACGACGTGCGGGAAAATGACCAGAACCTGTTTTATACAGGGGTTAATTTCTTGATCATGGCAGAGGACAAGAAGGAGTTAGACAGTGTAACCGAAACCATTAAAAATATCGGCAATGGACGCATGTGCCAGATTGAAACCCACTATTATCAGCAGAGGGAAGCTATGAATACCATACTTCCAGTGGGAAACCGGCAGATCAGCACAATGCGGACCATGCTCACCAGGGATATTGCAGCCCTTCTTCCCTTTAATGTACAGGAATTAAACGAAAAGTCCGGCGTCTGCTATGGCATTAACCAGGTTTCTCATAACCTTTGCATTGGAAACCGGAAAAAACTGGCAAATGGAAATGGAATGGTATTCGGTGTCCCCGGCTCCGGAAAATCCTATTTCAGTAAGTCGGAAATGCTGCAGGTGTTCTTAGGAACAGATGATGATATTATCTGTATCGATCCGACACTGGAATATTTTGATATTGCAGAAGCCCTGGGAAACCAGGCGGCAATCATTAACCTGTCTACCTATACAAAGAATTACATCAATCCTTTGGAGATGGATGTCTGGGCGCTGGATTTAAACGATTCCCAGGGATATATCCGAGATAAAGGGGAATTTATGCTGGGGCTGTGTGAACAATGTTACGGGGATAATCTAAACAGCCGCCATAAATCCATTATAGACCGTTGTGTACGAAAGCTGTATATCGACATTGCAAAGGCAAGGGAAAAGCATATCCCTACCATGTCAGAATTTTATGAGTTATTGTTGGAGCAGCCAGAAGAAGAGGCAAAGGACATTGCTTTATCGTTGGAGCTGTTTGTAAATGGCTCTTTAAATATTTTCAATAACCATACCAATGTGAATGTACAGGCAAGGTTCATTGTCTATGGTACCAGGGACCTGGGGAAAGAGCTGGGAGCCATTTCCACTCTGGTCATGCTGGAAAATATCAGTGCCAGGATTGCAGAAAACGCAAAGAAAGGAAGGGCAACCTGGCTTTATATAGATGAGTTCCATACGGTTCTTGACCGGGAGTATAGTGCGAAATTTTTGTTCAGCCTCTGGAAAAAAGTGAGGAAGCAAGGGGGACTATGCACAGGAATCACCCAAAATTTGGTTGATATGCTGCAGAACTATACAGCCATGACCATGCTGGGGAACAGTGAGTTTATTGCCCTGTTAAAGCAGTCCAATGTAGACAGTCAGGAATTATCCACTGCAGCAGGAATTCCAGAAGCACAATTAAAATATGTAGATAATTCTCCTTCCGGTACGGGGATCATTAAGTATGGAAATACCTGTATTCCATTTGATAACCGTATGGAAAAAGAAGCCAATCCGCTGTATGCGCTTTTCAATACCAACCTTCACGAAAAGGCGTTGCAGACAAAGCAGGAGTAATGTAATCTGAAAGGAACTTTTTCTTTTATCTGTAAAGGAAAAGGTATGACAGACGAGAAAAAATTAGGCAACAGCAAAAATTATAAGTCGGTAAAGTAGAAAAAGGATAGGACAAAAAGAGTGCAGTTCTTTTATCAGGCACTCTTTTTGTATATCATGGGAAAGGTGGCAGAATGGCTGAAACATATCAAATAGAAATGAATTTAGAACAGTTGGAAAGACTTTTAAAAAATCTGCCGGAGGGAATTATGCTGGAGATTTGTTTTGGAAAGGAAGAACATGGAGAAGACACATAAAATAGATGTGGTAAGTATACGCCTGGTGGAAGAACCTCCTCTATACAGTAGTAAAGAATTAAAAAATCCCTGTGATGTGGCAGAACTCTTTCAGGATTTTTTAAAAGATTGTGACCGGGAAATGTTCTGTATTTTAAACCTTCGGACAAAAAACCAGGTTATTAATGTCAACGTAGTAGGTATGGGAACGTTAAATAGTGTACTGGTTCACCCAAGAGAAGTATTCAAATCTGCGATTTTATCCAATGCCAGCAGTATCATTTTGGCACATAACCACCCTTCCGGTGATCCAGAACCAAGCAGGCATGATATAGAAGTGACAAAGCGATTGGCAGAAGCCGGCAATCTTATGGGGATTGAGGTGTTGGATCATATCGTGGTGGCTGAGAACCGGTATTTTAGTTTCAGGGAAGAAAACATACTGCCAGAATACTTTCAAATGGAAGAAGTAGCAGCAGAGCAATCTCTTCCTTATGTAAAGAGTGAGAAAGAGAAGGTACATTAATTATTGCAACAGTGAAATACATTGACTGGTTTTGACAGAACATGTATAATAAAATAAGAAACAGAAAATAAAAGTAGCTAAATAGACAAATATCGTCAAAGTGTAAACATAAAATTCTTGACGAACAGGTTGTATTATGCTATAATCCCAAATCTTGAAGGAGTATACATGGCAAAGAAAAAAGTTTATGCTGTAAAAAAGGGTAAGCAAACCGGTTTGTTTTATTCATGGAATGAGTGTAAAGAGTCGGTAAGTGGATATCCGGGAGCAGAGTATAAAGGTTTTGAAACAGAAGAGGAAGCGAAAAACTATTTAGAGAATAGGATACAAGAAATTAAAAAAGTAGATATAGAAGAGAACACAACAAACCAGTTAGTTGTATATGTAGATGGTAGTTTTGATGAGAAAATAGGAAAATATGCTTTTGGGTGTATTATTCTTACACCAAGAGGAGAAACTATTAGAGAATCAGGAAATGGAAATGAACCGGACTCTTTAGCAATTAGAAATGTTGCTGGTGAAATGCTTGGTGCTATGTATGCAGTACAATGGGCAATTAAGAATGGTTATCATAACTTAGAACTTCGTTATGATTATGAAGGAATTGAAAAGTGGGCTCAAGGAGAATGGAAGGCAAAGAATACACTTACTCAGAAATATGCAAATTTTATGAAGAGTAAATCAGATATTCTAAAAATTTCTTATCAAAAGGTAAAAGCTCATTCTGGAGATCATTATAATGAAGAAGCAGATAAATTAGCCAAAGCTGCTTTAACAGAAGGTAATGGGATTCCTAAAGTTAAAAGAGGCGATTTTTGGTTTACAGTTGAGGGAATTTCAGATGAAGATTTGTCAACAGTTATAGCACTTGCTGTTGATGAAATTGGAAAAGACAATCTAATTATAGATGAAAAAAAGATTGCTCATGGAAAAGCAGTTTCTTTAAAATGTAACAAAAGTAAAGATAGAGTAGTTGTGACACATTATCAAAAGCATAATAAAGTAGTAATGCAAGGAAGACCAGAAGTGTTATTTTCTACTATTATTGGATATATTACTGAATTAATAGAAGTAGAAGAAATTCCTAAAATTTTTAATGACACATATAATCTTAACATAGATAAAGACGAGGTTCGCTCTGAATTTCAGTTTTATATGCCAAATGCTTATGATAAGCTACCGTCTAAGAAAATGGAAAGATCTCTTCATCAGGCTGTGTATAATTTAAAGGTCACAGATGATATGTTTGATGGAACATATTTGGCTCAGCCGGCAATTCGTGTTGTAGAAGCACAATTAAAAATAGCATTAATAGAATGTGGTATTATACCAAATGCGCAGTACATCAAAGAAAATCATTTTGATATGTTTGATAAAATAGGTGTAAAATATAAGCTGAAACCAGAGAGATATGGAAATGCAAAGCCTGAGCAGGTAAAGTATATTGGAAATATTTATACGTTTTATAACAGCAATCGCCATCCAATAGAACATTGGGATGACCCTACAGCACCAATTGATACTACAAAGATGCTGGATATAAAAGGTGCTCATGATTTGATTAAAAGAGCATTGGCGATTATTGATGAATATTATGAAGTGATTTAGAAATTAGGAGAAAGGAGTAAGTTAGATGAATAACTTTGATATGATTGTGATAAGTGAAGAAAAAGAAAATATTCTTGTGGTTATGAAGACTAGCGAGCCTCCTTTTGATTACCTTGCAGAGATTGAGGCTTCGCTAAGGGAAAAACACTATATCGGTGTAGTAATGATTGATGAATTGCTACATAGTGGGAATACGGAAGAACGGTTTATTCAGGGATACTTTGATGGTGCCCGGTTTGACAGTGGGCAATTTGCCTTTGAGCTTGTTCCGAAAAAGAGCAAATTAAGGGAACCTGTTTGTTTTTACTTGCATCAAGACAGGGAAAGCCTTGAATATTCTATTTTAACGACCAGACAGCAGAAGCTGATTGAGCATGGCTGTATCATTTAAAAAGAAAATAAGAAGTAACACAAAGAGCATTATCGCTAAAAACGGTAGTGCTTTTTTTGTGCATAAAAAGGAGGTATTGCTACGTGGAAAAAGGTGAGATGGGCGAGAATGCCACCGGACGTTTGACAACGTATTATGTGGCAGAATGTATGGAATTTAACCGCTATGGAGAATACAGGGAGGATATCCACAGTGCAGAAGAGGCAGTAAAGATCTATCAGAGTATTCCTTCTGAAAGGTTGAATGCAGGAAAAGGAATTGGGCTTCATGTGGAGGAAGAAGATGGTATTCCATTGGAATTTTCCCTGGTTTATAACGGGGAGTTGGATGTGGATCTTTTGAGAGATATCTATGATCAAAACCAATACCCAGAGGTTTTTATAGCTGCCAGGGAACTGAGTGCTTATCTTCCGGAAACAAAAGTCATTGATACCAAAGGGCTTTTAACAGAGAAAACCTTGGAGGCTACTGTTTTTGCAGATGAAATGATTAAACTGGAAAAAAATCTTGACCCTGATTTTTACCATACCTTTTATCCGAAAGAAGCAGAACATAAGGAAGCTATTATATGGAAAGCCTTATGTCAAGACGGAAAAGAGGAATACAGCAGGTGGCTGGGAAGCAAGATATTTGAGCAGAAATCAGAGTTGAAAGAACAGGCAGACAAGCTAAAGACAACACTGGAACAGGTAAAACTTATTCCGCCGGTGGACTTGAAACCCTTTGTGTATGTGCGGATCAGTGAACACCCGGACATTCCATTGGAAGAAGCCATGCCATTAAATCAAGCGGTAGAATTGTTCGGAAAGCTGGATCGGCAGGCAGTGGAAGAGAAAGATATGGCAGGTTATTACAAAACACATTTTGAAATCTGTTTTCTCTCAGAGGGGGAAGTCATGTCTTATACCGGGCGCCAGGATTTTGGTGACGGGGAAGGAAATCTGCTGGATCATGTAAAAGCATTTGCAGATTATTATCTCCATACAGAAGAAGGGCAGCAGCTTATGAAACAGACCGCCAGGACAACAGAAGAATGGGAACATGAACAACAGCAAATGAGATGGGTACTGGAGGAGATGCTTCCTACCCTTCAGTATTTCTGCAACCTGGAAAAACTGGAAACAGCGGTTCTGGAAGAACAGGAAATAGAAAAGAAAGTCCCTTTACTGACGCAGGGGGACGCATCACGAAAAGCATATCAGGAAGCCATGCTTGCCTATATCCGGGAAAGCAGGATTGCATTAAATACAGGGAAGGAGCTGCCTTGTATGCCGGATATCCGGGATTTTGCAACTGCCTGTCCGGATAAATCATACAAAGAACAGGTTATGGAAGAGATACGACAGGAAGCAGAGTCATACGGTATGACCGTAGAAGCGTATGCAGCAAATGGATATGAGCCGCCAAAAAGGGGCGGCAGATAAAATTAGGAAAGGAGGCGGAGTTTTGGCCATGTAAAAGATATCTTCCCTCCTGAAAAAAATTGGATTTAGAAAAAACAGCAATAGAACGTATCCGCACTGCCAGCCAGATGTCCCTGCAACATTATGGGCTTTCTTTGGTAGTGACGGACAGTGGAGGAAAAGACAGCGCCGTATGCAGGGAACTGGTACGGCGTTCCGGCGTGCCATTTGAACTGATGCACAACCTGACTACTGCAGATGCCCCACAGACTATTTATTATGTGAGGGAACAGTTTCAGAAGGCAGAACAGGCCGGTATAACTTGTAGTATCAATAAACCTTACTATAAAGGGCAGCGGATAACTATGTGGAGCCTGATCCCCATGAAAATGATCCCTCCTACCAGGACTATCCGGTATTGTTGTGAGGTTCTAAAAGAAAATGGTGGGGCTGGGCGTTTTATCACCACAGGTGTCCGGTGGGCAGAAAGCCGAAAGCGGAGGAAAAACAGGGGGATTTATGAAAACTTTGTCCCAAATGGAAAAAAACGTGCCATTATTTTAAATAATGATAATGATGATACCAGGCGACTCTTTGAATCATGCCTGTCAAGGGGCAAACACGTATGCAATCCCATTGTTGACTGGAGTGACCAGCAGGTCTGGGAGTATATCCAGGCAGAGAAAATACCCATGAACCCTCTTTACGAAATGGGATTTCACTGGGTTGGCTGTGTAGGCTGTCCTATGGCAGGAAAACAAAGATACCGGGAGTTCCGCATCTTCCCGACCTATGAGAGGGCTTACCGGCGGGCTTTTGCTAAAATGCTGGAGTTAAGGAAAGCTGCAGGAAGGCAGTGCAATTCCCGCTTATGGTCAGATGTAGATGCTTTTTTCCGTTGGTGGATGGAGGATCCTGGTATCCCCGGACAGTATGAATTGTCCTTTCATGAAGATACCAATGAGATTTATTATGACTATTTGTAGTGGAAGGGAGGAGGAATTATCGCAAAATATCAATTATCTTTTGGACTGCAGTATGAAGCCTGGATGCTGGAAATCCGTATTCCGGACTGGCTGGAGTTTCCTTCTAAGGAGCAGGCACTAAAATATGGTGAGCAAGCTGAGGTTTCCGTTTTCTTAAAAGCGGAAGCTATTTTTTTGCTCTTTGATGGCAGTAAGGAGAAGGTTTTACCGCAGCAGACGGAACTTTATCAGTTTTCCTACCTGAAAGAAAAGACTTATGACAGACTGGGACCGCCACTTTCCCCGGAAGACATAGACCATTTGGTAGAAGTGGGGGAATTGGAGCAGGTACTGTTCAGTGAAAAATATATCCTGACAGAAGATGATTACCAGGAATTTTCCGGAAACCTTATGGAAGCCTTTCAGGAATTGGAAAAGGAGTACGGTCCACCACCCAGAGAAAAGGAACAGGGGTATCTGTTTCAGGCGCTCTGGTATCAGGCAGAAGAATTAAACCCCGGAGAGGGGGACTGCTTTGGAGATTAAGGAAAAAAAAGAAAAAGAGCCGGAGCTGAAATTAAAAAAAGAAGCCCAGGTGACGGTGCATAAGAAAAATCCTATTTTATCTGCAAAGGAAAAGAAAGCTGCTTTTACCTCTAAGCCGGTGGCCGATCTTTTAGGGCAGAGAAAGAAAAAAGAAGGGGCAGAAAAAGGGAAACAGCCGAAGCAGGGCAGAGAAGCGCTGTTTGAAAAACAAAAGGAAAAGAAAAAGCAAGCCGGGAAAGAGGCAGCAATCCGGGGAGCAGCAGAAGATAGAAAACAAAATGGAAAGGCCAAAAGCACCGTATCTGTACCGGGAACCTTACAGCCGGATCAGATGAAACAGGGGGTAGCACCAAACAGTCAGCCCTCTGCTGGTTTCCAGGCGAAGGAACAGTATCGGAGGGAACAGGCTGCAAAGCTGGCGGAAACAAAAAAATCTTCCCTGGCGAAGCAGACTGCCATAAAAGGGGTACGCCGGGGAGAGGCTGCTATATTGACCCAGTTAGAGGGCGGGGAGGAAGTCAATGATTCCCTTTATGTCATGGGGACAGCAACAAAACCGGCAGAAAAGCTGTGGAAGGATCGGAATTATAGAAAGGCAGAGCAGGAATTAAAGGTAAAACAGGCAGATGGGAAGATCACCAATAAGCAGTTTTACAGACAAACAAGAACAGTGAAAAAGAAACAGATGGAGAAACAGAAAAAACAGGCAGTCCGGCAGAGAAAAATCCAGTATATGATCAATAAGCTCACCGGAAATGGGCAGCAGGACAGTTTGGCACAGGTGGCAAAAGATATTGTAAAGATGAAAGCCTCTGTGTTTATGCTGAAGGTGGTCCAGTTTGCCGGGGCGCTTTTGGCTCCGCTGTTCAGTATTCTTCTTGTGGTGGCAATCCCTGTAGTGATTATCTTTTTCCTCTTATACTGTTCGCCACTTGGTGCGTTCATGCCAAATCCGTCTGAGGAGAACCCTACCGTCCGAGAAGTTTTAAGCGGTTACTACATGGACTTTAATACAAAACTTGGACAAAATGGGGAAGATGGGGCAGTTACCTATCTCCATGAGAAAAACGGGAATTATGTGAGTAATTACTATGATACTTTAATGGTTTATATGGTGAAGTATGGAACCGGGGATATAGGTGTGGATATGGATCAGCGGCATAAGGACAAGCTGAAGGAAATCTTTGATGAAATGAACAGTTTTGAAAACACGACCATAACCACCACCATAAAGGCAGGGGAAAGCCTGGGAAATGTTGTCACCAGCGGTTATTGCCAGTGCAGTATCTGTTGTGGACAGTGGGCAGGAGGACCTACAGCCTCCGGTGTCATGCCAAAACCGGACCATACCATTGCAGTAGATGCACAAAACCCCTTTGTCCCTATGGGAACCAGGATCATTATGAACGGGATTGAATATACCGTAGAAGATACCGGAGCATTTGACCGGTATGGGGTACAATTTGATGTTTTCTGTGCAGATCATGCAACTGCGTCTGCCTGGGGACATCAGACTTTTGAAGCGTTTCTGGCAGATGGGGACGAAAATGAGATTACGGTAACAAAGAAGGGCTGCTACGTCAAGAACCTGAATTATGAGGACTATATTGCACTTGGAAAGCTGACCGAAAAAGAAGAAGAACTTTTAAGGGAAGTCATGAGTGAGGAATTCCGAAATGAGATCCCTTCCTTTGGCGTAGGAAGTGACGTTGCAAATCTGGCACTGACGAAGGTAGGCTGCAAATACAGTCAGGAACACCGGTATGAGGAAGGATATTATGATTGCAGTTCCCTGGTACAGCGGTTGTATCAGGAGGTAGGCATTTCCCTTCCGGCGATTGCCTCTACCCAGGGAGAATTTATGGTAACACATGGGTTGGAAGTTACAGAAGGCGAACTGGAGCCGGGAGATCTGATTTTTTATTCTTATGAGCAGAATGGGCAGTTCCGCAATATTTCCCATGTGGCAATTTATGTTGGTAATGGCAGAATGGTACATGCAGCCAACAGCAGACGTGGAGTAGTGAATGACCCGTTCAATCCGTCGAACATTGGGCTGTATGGAAGACCCAGCCGCTTGCAGTAAGAAAGGAGAAGCATGGACGAAAAAGAATATGAAGTGACCATAACAGAAGTCCTGGAGAAAAAAGTAAGATACCGGGGCAGGAATGAACTGGAGGCAACTGCAAAAGCAGAAGCAGATTATTATGCAGAAAAAATCGTGCTGGGGGCAGATGATTTTTCCTATCGTGATATTTCTGCAAAAGAACTGGTACCTGTAAAAGAAAGAAGGAACAGCAGATGAAGCATATCACAAAAGTACGGGAACTGTATGAGGAAACCATACACTGGATTTCAGAGTCGGAGGATTCCTGGAAAAATTTTCTTTCCTGCATGGGGCGCTTGTATCAGTTGGACTTCTTAAATACCTGTATGGTATATGCCCAGCGCCCAGATGCGTCCGTTCTTGCAGGATATGATGCCTGGCTGGAAATGGATTTGCCGGTTGCCAGAGGAAGTAAAGGAATTGCAGTATTTCCTTCCAAAATTTTCGGGGAAGGAGTTACCCATGTTTATGATATTCAAGATGTAAAGGGACAGGGAATCCGGCCCTGGAACTGGCAGGTGAATGGGACAAACCGCAGACTGCTGGCAAGGGAGCTGTTCCCGGAAATCTACGAACAGGAAAAAAAGTTTAAAAATTCTTTAGACGCCTTTACAAGAACAATTGTTTGGTTTATGATAGAAGAGGAATATGAAATTTTAAAATCCTTGCAGAAGCTGGCTGTCCTTACCGGAGAGGGACAGGAGGTAAAAGAAAACCAGATTACAGAGTTTCTTGTAAACAGTGTCTGTTATGCGGTGGAAAGCCGCTGCGGTATCCGAGATGACACCCTGGATTTTTCTTTTATCTGCGGTTTTTCAGAGAATGAGGAGGTTCTGTACCGGACAGGACGGTTAGTATCCCATTTATCTGGGCGGATTGTGTTACAGATTGCAAGGACCATGAAGAACATAGACCTTGAAAGGAGGCAGTATTATGGAAGGGATCGCAGGAATCCAGTACAGGGAAATGAATGGCGTACAGATACCAGTCTTAGAGGGCGTGATGAGCGAGGAGAAGATACTGGCGTCCCTGAACCGTTACGGCAGGATCGCAGCACAGGAAATGAAGAGAACGGACCAGGCACAATACGAAATGATGCTCCTGTCCGGGAAACTGATGGAGCGGCTTATGAAAATCCAGACAGAAGCGGAGGAATACCACGAGAAACTGGCAGAAAGTCTTCTGAAGACCTGGACCAGAGAGGACAGGACCGACCCTTACAATACGTTGGAAATGACCAACCTTCGGATACAGGCGGACATGGAAGCGCAGAAACAGGTTATGGAGGAGATCATTCACCCCAGGATCGGATAAAACAGGAAAAAACAGAAGAGGATACAGAGAAAGGAACTGCTTCGGCGGTTCCTTTTCTGTCTGGGGAGATAGAACCTGCACAGCCGGAAAACTGGCAGAAAGAGAAAATCCTTCTGGAAATGACAGGGCAGGAGATACCATATAAAATTTATGAGTTTTACCGGAACAATCCAGAGGAAACAGACCGGGAAGCCTATCTTTATGAATTGTATGGAGATGTAAAAAGAGAAGCCCATACAAAAGACGGTATCCTGACCGCAGAAAGCGGTTCCAGTGGTTTTTATATTCTTTGGAGTGAGGGAACTTCCATGAAGGAGGCGTTCTGGTACTGGGACGAAGTTTCTTTGGAAATTGGGAAACGGATTGAAAAAGGGACCTATCTTCCTTTGTTATCTGTATCGGAGGAAGCCTTAGAAAATGGGGAAGAAACAGAGGAAGAAACCTTACAGCCAGAGAAAGTGCAGGAAGTGATTGAGGAAAAGGAACCAATCCCATTAGAAGAGATTGGCATAGCCTTTTATAAACAGAATATCCAGGCGGATATTTTAAAGAAAATGCTCTGTCTGGTCTATACGACTAATCAGCTACCGGAAGAAAAAGACCATTTTTTGAAGATGCTTTTGCTTCGGGAAGTACCGGAAGGCCAGCCTTATTATCTGGTGCGGACAGAACATGGAAGCTATGAGCTTTGTATTCAGGAAAATGGGATTAAGATCACCCTGCCGGAAAGCCAAGATTTTCTGCAGGAACTTTCCTGGGATCAGTTTGGCGGGCTTACTGCACATCTGGCAGAGGAGGACCAGATTGCCTATACCGAAGATTCAGAAACCTTAGAGCAGCAGAAGAATATGTACCGTCTGCTTCCCTGGTTTCCTGCATTATGGGAAGAATATAGCGAAATTCTTAAAAAAGAAGAGCTTTGGCAGGAAGGAAGAACCTCTGTCCAGACAGAAGGTAAGGTAGAAGCCGGAGATTATTATTACCCAGAAGGGTGGCTTCAGTTTACCGGTGGGGATAAAAGCCGGTATCAGAAAAATATCCGGGCGATCCGTATCTTAAAAACACTGGAGCAGGAAGAGAGAAATGCCACAAAAGAAGAACAGGAAATTCTTGCGGGGTATGTAGGGTGGGGCGGGTTGCCAAATGCTTTTAACAGTAAACGCCCGGAGTGGAAAAAAGAATATCAGGAATTGAAGGAACTGTTGACCGCAGAAGAATACGCCCAGGCAAGGGCCAGTGTCAACAGTTCTTTTTATACGCCGCCGGAAGTCGTGCGGGGTGTTTATAAAGCCCTGGAGCAGTTTGGATTCCAGAAGGGAAAAATTCTGGAACCGGCTATGGGGATTGGAAACTTTTTTCATGGTCTTCCGGAAAATATGCAAAAATCCCAGCTTTATGGTGTGGAGATTGATGCCATAAGCGGAAGGATTGCACAAAAGCTCCACCCTTCAGCCAGTATCCAGATCAAAGGATTTGAAAAAACGGAATTTGAGGATAACAGCTTTGATGTGATTGTGGGAAACGTGCCTTTTGGGGACTTCCGCTTGTATGATCCCCGATATAAAAAGATGAAGCTGAAAGTCCATGATTATTTTATCCGGAAAAGCCTGGACCTCCTTCGGCCAGGAGGCATTTTGGCAGTGGTAACTTCAAAAGGAACGTTGGATAAAAATGACAGCACTGTGAGAAAAAATCTGGCAGAACAGGCAGACCTTTTAGGGGCAGTCCGGCTTCCGGCAGATTCTTTTGGAAAGAGCGCCAATACCGCAGTTACCAGTGACCTTTTGTTTTTTCAGAAAAAAGCAGAGCCTTCGATTGGGGAGCCGATCTGGACTTATACAGGGCTTACAGAAGACATGGTGCCGGTGAATGAGTATTATCTGGAACACCCGGAAATGATGCTTGGGAAAATGGTCTGGTTTGAACAGTTTTTCGGGAAAGATTCCAAATATACAGCCCTGGTCAATGAAGCGGAAGACTTTGACCTGGAAAAAGGAATTTTGGACGCAGTTGGAGAGCTTCCTAAAAACTGTTATGAAGAAAGCATAGCAGAAAAAAAGAAGGAAGAGCAGGACGTCTTAGTTGCTTCTCCAGAGATACCTAATTATACGTTTACGGTGATACAGGACGAAGTATATTACCGGGAAGGGGAGTCTTTATACCGGAGCCAGGTAAAGGAAAGTGTGAAGCGTCGGATACGTGCCATGCATAAGATCCGCCTTCTGGTGCGTGAAATTTTACAGATACAGCAGGAAAATTGTTCTGACCAGGAACTGAAAAAGGCACAGGAACAGTTAAACCGTTTGTATGATGCCTTTGTGAAAACGCATGGATATTTCTGTGACCGGACAAATAAAATGGCGTTCCGGCAGGACAATGATTATCCCCTGCTTTCTTCCCTGGAAGTGGTTGACGAGGACAAAAATGTAACCAAAGCTGATATTTTTTACAAAAGGACCATACGCCCCAGAGATGTGATAGACAAAGTGGAAAATGCCCAGGAAGCATTGCATATCAGTCTGTCAGAATATAACCGGGTGGATATTCCCTATATGCTCTCTCTTTATCCGGGAAACAGGAAAGAAATGCTCCAGGAATTAAAAGGGTTAATCTACCAGAACCCGGTACTGGCAAAAGAAGAAGATCCCAATGCAGGGTGGGAAACCGCAGATGAGTATTTAAGCGGCAATGTGCGGCAGAAGCTCCGTACTGCTAGGATTTATGCGCAGAATAATCCCTTGTTTGTAGACAACGTGGAAGCACTGGAAAAGGTACAGCCAAAAGAACTGACAGCGCCTGAGATCAGTGTAAAACTGGGAACAACCTGGATTGAAAATGAGGATTACGAACAGTTTATCTATGAGCTTTTGGAAATCCCGGAGAGCAACCAGAGAAACTATTGCGCTCATAGTGGCCATGCCCTCAAGATTGAGCGCTTAGATGCAGATATGTCTTACCATATTGACAGGGGAAATTTTTTTGGAGGAACCATTCGTACCAGGGAAACCTATGGCACAAGATTTATGGATGCGATCAGCATTATAGAGGAACTGTTAAACAGCCGGATTGTGACCATAAGGGACCGGGTGCAGGAAGGGGAAAAGGTGCGTTATGTGATTAATCGGAAGGAAACCATGCTTGCCAGGGATAAGGCGGAGCAGATAAAAGAAGCCTTCCGGGACTGGATTTTTAAGGAGCCGGAGCGCAGAAAAAAATATGTGGATTTTTACAATGAAACCTTTAACTGCGACAGACAACGAAGCTATGATGGCTCTTATTTAAAACTGCCGGGACTGAACCCTCTGCTAAAGCTGCGTCCTTATCAGAAAAATGCTGTGGCAAGGGCATTGCTGTGTGGAGGAAATACCTTGCTTGCCCATACGGTAGGCGCTGGTAAATCTCTGGAAATGATCTGCATCTGTATGGAGATGAGGAGGCTGGGGCTGGCAACGAAACCCCTTCTTACCGTTCCGAACCACCTGACCTTCCAGATGGGAGCAGAATTTTTGCGCGCCTACCCAGATGCGAAGATCCTGATTACCAGAAAAGAAGATTTTCAGAAGGAAAACCGCAGGCGTATGATTGCCAGAATGGCAACAGGGGATTATGACTGTATTATTATTGGCCATACTCAGTTCCAACGAATTGCCATTTCCCCTGACCGGCAAAGAGCCATGATGGAAGAGCAGGCAGAGCAACTGGTAGAAGCCATTAACCGGGCAAGGGAAGAAGAGGGAAAGAACTGGTCCATAAAGCAGATGGAAAGCAGAAAGAAAAAACTGTTGCAGAAAATCGAAGAACTGAACAATGAAGAAATCAAAGATGATGTGATGTACTTTGAAGAAACAGGCGTAGATGCCTTATTTGTAGATGAAGCGCACCTGTTCAAGAACTTGGAAATTTTTACGAAAATGAACAATGTTGCGGGTCTGGGTTCCAGCGGTTCCCAGAGGGCTATGGATATGCGTATGAAAATCCAGTATATCAACGAAAAAAATCAGGGAAGGGGCGTCATTATGGCAACGGGAACCCCTCTGTCAAACTCAATGGTGGAACTTTATGTGATGCAGTTATATCTGCAGGAAAGGCGGCTTCACGAAAAGGGGATTTACCATTTTGATGCATGGGCTTCTGTGTTTGGGGAAGTTACCAGCTCTTTGGAACTGGCACCGGAAGGTACTGGTTACCGGATGCGGACCAGGTTTAATAAGTTTATCAATCTGCCGGAACTGATACACCTGTTTAAAGAAGTAGCAGACATTATTCTGCCTGATATGCTAGATATTAAGCGGCCAGAATTAAAGGACGGAAAATATAAGGTTGTAGTATCGGAAGCCTCTGATTATGTCAAAGAACGTATGCAGGAAATGGTGGAAAGGGCAGAAGCAATCCATAGAGGTGTGGTAGATCCAAAGGACGACAATATGCTCCGGATTACCGGGGAAGCAAGGCTTTTGGGTACAGATCCCCGGCTTTTGGACAGTTATGCTCCGGTAGATTCGGATTCCAAACTGAATAAAGCAGTAGAAAACATTTACCAGGAATATGTACAGTCCCAGGAACAGAAAGGAACCCAGATTGTTTTTTCGGATATTGGGACACCCGGACCTGGGAAAGCGTTTACCGTCTATGATTATTTAAAACAGGAACTGATTACCAGAGGTGTTCCAGAGGAAGAAATCTGTTTTATCCATGATGCAAAAACAGATGAACAGAGGGACCGTATGTTTTCCGATGTCAGAGCCGGAAGGAAACGGATTATTATAGGAAGTACCGAAAAACTGGGGGTAGGAACCAATATCCAGACCAGAATGGTGGCGGCTCATCATATCGACTGCCCCTGGAAACCTTCTGATATTGAACAGCGGGAAGGGCGCATTATCCGCCAGGGGAATGAAAATGAGGAAGTCAATATTTACCGCTATGTAACAAAGGGTTCTTTTGATGCTTATTTATGGGGCATTGTAGAAACAAAACAGCGGTTTATCAGCCAGGTATTTACCAGCCGGGAACTGGCAAGGATCTGTGAGGATATAGATGAAACCGTATTAAATTTTGCAGAGATTAAAGCGGTAGCTTCTGAAAATCCCCTGATTATGGAAAAAATACAAGTAGATAATGAAGTGGCACGTCTGAGAATTCTAAAAGCTGCACATGAAGGGAAACGGTTTACCCTGCAAGATGCGGTCACTTTCCAGTATCCGAAAAGGATACAAAGCCTGAAGGGAGAACTGCAATTACTTCAAAAGGATTTGGAGCGCAGGAACCAGGCTATGGAAGTACAGCCGGGGTTTGCAATCACGCTGCAGGGAAAAGTTTATGAAAAACACAAAGAAGCAGGTGAAGTTCTGCGTGGGATTATAGAAGGGGTAACAGCTTTTACCAGGCACGAAGTCGGTATATATAAGGGGTTTCAGGTATCTGTCCAAAATGATATGCTGGGACCGATCTTGTTCCTTCAGGGAGAGAAGGAGTATAGTGTGGAGTTAAAAAGCAGTGACTCCGGTAACATGGTCCGTATAGAAAACCGCTTGAATGCCCTTGATAAAGCAGTGGAGGACGTTCAAAAAGAAATTAAGACCTGCGAAAATGAGATAAAAAATGCAAAGCAGGAATATGAAAAGCCCTTCCCGTATGAGGAGCTTTTAAAAGAGAATATTACCCGGCAGATGGAGATTGATGCAGAACTGGAAATCAAGGACCAGGAGGAGTGTGTGGAAGTGCAGGAGGAAACTAAAAATCTTCCATGCCAGACAGCAGTTCGGTAACGAAAAATAGAGTAGAAAAGGAGATCACAATATGGAATATAATATCAGAGTATATAAACCGGAATTGAAACAGGAAGAAGGAAAAATCAATAACCTGAAAGGATTTGCTACCATTACCTTTGATGAGGCCTTCTGTGTGAAAAGCCTTGCAATTAAAGAGTCCTCGAAGGGAAATCTGTATCTCGATATGCCCCGTTACAGAGATTATGAAACAGGGGAGTATGTTCCTTTTTTCCGGTTTACGGATAAGGAATTTCAAAAGGAAGTGTTGGATACCGTAAGGGAAGCCTATGAGAATATGACAGAAACGAAAACAGACTGTAAGGGCTGTTGGGGAGAGGAAGAGCTGTATTACAATCTGAGTGTAAATCCGGTACAGGGAAGCGATACATTTAAGGCAGATGTAGCCATTCGTCTGCAGGACGTATTGGCAATCCAGCAGCTTCATGTGATCCAGGCATGGAACGGAAAAACTTTTGTAGGTATGCCTCAGAAAAATTCTGCAAAAGGAGAGAGGGAGGATATTGCCCATGCAGTCAATGCAGAATTTAAGGCAGATCTGGAAAGTGCAATCATGGACGAATACAATAAAAAGATGGAATATGCCAAAAGCCAGAAACAGCAGCGAAGAGGGAGATAGGAGCGATTCATAAAAAGACTGGTATTTTTGGAACAATAATGGTAGAATGAAGGAGATATCAGCATGGGAGGAAACAGTATGCCAAGACGTAAAAAAGTAGAGAATCTTTCTCTTGAAGAAATGCTTATGAAGACAGAGCAGGAGATTAAAACAACAGAGGCAGAATTAAAAGAACTGCGTTTGAAAGCAAAAGAACTTAGGAAGAAGATTGAAGATAAACAGAAAGATGAAATCTTTAGCGCCTTACTTGCTTCCGGAAAAACAGTGGAAGAGGTCATGACATATTTAAAATCCGGTAATGAAGAAAAAGCGGAATAAAATAAAGGAAAATGCCGTTACGGGTGATAAACCTGTAGCGGCATTTTTTGTGGTCATAAAAATAATATTTGGTGGACAAAAATAACTATTATTTGTATTGAGTGCTATACTACAAAACATCTAATACATATGGATTAGGAATAAACACAGGGAGGTAAGAAATACATCAATGGTTTCAGAGAAAACAAGAAGTCCCACAAAAATATATTAAGCAAAAGGGAATAGAAATTTTGAAAACACTGTAAAGTGTAAAAAATAGTTAGTGAAAAGAAGAAAGGTTGGGTATAAAAATGAAAATTAACGATTTTAAAGAAAACAATGAAAATAAAAAGGAAGTTATGGAGAAAAAGATGGAAGCCTTAAAGCTGGAAAATATCAATAGTATGTGGTATTTCATTGTTGCAACTCTTAAGGCAGTTGTTGGTAGTAAGGGACACTAATAAAAAAATTGATTTAAAATGGAGGAATTAGAGATGAAAATTAATGAATTTAAAGAAAATAACGAAACAAAAAAAGAGGTTATGGATCAGAAAATGGAGGCCTTAAAACTGGAAAATATTAACAGCATGTGGTACTTCATTGTCGCTACCCTTAAAGCTGTCGTTGGTAGTAAAGGACACTAAATATAAAAAGACGAGAGATTTGTAGACTTATCATATTTTATGAGAAATAGGTGTTTATAGAATGCTTCATATATTTTATAAACACCTATTTGGAAAGGATACTGCAATGAAACTGATTAATTATAGTTTGAAAGTAGGGAAAAAAAAGCTACTTGAAAATGTAAACATTTCATTTGATAAGAAATATATAAACCATATTTTAGGAAGCAATGGCGCTGGAAAATCAAGTTTTGCTAAAACATGTGTAGGAATGTTAGAATTTGAGGGAAAAATTGAAGAAAATCAGGAGGCAATTCTTATTGGAAGCAGTAGTAATATTCCGGCAGAGTTTACTCTTGATGATGTGATAAAATTATTAAAAAAGAAATTTGAAGCACAGAAAATTATGGGTTTATATGACCTGTTAAAATTAAATAAAGTATCTAAAAACTTGCAAATCAAGAAGATGAGTGATGGTCAGAAGCAAAAAATAAAATTATTGGCGTTTTTATCAGCAGACCCTAAAGTGATTATATTAGATGAATTTACAAATGCTTTGGATAAAAATAGTTCTATAGATTTGTATGAATTCCTTATGGAATATAAGAAAACTCATGAAGCGGTTATTATCAATATTACACATAATTTATCTGATTTAGAATATATGGAAGGGAAATACTATTATATTAACAATCTGGAAATTACAGAAATTGCTTCTAAAGACGAGATTGTAGCTATGTATATAAGGGGGGAATAATATGGAAATAAGAAAAAATATAAAAAATCACTTTTTTTTATTTTATTTACTTACTGTAGCAATCTGTTTTGTTCTAGGATATGTACTACTTGTAAGTCTGGATAAGATTTCCAATCCGACAATTAGTGAGCTATACGTTAGCATTTATACGGTAATCACACAGTTTGGAATGCTTATTTTTCCAGTATTGATTATTCAGTCTTTTGTATCAGATTACAAAAATAAAAATATCCTATTTTATAAACTTATGGGATACAATTGGCTTCGCTATTTTTTGACAAAAATTGCGGTGATATTAGCTTGGATGAGTATTATTGTTTTTGGTGGAGTTATAGGTATAAGTATTGTGTATCAGGATTTCTCTTATACTTTGGCAACTTTGTTCTACTTCGAAAGTGCAATTATTTATGAAATATTATTGGCAAGTATGTGGGGATTTTTGTTTAAAAGTGTTATTGGAGCCTATGTAGTAAATTTTGCTTTTTGGTTATTTTCAATGGTGGCTTCGATTGCTAACCCCAAATTGAGCTTTTTGGTTAGGTATGACGCTTCAAATCCTGTTTTCATAAAGTTTAACCAGTACTTTAATACACGAAATAGCGATTATTTGATGATTCAAGAAAATATTTTATATTCAATAGCATTATTTGCTACTGTATTATGTATAATTTTTATTTTTAGAAGGAGATGGGAAAAAAATGGAATTTAAAGGATGTGGAATTTTATTAACTGAAAATTGTAATGCAAGATGTAAAATGTGTTGTGACTCAAGAGGGCTTGTAAGAGGTAAAACTCTTACAATAGAGGAATTAGATTTGATTCTAAAAAATATTAAGGAATGTCCGTCTATAGATCTCATTGGTGTGACTGGCGGTGAACCTATGCTATATCCTGATTTGGTAGAGCATATAATTAATTTTGATTATGGTAGAAAAGTTGGAATTACAATTAAAACTAATGGATTCTGGGGAAAGGACATCAATAAGGCAAGAAATTTTATTGAAAGAAATAAATCTAAGATAAAAATGATTTCCTTTAGTTATGATCAATTTCATAAGGAATTTATTGATTTGCAGAATATCTTAAATATTGTAGATATTGCAAATGATTTAGAGGTAAGTACGGAAATTGTTGGTTGCTTCTTAAAAGATGGTATTCAGCCAGGTGATATTATCAATGAGATGGGGGAACATGCCTTTAAGACAAATTATGCATATCAACCAGTTATTAATACCGGATCAGCAGAGATATTTTCTGATTCCCAGTTTATAAAAGTTATTGATTTGAAGAAACATGAAGCGCGCTGTATTGGACTTTTAGATCGAACATTATTGATTAATGCAAAGTTAGAAGTATATCCATGTTGCTCACAAGTCGTAGAAAATACGCTTTTATTAATGGGAAATTTACATGAAGAGAGCTTGAGTGCAATCATTCAGTCTATAGATTATAATAAGGTTTTACATAAAATCTATACAGAAGGTTTTACACCATTTTTGGAATTATTAAAGAAAAAGAATATAGAATATCCGCAGAGTTTGACTTCTCCGTGTGAGTTATGTGGATTTTTATTTAAAGATGATTGGTTTTTAAGATTGCTGAAGGAAGAAGGATATTTTGAAAATATTTAAATATGAAGAATATACCATAGCTCAGGACAGTAAAAGAGATTTTACGATTGTAGAAAAAAATAATAATTTCTTTAAATTGGATAATGCAACATTTGATTCACTGTTCGGAAAGGAAAAACTGGAGTTCGTAAAAAATGATAAAGATAATATACTATATATGATGGGAATGATTTTCATGATTCTTCTGACATTATATTTATATTTTAGAACTACAACGTATTCTATTATAGATGTAAATTTTCTTCCAGCAACTTTAGTTTTAATAATAAATATATTTATTCATGAACTTGGACATGTATTATTTTTGAAAAAATTTTATCCTAAAAGTCGAGTCAAAATAGGGTTTAAATTTATGTTTATTTGGCCTGCATTTTATGTAGATACTTCATATAGCTATATGGTTTCTAAATACAAAAGGATTGCAATTTATCTGGCTGGAAATTTTATGAATTGTATTTATGTATTGCTTGTACTATTATTTTTTCCAAAACAGCTACCGTATTGTTATTTGGTGATTTCTAATGTGCTGGTGAATTTCATTCCAATAGTAAAAAGTGATGGATATTATGCAGTTGTTACATTATTCAATAAAACAAATATAAAAAAAGACAAAGTAGCTACCACATTAGAAGATGCTATTAGAGGTATAATTATGTTTGGCGTTTTAGGGATTTTTTCATGGTTATCACAATAGGGAGGAGAAAAATATGGAAAAGATATTATTTACATCAGAATCAGTTACCGAGGGACATCCAGATAAAATTTGTGATGCAATTTCCGATGCGATATTAGATGCACTGATTGAAAAAGATCCAATGAGTCGTGTTGCCTGCGAAACCAGTATAACTACAGGATTAGTATTAGTTATGGGGGAGATAACAACGCAAGCATATATTGATATTCCTCAGATTGTTAGAGAAACCCTTCGTAACATTGGATACACAAGGGGAAAATATGGATTTGATGCTGATACCTGTGGAGTTATTACATGTATTGATGAGCAGTCTAAGGATATTGCACAGGGGGTAAATGAAGCATTAGAAGTAAAAGAGCAGAATGAGTGCGAAAATGCAAAAAGTATGTTAGGTGCCGGTGATCAGGGGATGATGTTCGGTTATGCAACGAATGAAACAGATGAATTTATGCCGTATGCTATTTCGTTGGCTCATAAATTAGCTAGACAGCTTGCGAAAGTCCGCAAAAATGGAACTCTTGCTTATCTTAGACCAGATGGGAAAACGCAGGTTACAGTAGAGTATAATGAGCAAGGGAAACCTGTACGATTAGAAGCGGTGGTTTTGTCTACACAGCACGATCCTGAAATATCTCAGGAACAGATACAAAAAGACATTAAACATTATGTCTTCGATTGTGTTTTACCTCAGAGAATGGTAGATTCTGAAACCAAATTTTACGTAAATCCTACGGGACGTTTTGTAATTGGTGGACCGCATGGTGATAGTGGTTTAACAGGGCGGAAAATTATTGTGGACACATATGGAGGATATGCTCATCATGGCGGAGGAGCTTTTTCTGGAAAGGATTGTACAAAAGTAGATAGGTCAGCAGCATATGCAGCTCGTTATATTGCTAAAAATATTGTAGCGGCAGATTTGGCACATAAATGTGAAATTCAACTTTCATATGCGATTGGTGTAGCAAAGCCAATCTCAATAGGAATTTATACATTTGGAACAGGTGAATTGCCAGAGGATATGTTAATTCATATTATAAGAGATAATTTTGACTTGAGTCCTACTGGTATTATAAAAATGCTTGATTTAAGACAGCCTATATATAAGCAGGTGTCAGCATATGGACATTTTGGAAGATTAGATTTAGATTTACCATGGGAAAGATTAGATAAGGTAGAGGATTTAAAAAAATATAAGAATGATACAGAAAAAGGCACTGATTAGTGCCTTTTGTTATGCGCTGGAGAAGACGAAAAAGAATTCGTGGACAAAAATCCCTGAATTTATGGACATAATAAGAAAAAAGCAAAAGGTTTTGCTATAATTCATGACATAGGGAGGGATTAAAAGTGTTAAATAAAGTGTCCAGTAAACTTGCAAAAAGAATAGCAGATGGCTCGGAAAGGAGAAAAGAAGCTGTTTATACTTATGGCATAGAAATTATTTTGTCAACAATGATTGGAATAAGTTCAATATTGATTGTGTCAGGTTTATTACACGAATTTAAATTAGGTGTAATATTCCTATTGGTGTTTGCACCATTGAGAGTATTTACGGGTGGATATCATGCAGTTACATATTTTAGATGCTTTTTGATTAGTAACATTTCGTATTTATTTTTATTACTTTTTAACAATATAATTTATACAAAGCTTCCATTAGAAATATGGTTGATTTTGCTAGTATTAAGTAGTTACTATATTGCTATCCATGCACCGGTGGTTAATGAAAATCAGCCTATTGGTGAAAATAAAAAAAGTCGGTGTAAGATTATGGCTAGGAATATTTTGAACATAAATGTCTTTGCTGCATTATTTTTATCAGTAGTAGATAAAGAGATCATGGGTATGATGGTATTAAGTATTTGTTTGGTAGCAGTATTTATGCTGATTACTGATAAACCTAAATTTTTATTGTATACAAAGAAAGGAGTTATAGGACTATGAAATTTCTTGCTATGTGTATAGAAGCTTGTGCAATATGGGGAGCAAATTGTGCATCTGTTTGTCTTTCATATCAGCCTAAATTACCGGAATGTCTGAAATAAGGTAAAGTTAATACATGTATATAAATAAAAGATGCCAGAGTGTTGATATTCCGGCATCTTTTATGCTAAATGAAGTATATAGGGAGGAATAGAAATGCAGATAAGAGAGAATGGAGTATATATTGAAGCAATTAAATTAGCAGCAGGAAGTGTACAATATAAAGATATGTCCGTAAAAGATACATTTATTGATGCTGTTTTTCAGTTGTATCAATACTATCAAAACACAGAAAATATTAAGTATTTAGAAACTTCAATTTTGCATATACAGGCTTATTTAGAAATGGGATTTCCGTATGAAGAAGGGAAAGATGTTTTTGACCTTGTTTTAAAAGAGTTAGGAACTACAAGAGAGTTAAAATTCCCCCAAAAATTTTACTTTGCAAAAAAGGTAAAATTGAATAAAACTCAGGTACGATCTATGATAAAAAAGTGGCCAGCATCTCCGCATCAAGAAATGAAAATAGATGAGGTAGTAGCAGATATTATAACAAAAGTAAAGCAACATGAAACAGGGATTTATTATTATAAATGCGCAGTAACAAAAGACATGTATGAATTGGTAATAAATGAAAAAGAAATGTTTTTCCATGATTTAAGGAGAGGAATTTTTTATACATTTATGATTTAACAAATCACTAGAATCTGCTATAATAAAGTGATTGCTCATAAGGAGGCGTATCATGATTTACATTGCTATATGTGATGATAACGAAAAAACAGTAGAAATATTAAAGAAAAAAGTAATGGAATTTTTAAAAAAGAGTAACGAATTTGCAGACATAACGGTTTATACTCAGAGTGAGAATTTACAATATGATATTCAGGAAGGGAAATATTATGATCTAATCCTTAGTGACATTGAAATGCCTAATATAGACGGTATAAATTTAGCTGCATATGTTAAAAGGTATTTACCGGAAGTGCTAATCATATTTATTACATCACATTTAAAATATGCCGTAGATGCATTTGAATTGTCAATCTTTAGATATATACCCAAAAACTCAATAGGCTCTAGGTTACCACAGGCGTTGAAGGATGCTATCAATATGATAAAGATACAGACAGATGAATTTTATGCAATAAAAACACCAACTAGAGTAGAAAAAATACCTTATCATAAGATTTTGTATATTCAAAGAGAAGGAAAAAATTCTGTAATAACATTATTAGATAATTCAGTGACCAAGGTAAGAAAGAGTCTTACACAGGTGTTTAAAGAATTTCGATCTGATGATTTTGTATATGTTGATCGTGGGGATATTGTTAATCTAGCCCATATTATGGGAATAAAAGATGGAATTGTAGAACTGAAGAATGGAATTCGTTTGCCAGCAAGCCAGGCAAAACTGGAACAAATAAAAACGAAGTTAAGTGACTTCTGGAGTGAACAGATATGAATATTGTATATAATGGAATTGAAATTTTAGCAAGTTCTGTTGAAGTATTTGTATTATATAAAATATATAGTATTTTGTTATATAAGCAACGAGGAAAGCAAAACTTTATATTAGATAGAGAATTAGCAATAATAGGAACTGTATTAATACAAATTTGCAATCATGTATCAATATTTTCTTATTTTACGATTATATTATTTGTATTATATATGAGTATTACCGCTAAAATTATCTACAGGAGAAAGTATATAGAACTATTTTCAATCGCAAGTTTTTATGTATTATGTTTAAGCTGTTTCGACTTTTTGATTTTTACTCTTGTATCGAATTTTCATGGTGGCTATGATACATTTACCGCGCTAGTTTCTACAAGAGGAATTTTACGTGTAGTAATGATTTGTGTTATAAAGTTTTTATGGATACTGCTGTATTTTATGATAAAGAAATATTTATATTCTTTTTCATTGAAGAAGAACTATGTATATACAATTTTAATTATATCCTGTGCGGGATTTTTGGGATTTGTATACTTAGTTAATCAAACACTTAAGGCATTTAATTATACAATGGCAGGTGTGTGGTTTGTATTTATAGCTCTTTGGTCATTACTTTTTTTTACAGTTTATTTTGTAATAGAAAGCAAAGAAGAAAAAATGAAATTAGATTTTGCAGAAATGCGAAATGAACTGCTCGAAGAAAATTATAAAACTATTAATGAAATTTATACAGGTAATGCAAAGCTATACCATGATTTAAATAACCATTTGAATGTATTATATCAGCTTTTAGATGAAGAAAAAACGTTGGAGGCAAAGAATTATATTACAGAAATAAGTCGCCCAATAATGCAATTATCGAAAACTACTTGGACAGGAATAGACGTTGTTGACGTAGTGATTAATAGTAAATTGGGAAAAATGAAGGAAAAAGGAATTACCTGTAATGTGAATGTGGAATTCCCGCAGAATACCAATATTAAACCACATGATATGTGCACAATATTGGCAAACTTATTGGATAATGCGATTGAAGCTTCTGAAAAATTGAAAATACCTGGAAATATTTCGTTGACTATACGCCGGATTAATCACTTTTTACTTATAAAGGTTTCTAATGCGTGTGAAGAAAATAAAGAGTCATTTGCACATTTTCCTTCAACAACAAAGAAAAATAGAGAATTTCATGGTTGGGGACTTCCGAGTGTAAAAGATGCAGTTGAAAAATATAATGGTACACTAAAGTGCATAAATGAGGAAAAACAATTCATAGTAAAAATTATGTTGTTTTTTGAAAAAAATACAAATTAAAGTAGCCAAAGTGGGAAATTACAATCTTATTTTTATGTTTTGATGGAAAAACGTAGTAAATGAAATTAAAGACATTTAATTATATTATAAAAGAATAGTAGGACACTTATAATCGGTGATATAGAGAATAAAAAAAGAATGTTGCAAAAGCGATATTCTTTTTTTTATTCAATATTTTGAAATAGAACGAAACCAAACTCCAATCCTTTCCGTATTGATAAAAAACAGACAGATGGGATTTGGACAATGGATGAAATTATTTTAATGAGAAAACTGAAGAGGAAAGATGAATGGGCATTGGGAAAAATCATTGATTTATATAGTTCCTATATCACATGTATCGTCTGGGAATTACTGCATAAAAAAGGTACCAAGGAAGATATAGAGGAGGTGGTTGCAGATACTTTTATTTCCCTATGGCTGACAGCAGAAAGGATTAATTATAAAAAGTACAGCAGTGTCAAATCGTATCTGGGAATGATTGCAAGAAATAAAGCGAAAGATTGGTTAAGAGCTTATCGTGGAGAAATTCTGGAACTTAATGATGATATTCTTTTGATTGATGGTGATGTAGAGCACTTGATTTTACAGAAAGAGCAACAGTTGATCATTGGAAGAACATTGGAGAAATTAAGAGAGACGGATAGAAAAATTTTTATTATGTATTATTATCGGTATAAAAAAATAGAAGAGATTGCAGAAACATTAAAAATGAATCCTCAAACAGTAAAGACCCGTCTGCGGAGAGGAAGAGAAACTCTGAAAAGGATTCTTCTGGAGGAGGGATATGATGCCAGTGAAGTTTAAAATAAGTGAAATGTTTGATAATTCCTGTGAGCTATTTGAAAATGAAATGCAACATAAAAATATTGAAAGTGAGAAGCGAATAAAAGAAATTGTTTTTCTTGAGATAGGTCACACCAAAGCCAAAAGAAATCGCAGGAGATATATAGCTGTTTTGGCAGCGGCAATGGGAATTGGAGGAATCACTGTTGGGGCACATGAAGTTTTAAAATCTGCAGGTGAAATCAAAAATAATGAGGAAGTGGTTTTAGAAAATCAGAACGGACTTGCTTTATATGAAAAGGAAAACAGCGGAGCTATACAAATGGAAGTGGAAACGGACATCATTTTACCAGAAAATTTATATAAAGATGGAATTCCTATTGCAAAATATATTATGGAATTAAAAACAGAGCGTAACGGATCAGTGCCAGAGTGTTATTTGGATAACGGAACCATGATTGTCCTTACAGATTTTGATGGAGATACTTGGGATATGAAAACAGGGGATGTTTTTATATTAGATTTCATACAGTCTGATAGTGATGAGAGAGGTGAAGCAAGAACATTAGAGATTGGATATATTTTTAATGGAGAGGTGATAGATGAGAAGGTTATATCAGAAACAGAAAATAAGATAATCCTGGATATTCCTAAATCAGGACAATATGGTGTATATTTAAAAAATGTATCTAGTGACAGAGTAACGATTTCGCAAGGAATATTGACTGTAGAAAGGGGAAAGTGAAAGATGAAAAAAACAAGAATATTTTTGGGAATATTAGGGCTTATTTGCCTGGTTGCTATGCCAGTTTCAGCAGCCGATAATGTAAGAAATATAACAACTTATAGTATTTGTAGAGAAGATTTATATAAAGATCAGATAGAGGATAGAATGGGACTACAGCAAATTAGTATTGAAAGTGGGAAAACGGTATCTTTTTATGACTCCAATGGTTCTATGTTTTATGTGAGTGGAGGTACTACTGTTACTTTTCGGGTAAACTTGAATGTATCTTCCTCTGTAAAGATGGGGTATATCAATCAGAATGGAAGTAGAACCCAAAAGTATAGCGGTTCAGGAACTTCCCATAAAACATCATTTACAATACTGTCTAGTGGATACTATAGATTCTATGTAACTAATAGTGGATCTAAAACAGTGAAAGTAACGGGAGGTGAAATTTGTTTCTAAAATTATGAGAAGGAAAATATTTAAAATAATAAAGTGGTTGGCTATTGTAATTCTGATTCTATGCTGCATGGGGAGCACATGGAATTATTTTTGTAAAAAGAGAGAAATACCAAAGGTACAAGCAGCTTATGGCAATGCAGTTAAAGTCAATGGGAAAAAGATGACTGTGGAAATTGCTGGTTTGCAAGCAGAAGAATCCCCCGTTATTGTGTTACTCCCAGGACTGGGATCTCCTTCTCCGGTATTAGAGTTTAGACCTTTAGCTGAGGAATTAGGAAAGACATATAAAGTGATTACAGTGGAGCCTTTTGGCTATGGACTGTCTGATCCCGCAGATACAGAGAGAAGCATAGAGAATATCGTAGAGGAATTACATGCCTGTTTAGAGGAGATTGGAGTTCACCGATATTATCTGATGGCTCATTCTATTAGCGGATTGTATTCTCTGTATTATGCTAATACTTATCCAGAGGAAGTTCGTGGTTTTATAGGGATAGATTCTTCTGTACCAAAGCAAAATGAGAATGAACCCTTTGATACAACAAAATTAAATCTTCTGATGGCCTATTTAAGTAAAACAAAAAATGTGTTGGGAATTAGCCGGATATTTTCAATTGGAAATCCGGAAAAGGCTATCTATGCAGACCAGAATTATTCTTATTCACAGGAAGACTTAGAAGTTTTTCGGATACTTTCCCTTGATACTTCTTATAACAAGACTGTAATGAATGAATTAAAACAGGTAGAAAATAATCTGAAGATAGTGCGGAACATGAAATTTCCGAAAGAAGTGCCAGTGCTAAACTTTGTTTCAAAAGACAATTGTGAAATTTTTCCAGGATGGGAGAAGTTGCATAGAAGTGTGTTAGGTGATAATCAGGAAAACAGATTGGTAATGTTAAAAGGGGGACATTATCTGCATTTTGAGCAGAAGGAAAGAATAAATTATTATGTTGCTAAATTTATAAATTAGACAGAAAAATACCGTTACGGGTGATACTAAACCTGTAGCGGCATTTTTCTTTATTTAGGAGAGTCTGAGTTGATAAGCCAAACTTCAAAGGTACTGCCTACATGAAGAGTAGAAAGCACATGGATAAAACCATATTGTCGGCTGATAATGTCTTGTGCCAGATGCAGCCCAACACCAACTCCCGGAAAGTTTTTGACAGAAGGAGAACGGTAGAAGCGTTGGAAAAGTTTTGGGATTTCCGATTCTTTGATGCCGATACCGGAATCAGTGATTGCTATTTTGGTATAGTTTTCCAGGGTAAAAAGTTCTATGGAAATATGTCCGTTTTCATTCGTGTATTTTACAGCATTATCCAGGATATTATACAGCGCTTCGGAAGTCCATTTGGGATCATGATACGCCTTAAAGTCTTCTGAATAATTAAAAGTTATTTGAATGTTCTTCTGATCAGCCGCTAAGACGATATTTTCCAGAGCCATGAGAATGGTGTCACCAATCGTTTGATAACTTGGGGATAGTTTTATCACACCTGTTTCCAAACGGGATATTTTTACAAGGGAAGAGATTAAAAATTCCAGCTTGTTCAAATGTGCGGTATTTGTGTGAAATAAAGTCTTTAGTTCCTGCGGTTTTGTAATGGCTTTTTCCATAGCGGACTCTGTCAGGCACAGCGTAGTCATGGGGGTTTTTAACTGATGAGAAATATCAGAAATTAGCTGCTGGAGCTGTACCTTTTCGGCATTTACAGAGTTTTTTGTGTTTTCCAATATACTGTACAATCTTCCTAAATGATGATTGATCTGTGATAGTAAAGTTTCGTCATACTTTTCATCAGGGGAAAAATAGGTTCCTTCAATCATACTGTCCAATGTTTTATGAAGTTCACGAGTAAACAAGGTGAGCTTGTGGAAAATCGTACAAAAGAGAATAAATACACAGATAAGCAGAAGGAAAGTGAAAACGGTAAAAAGTAAAAATACTTTAGGATCTGATGTAAGTGTACGCAATATGATACAGGTTCCTGAAAATATCAATAGAAATAGCAGGGAAACTATAATATATATTTTTTTTAAAGAAAATGTTTTTTTCATATCAGTCACCTATCCACATATATCCAGTTCCATAGATTGTTTTTATATAACGATGCCCGCTGGCTTCGATTTTCTTTCGGAGTCTGCTAATAGCAGTATTTAGGGAAGTATCACCTACAAAGTTTTCGGAGAAATCCCAGAGATGCTCAAGAAGCTGATCCCGCTTTAAAATATGCTTTTTATTCACAATAAAATATTGCAGAATACGGTACTCCAAAGGGGATAATTCCAGGGGAACTTTGTCCAGTGTCGCAGTCATTTGCGAGAAATTGATGCAGAGATTACCGTCTTCATATATGGTTTCCTTTTGTTTTTCTGTGATATATTTTGTTAAAACAGCTATTTTCTTTTGTAAGACGACAGGTGAAAAAGGCTTTGTAATATAGTCATCAGCACCCAGGTCAAATCCTTTCACTATGTCATTTTCTAAATCATTTGCGGTTAAAAAGATAATACTGGCATTTGATTTTTCTTTCAACTCTGAATATAATTCAAATCCATTTCCGTCAGGAAGGTTAATATCCAAAATCAGAAGAATGTAATGATACTGTTTTAAATATTTAAAGGCTTCTTTTGCATTATATGCAGAGTCAACAGTATAGCCCGCTGTCCGCAAGTTATAAGCCAGGGTATTATTTAAGGAGAAATCATCTTCAATAATTAAGATACGGTGCATAGTTTCCCACTCCTTCTGTTCTAAATTTCTAAGTTTTTCTATACCATAAAGAGCGTTTACGGTTTTCAAGATGTATTATAATTGTAAAAAATGCAAAAGTAAATAATGATTTTTTCAGATAAAATATTTTTTTAAATGCACTAATTGTAATAATTTGGTAAGAATCTACGGATATACTGATAAGAAAAAATGGGAGGTACTAGATATGAAATGTAAAAAACTAGGGGTACTTTTGGCAATGGTTTTGGTAGGTGTTTCTGTATCGCCATCATGGACGGTATCGGCAGCGGAATCCCAGGATTTACCGCAACAGGTTCTTGATATTTCGAATGGTTCAGATGAAATTTACGGACCAGGCGCACCCATTGAGCATGTAGAAAATCCGGATGAGCGCTTTAGCAGCGGCGGGGTAGATCATACACACCAGTATATCGTATCGAATGCCTTGAAGATTTTAAATAACGATAAAGGTGCCAGTATATTAAACACAAAGGCTGCTGTGATATGCGAATATACAGATTGGCCGGACGTATTAGGAAATGAAACAGATTATGGCACGTTTGCAGGACATTTCTATGATCCAGATACCGGAAAAAACTGGATGGGACAGAAAAATCCTACAGCACGAACCAGAGCAGAAACCTATTATCAAAGTGCAGTTGCAGCATATAAAGATGGATATACAGATAAGGCTATGGAATACTTAGGAAAGGGAACACATTATGTATCAGATTTGAATGAGCCACATCATGCTTCCAATCTGACAGCAGTAAATAGTAATCACTCAGATTTTGAAAAGTATGTGGACAAACACCGTACAGAATATACCATAGCAGGGAATAGTTTTGGCACAAATGTTTATAGTAGTGCTGAGAATACAGCAGTAGGAGATATGCTTTATAGTGCTGCAAAAGATGCTAAAGCATTGGCTGGACTGGCACAGAATAAAGATACCTATAGCTCAGCCGGAAATCAGTCCGTTCAAAATGCAATAAAGACAGTAAGCAAGTATATTTACAAATTTGGTAAGGAAGTAGGTATTTACTAAATAAGATGATTTGTGGTGACGTCACACTTTAAAATCATAAAATATCAAGGAAAGGAGGACGGGACAATGAAAGAACTGGAAAAGAAAATGCAGAACGAAAACTTTGATGTAGAAGTACAGTATTGTGATCCAGATGATTGCTGGCATGATTGCCAAACAGCACCAAATTATTGCAATGCGCATATTATGGAGATCTGGTAGGACGGAGGAATGTTATATGGAAAAAATGGAGAAAAGAATTCAGGAAGAATTCAGGAAGAATTGTTTGATGTAGAAGTACAGTATTGTAATCCAGATGATTGCTATCTTGATTGCCAAGATGCAGCAAATCACTGCAATTATCATTTTACAACCATGTTTTAATTAACAGGAATTTAATTAGTGAATTATATAGAAGGAAACTTTTTACTAAGGTAGGGAGTCTCCTTCTTTTCTTTGAAAATTTTTTGCAATGTAATAATTGGGTAAGAACTAGATATTATGATGAAATAAAACAAGGAGAGGTGAGAAACATGGAATTGGTGAAAACATCAGATTTAAAAAAGTATTACCGTAATGGAGAGATTTGTGTAAAGGCATTAGATCATGTCAATCTTTCTGTTGAAGAAGGCGAGTTCATAGCTGTTGTTGGACCGTCAGGCTGCGGCAAGACAACATTATTAAATATGCTGGGCGGATTGGATAATCCGACAGAGGGAAGCGTTCTGATACATGGAAAAGATATAACAAAAATGAAATCGGAAGAACTGACGGTGTATCGAAGAAAGCATATCGGATTTGTATTTCAGAATTATAACCTGCTTCAAACACTTAATGTAAAAAGTAATATATTGTTACCGCTTTATCTGGGAAACAGTAAAATTGATGAAGTATATTTTGAAGAAATTGTAGAAATCCTGGGTATTAAAAATAAGCTGAAAAATTTACCAAACACCTTATCAGGTGGACAGCAGCAGAGGGTTGCCATTGCCAGGGCAATGATCACGAAGCCGGATATTGTCTTAGCAGACGAGCCGACAGGAAACCTGGATAGTGAATCAAGCGAAGAGGTTCTTAGGCTGCTTAGGGAGTCAGGGGAGCGTTACAATCAGACGATTATCATGATAACCCATAGTAAAGAAATTGCAGAAACGGCATCAAGGATTATAAGAATGAGAGATGGTAAAATCGTATGAGTAATGAAAAGAAAATAATCAAAGAAATGGTTCAGGGAAATTTGAAAGTACATAGGAAGAGAAATCTTCTTCTTGTATTGGCGATTACGTTAACTACCATTTTATTTACATCCGTATTGGAAATTGGATTTGGCGGTATGCAATCCATCCAGGAAACACAGTTAAGACTTTCAGGATTAAAAGCAGATGCAGAGCTTCGATATTTAAATAAAGAACAGTTTCAGAAAGTTCAAGACGCAGATTTATTTGAAAGTGTCGGAGGAAGGATTCCGATTGCATTTCTGGAAGGAGAAACAAAGAGGCCTATTGAAATAGACTATCTGGATAAAACAGGTATGGAAGCGTATTACCTTTCATTGGAAGAGGGGAAGATGCCGGAAGATGAGAAAGAAGTGCTATTATCGGAGCAAGCATTGGAAGAACTGGGGATAGAAAAAGAAATAGGAAGTCATGTTCCGGTATCTTTTACACTGAGAAATCAGGAATATAAGTTTGATATGCGATTGGCAGGTTGGTATACGGGTAATTCTAAGGTCGATTTTTTAATTGTATCAGAAGCATTTTTAGAACATAATCCTGAAGTGACAGAGAATACTTATGATGATGATAAAGAAGTATCAGGAACGTATTATGCAAGCGTTTGCATGAAGAACACAAAGGATATTGAGCAGAACCTTAAAGCGTATGTGAAAAGCCTTGGAGGACAAACAGAGGATTCTAATGGAAGAGAATATATTCACATAGCAGTGAACTATGTATTATATTCAGAAGATGGAAATACGGGAACTATTCTTTCACTATTCTTTTTCGCAGCTTTATTTGTTTTATGTGGATATTTGCTGATTTATAATATTTTTGATATAGGTGTTATGCAGGATATCCAGCAATTTGGAATAATGAAAACGATTGGAATGACAGGTAAACAGATTAAGCAATTAATGAGAAGACAGATGTTTCTTTTATCTCTTATAGGTATTCCAGTTGGTTTGCTTCTGGGATATGGACTAGGTGTACTTTTGTTACCAGTTATTCTGAAAAATTGGGAATATAGTGAGGAAGAAATTACCATTGTACAATCAGTGCATCCAGCTATTTTTATTTTAACAATTATCTTTGTATTGATTACAGTATTTTTAAGCATGAGAAGACCTTCCAAAAAAGCGGCAAAGTATTCTGCAATTGAAACAGCAAAATATACAGAGATAAAGAAAAAAACTGCAGAAAAGGATATTCGATCCATTAAGAACATAGCAAAGAGTAATTTGCAAAGAAACAAAAAGAGAACGATTTTAGTGTTTACTTCTCTTATATTAAGTATTATATTTGTCAACTCTTTGTGGATTATCTCTAATAGTTTTGATGAAGAAAAATATATTAATGCACAAATGCGGAGGGATTATTTAATTGCATCTAAAGATACTTTAAATCCGAGTGTTGGATATGTTAGATCTTCGGCAGCATTGAATGAAGAAGCTATAGAGCAAGTAGAGAAAAATTCTATAGTCCGAAATGCTACTAGACTATATAAAAATACAGTAGATAATTCTGACATAAGTTTTGAATGGGGCAGTGAAGGCGTTGAAATAAAAGAATATATGCCCAATGTAGAAGTTGATGGAGTAATTACGAATGAAGCAATAACAAACTATGGACAGGTAACATTATCAAAAGACGAAAAAGCATTATGTAATGTGTGCGGTGTTTCTGAAAATTTTGTTGATAAAATGGAGATTTTAGATGGGGAAAAAAATATTGTTACCATTAAAGAAAAATTAAAAAGTGGAGATTATATTTTAGTTGCCGTTTTCAAAACTACAAAAGGTACTTATAGCAGTGATAATTTAGAAAATTCACCGGATATTGGGGAAACAGTAACGATTTATAAGAACGGAAAACCATTAAAAAAAGTAGAAGTAATATCTCAAATTTTGGTAATAGATTCAGAGCAAATATCAGGTAGTAGTGTAACTGGTGATGATACTATTTTAGGTCCTTGGCTTTATTTAGGAGAAGGTTTATTTAAAGAATTGTATGGAAAAGGTAATTTAGTGAATTATTCTTTTGATGCAGATGAGAAAGATGCTCCTGCTGTGCGAAGAATGTTGAATCAGATTTCACAAGAATTTGCTGATGTAGGATTTGAAACTACAGAGCAAAGGCACTCCGAAATCGAAAACTACAAAACACTGATTAGAATTTTATGTGTCTTAATCGGAGGAATTTTAGGTGTAATTGGAATTGTAAATCTTGTGAATATTATTTTTACAAACCTAATTGTGCGAAACCGAGAATTAGCAACATTTAGAAGTATAGGTGCAACAAAGAAACAGTTGCGTGAACTGATTATAAGGGAGAGTGTAGGATATGTTTTTTATGCTGCAATTGGTGGATTTATACTTGCAACACTAATCGGTATGACAGCAGTCATGGGTATTTGTTCTTCTATTTGGCTTTTTACTTTCCAATTTACATTACTTCCGGCAGCCATCGTCATAGTGTTGTATTTAATAATAGCTGTTATTGCTTCTGAGGCAGGGATTTATTTTTGGGAAAAAGGAAGTATTACAGAACGCCTCAGAAATCTGTAGATAAGATGATTTACAGCATAAAAGTGCTGATAAACCAAAATATAAGCGAAAGGAGGCGGATAATATGTTAGAACTTGAAATGAAAATGCAGGAAGAACCTTTTGATGTAGAGGTTCAGTATTGCGATCCAGATGATTGTGCCCATGATTGTTTGACAGCACCTGGACATTGTAACACACATTTCACTTCAGTATTGTAAGGAGGTACGTAACCATGAAAGATTTAGAAAAGAGAGTTCAGGAAGTTGTATTTGATGTCGAAGTGCAGTATTGTGACCCAAGTGATTGTTATCACGATTGTTACGGTGAAGGCGTTAACAATTGCGATGCCTATATGACAACAATCTGGTAAGACGGAGGAATGCTATATGGAAAAAATGGAGAAAAAAATCCAGGAAGTTGTATTTGATGTTGAAGTGCAGTATTGTGATCCAAGTGATTGTTATCACGATTGCAAACATGAAGGTGTCAATAACTGTGATGCCTATATGACAACAATCTGGTAAAGAACGAAAAATTACAGAAAAAGATTCTTGTTTTAAAGGCAAGGATCTTTTTCTGGTTTAGGAGCAGATTTATTTTCCTACAGGGACACTTTTGTATTTATACATATTTTTCTAGCGTAATAATTTGGTAAGATTTTGTAAGTATACTAATTCTATAAGAAAGGGGGAAAGCCAAATGAATATTACATTTTGGGTAACTGAAAGATGCAATTTAGCTTGTAAATACTGCTATGTACATAAGCAGCCAAAAACAATGACATTGGAAACAGCAGAACAGACAATTAAATATTTTACTGATAAATTTGATGCAACTGTTGCTGCAGGAAAACGGATTAATGTGGCTTTACATGGTGGTGAGCCATTACTGAATTTTGACGTTATTCGGTATATTATAAAAACCTTAAAAGAACGGTATGATGGTCATATTATTTTTACAATGACAACAAATGGAACAGTGTTTGAGAAGGATATTTATGATTTTATAAAGGGTAAGGTACAGATTTCTGTAAGCATTGATGGAAATAGGAAAACAAATGATACAAACCGTATTTATCCAAATGGTGAGTCTTCCTTTGATAAAGTAGTGGAAACCTTAAAGTTTTTAAAAGAGCAAGGTGAATACATCCGGGTCAGAATGACTGTCAATAAGGAAACCCTTCCGGCTATGGCTGAAAATTATATTTATCTGGATCAGATGGATATGGGAGTAGTAACTTTTGCATTAGATGCCGGGGCTGCATGGAACCAGCAAGATATGCAGATATATTATGAAAACTACGAAAAAATCATGGAATACATGATAGAAAAAGATAAAAAAGCAGCACAGTATTTATTATTCAATATTAAAGAGGCAACCTTCAGAAGACGTACTGGCTGTGACGGTGGAACAAATACATTCCATATATCTGCGGATGGTGGAATTTACCCATGTGCATTAGCTGCGGATAAAGTGGATTATTGGCTGGGAGATGTTTGGAAAGGATTACAACCGGAAAAACTGGAGGCTCTCCATAAGATTAACGAAATTCCGGTGACAGGGTGTGGAGATTGTACATTTAAACAGAATTGCTCCAGCCAGGTATGTAAACTGATTAATAAAGCATATACCGGAGATTACTACACTGTTTCTGCTTTCCAGTGCAATGAAAGAGATATTGTTTATCGGATTTATAAAAAGTATAAATATATATTGGAGGGATTCCATGTATAGTCCTAAAGTGGCAGTTGTAGACTCCGGTGTAGATACACAAAATCAGGAAATTATGCAGCATGTAATTCAGGGATTCTCTTTTCAAAAAAGTGCAGAAGATAATGGAATTGTTGAAGAGGGAAATTTTGATGATGTTTTTGGTCATGGAACCAACTGCATTGATTGTATCTTACAATTTGCAGAGCAGACACAATTTTATCCTATAAAAATTGTAAATGAATTAGGAAAAACGACCAGTTCTTTACTGCTTGCCGCATTAAAAAAGTGCAGGGAACTACAGGTGGATCTCATCTGTTTGAGCCTTTCCGTAACACAAATTCTTGATCCTGCTATGGAAAAGGAATTGAGGGACATTTGTAATGACTTGGAAAAACAGGGAAAGATTATCTGTACTTCGGAATGTAATAATGCAAAGAATACCATACCGGCAATTTATAAAAGTGTGATTGGTGTGGGGAAATTATTACCAGATGCAAAGAAAAAAATTCTTGTAGACAGGGCGGCAAACGTTCAGGTTCTGGCGGATATTTCACCGATATTTGTTGCAGGAAAATCCGGACGATATAATTTTTTTAAGGGAACTTCAAAGGGAAATGCTTATGTGGCAGGTATTCTGGCCAGAGCTATGCAAACAGCACCGAATATAAAAAGCGTACAGGAGGCATTAAACATACTGGAAAAGACAGATGATCCTTTAGAAGAAATTGATTTAGAGTGTGTAGGAAAGCTCCAGACTGATGAAGTGGGACAGATGATTTTGGAAAAAATACACAGGAGATTGTTAGAGTTTGGCTGCACATCTTCCCTTGGCGAAATCAGCAGGTATCCATTTCTTTCCCAAATTACAGGAGTGAATTTCTTTAATTTTTATGATTTTATCAGCGGGATATATGGGGAATTGAAAATTACGAAACCGGATTATCATGCCATAAAAGTAGGTGATGCTTGTACCCTGTATAATCTGGTTGAACATTTAAGAAGGAATATGTGTTATGAAGAAAAAGAATGTTGTTTTGGAGCAGATACGAAAGTATAAATGGGGTTATCTGTTTGGAATTATATTGGTAGCTATGGACGCCATAGTGACTTATATTTATCCTCAGTTAATTACCAATATTCTGGATAAGGCAGTTCCGGCAAAAGATCCAGGAGCGGTTATTACCAATGTTGCATATATGGCTATATGCCAGCTTGTATCTATTACAGTAGCATTGGCATTGAGTTATCTGTTTTGCAAAATGTCAAATGGTTTTATTGTTAAAATCAAGTTATTGTTGATACAAGCAATGTTTCAGGTTGATGGGAAGGAAATAGAGAAGAAATCAAATCTGTTTATGACCAGCATGAATGCAGATGTTAATAATATAGAGATGCTCTCTTCCCGTATGCTTTCTGATTTGCTGATACAAATTGTGACTGTGATTATTACAGCGGTAATCCTGATACAGATTAATCCGGTTATCTTTTGGTTTATGCTTTTGATTTATCCGATTCTTATTGCTATTCAGATTTTCTTCAACAAAAAAATCATGAGCCAGTCCAGAAAAGTAATGGGAAAAATGGATGTTGGAAATGGTCTGATTAAGGAGTTTGTAAGCAACCTTTATGAGTATCTGGCGTTAAATGGAAGAAATTACTATATAGACAAATTTTGCAGGAACGAAACTTCTTTGCGAAATGAAATCCTAAAGCAAAATATGTTAATGGCCTATAACCGTTCAGTACCGCAGCTCATTAGTACCACTACTTTTTTGATTGTACTGGCAATCAGTGGTGTTATGGTGATTAAGGGACAGGTACAGTTTGGAGAGCTGACAGTGATTATTATGTACACACAAAGAATGTTTAATCCGCTGTCCTCAATCATGCTTGTAATTGGACAGTTCCAAAAGGCAAAAGTATCAATGGACCGAATTAATGAGATTGTGGGGTGAAGCAAATGGATATATCAAAAATTGAAATAAAAGATGTAAATTTCAGTTATAAAGATGTAAAAGTATATAGAAAAAATTTGAATATGTATCTTGAGAAGGGCTCTATTTATCTGATTAAAGGGAAAAATGGTTCAGGAAAAAGTACACTGGCTGGTATCTTGTTAAAAATCTGGAATGACTTTTCAGGAACTATATTGTTAGATGGGAAAAGCATTACTAATCTTTCCAGGGAAATACTTACAGAAACAATAGGAATTTGTTTTCAAAAGCCGCCGATTTTTCGTGACACTATAAGAAATAATATTGCTCTTAATGATTCTATTCCGGTAGAAAAATATATTTCTTTATTATCATTTTATAAAGATTTGGAAGAAATGGGGCGTACATTAGAGTCGGAGCTTATTGATACTGGAAGCGTTTCAGGTGGGCAGGCACAGAAAATTGGTATTATCCGGACAGTATGTAGAGAACGTTCTGTATATATTTTTGATGAACCTACATCAAACCTGGATAGTGTTTCTAAAAAAGAATTTTATGATATTATAGAACACTTGAAACAGAATAGCATTGTTATTTTATTTTCGCATGAAGCGGATGCAGAAAAAAATGCAGACTTTATCATTGAGTTGTAAAGGAGGGAACCAGATATGTATATGAGAAGTCCAAATGCAAAAGTTTTAGTACGTGAAGAAAGAGTTGTTTTGTGTAACACCAGAAACGGAGGATTTGTAAAAACCTCAGAGGCTTATTTTCAGTATCTTGAAAAATATCTGGAAGAGAACAATGGGGATTTTACCATTGAGGAAGAAGATACTGTGGTAAAGAAAAATGCCTATAAGTTATTTCAGAAACTGTGCCGGATTCATTTTTATATTTCGCAAGAACAGATGAAAAATGAGATAACCTATCCGTATCAGATCGTATATCTTTCTTTGACCAATAGGTGTAATCTAAGATGTAAACATTGTGTGGCGTCTGCTTGTATAGAAGAAGTAGATCACATGAATACGGAAGACTGGAAAAAGGTGATTGTTCAGGTGTTGGTTTTAAATCCAGAACAGATTAACCTGACAGGTGGGGAACCGTTAATCCGTCCTGATTTCTGCGAGATACTGGAATATTTAAGGGCAAATTATAAAGGTGCAATTACCTTGTCTACAAATGCGTTACTGCTGAATGACCGGCTTATGGAAATCATTAAAAAGAATGTTGATGGTGTTTCCGTCAGTCTTGATGGTTTTGATTCCTATAGCTGCACAAAAGTGCGAGGAGAAGGGATTTATGACCGGGTGATTGCTGGGATCAAAAAATTAAAAGAAGCTGGAATGGAAAAAGTATCTGTTTCCATGCTGGAAACAAAATATACCTATGGACATGATCAGGATTTTTATAAATTATGTGAAGAGTTAGATGTAAAACCATTGATCCGAAGATTTGCTCCTTCAGGAAGAGGAGAAGAGAACCAAAGAGAATTGCTTCCACCAATGGAATACATAGAAAAATTGGAAAAGCAGCATTTAAGATGTGCATTATGTCAGCCTGGTAAAAAGGAGTTAAATATCAGTGAAAACGGAGATGTATATCCTTGTGCTCCACTTAGCAATTTGGAAAATCTTTTTATGGGAAATCTGCTGGAAACACCAATTACAGAAATTATTGAGAACCCGGCATGGAAAGAGGAATTGGAAAAGTTAAGACCTTGGAGAATGGAAAAATGTAAGGATTGTGATGTGAATCTGTTCTGTCATTCTTGTATCAATTTTACTCTGGGAATGCAGAGCGACGAGGAAATCTTCCAGAAGTTTTGTGAAAAACAAAAAGGACATTTAGAAAAATTATTATGGGGGAATTAGTTATGAAGAATAGAAAAAGACTTTTAAAAACAGTAGGTTTATTAACAGCGGCTACAGTGATGACAGTATCTTTAAATGCAGAGAGTGTTCTTGCTTATTCAACAGGGGAAGAGGCTGCTATTGTGGCTTCTGAGGAAGATCCATACGAAAATGTTACGAAAATCAATTTGAAGGATATGTTTAATCAGAACCAGGAGGATTACTACGTTTATTTTTATATGGTTCAGTGCCCGTTTTGCAATCAGGTAAAAGATAAAATGCTGAATTTTGCGGCAGAAAATGATAATGTATATTTTGTAGATTATGCTTTAAGAGAAAATCGTCCTTTACAAAAATATAACTGGACAGCAACACGCTCCAAATATAACAAAAAGATAGGATATGTGGACAGTGATGGAAACAAGGTATTTTTACCGGGCGAATCGGAAGAAAAATACCAAAATATGAAGAATGATTACGGAAAGCGAATGCGTTTTAATTTTGTGACCATTACCCCAGACGATATTCCTGCTTTTCCTGGGTCACAGGTAGGAGATATTTATACAGATATTCAGACACCGGAAATTGACTATGCTTCTATTACAAATTATGAAGATATGCTGATTGCAGGTGTTCCAGCATTATATCGAATTACGAATGGAAAAATTACAGAATTTTATTTTGACTCTGTAGAAATAGAGGAGTTTTTCAATAGCATAGGAAGGTGAGATTATGGATATAAAGGAAATCTTAAACCCTATATGGTTATGGATTTATAAAAACTAAAAATTCTAGGATGGAGGAAGTAATAGCATGACTATACTTGAAACAAAGGAATTGAAAAAATATTATGATTCCGGTGAATATATTACAAAAGCTTTAGATGGGGTTTCTTTAGAGATAGAAGAAGGTGAATTTGTTGCTATTGTTGGCGCTTCAGGGAGTGGAAAATCTACATTATTAAATATGATTGGTGGATTAGACATACCAACTTCTGGGAGTGTTTTAGTAAAAGGCAAAAAAATAGGACAATTAAATGAAGAAGAACTAACGGTTTTTCGCAGAAGGAACATTGGCTTTGTTTTTCAAAATTATAATTTAATTCCAACATTAAATGTTTATGAAAATATTGTCTTTCCAGTGGAATTAGACGGAAATGATATAGATAAAGATTTTTTGAACAAAATTGTTACAATTTTGGGCATTGATAAAAAATTGGAGAATCTTCCTGGAAATCTATCAGGTGGGCAACAACAGAGGGTTGCAATTGCCAGAGCTTTGATTACAAAACCGGCTATCATCTTGGCTGACGAACCGACAGGAAATCTTGACACACAATCAAGTCTTGAAGTAATGGGCTTATTGAAACAAACAAGTCAGCGATTTTGTCAGACTATTGTTATGATTACGCATAATATGAATTTGGCTCAAATGGCGGATAGAATTATTAGAATTCAGGACGGGAAAATTATAGACGCATAATGGGAGGGAATGCGGTGTATTTGACTAGAAATAAAAAGTGTATCTTTAATCTTGCAAAAAAGAATTTTGGAAAAAGTAAAACACGAAATATAATTACTATTTTGGCAATTATACTAACCACTATGCTATTTACTTCTATGTTAACAATCTGTACGGGAACATATCAATCAATACAGACTACTATGCAGATGCAAAAGGGAAGTAAAGCAGACGGAGATATAAGATATTTAACAAAAAATGAGTTTGAGCAGTTGCAGGAAAATAGCAACATAAAAGTTAGTGGTTGTCGAAGACCGATAGGATTTGCAAGTAATACAAAGAATCATAATGTTGAAATTGATTATATGGATCAAATAGAGCAAGAATTAACTTTTAATAGGCCAACGCATGGGAAAGCACCGAAAAAGGCTAATGAAATTGCTACTACAGATAAAGCATTAGAAAGTTTAGGAGTAACACCCAAAGTAGGAGAAAAGGTCAGGATAGAATTTGATTTAAGAGAAGAGCATTATGTTTATGAAATGACAGTTTCCGGATGGTGGGAAGCTAGAAATTCACAAGTTAGTGTATTGCTAGTGTCAGAGGAGTTTATGAATAAAAATGAATCTTTGTTTCCCTATACATACGATGAGGACATGGAATATGCTGGAACGTATTTCTCAGAGGTGATTTTTGAATCTAAAAAGAACGTGGAGCAACAAATAAATAAGATCATTGAAGGTTTTAACGAGCAAAAAGGAAAAGATGTTGTATCTGGTGCAGTGAATTCAATTACAAATCCACAATTGGATTTTTCTGTGATTGGCGCAGTGATTATCTTTATAGTTTTATTTATTTTGGCAGGCTACTTGCTTATTAATAATATTTATTCTATTTCAGCTATGCAGGATATAAAAAATTATGGACTACTTAAAACTATTGGTACGACACAATCTCAGATTGCATTACTTGTTAAAATCCAGACATTGTGGTTACTTGTGCTAGGAATACCAGTTGGTTTAGTTACAGGGTATTTTATCGGTAAATCTATTTTACCGTTTACAGTGAATACTATTGCAAGTGAATATTTAAAAACAGAAATAGTAATAGCACCAAATCCGTTGATTTTTGTTGTGGCAACGATATTTACGATTGCAACGGTTAAAATAAGTATTGGTAAACCATTACGTACTATATCTAAAATTTCCCCATTGGTAGCTATAAAGGAAACGGGAATAAGAAAAAATAAGAAAAAGAAAAAAACGCATAAATTTAGCATAATTAAAATGGCAAATGATAATTTTAGAAGAAACAAAAAAAGAAGTATTTTTATTGTTATATCTATTGCATTATGTTGTGTGTTTTTTAATTCAGTTTTTATTCTGGCAAATAGTATTAGTATAGAAAAAGGGGTTGGATTACAAAGTGCTGCGGATATTGAAATCGGAAGTGGTAATCTATTTAATAATTTAAAAGGTTATACACGACATAGTGATGGTTTAGAACCCCAAGTAATAGATAGCATTAAGGCAAACTTTAAAATTAATGCGGAAGGGATTATATATAAAAATACATTAGATGATTTAAACGTTACATTTGATTATAATGCACCAATACAAGATGAAATTATATCTGAAAATGGAGTGAAGATGGTAGCTACAGAAAATGGGCGTGTAATACTGGGAAATAATAATTTTCCAATTTGTAATGTCTATGGAATAGATGAAAATGTTTACCAGAGAATGAATTTAGTAGACTCTATTGCAGGTATAGAGCAGAATAGTATTTTTCATAAAATGGAGCAAGAGAATTTCTTGATAGAAGCATTGCCAGTTTCACGTACTTCAAAAGATACGAGAGAATTTCAATGCAATTTAGGTGATAAAATAAAGGCTTTTGTTGATGGTGAGGAAAAACTTTATACGGTTATTGCACATGCGTATGTTAGCCCGACAGAATATGAGGCTCCTAATATGACGACAGGTATAAATATTGTTGGAGGAGATGCACCGATGTTCTACCTTTCCTCAAAATCATTTGTAGATTTATATCAAAATCCAACAATCATGAATTATACATTCAATGTCGATGAAAAAAATATGAAACAAATTTCATCGGAGATTGAAGTATTCGTTGAAAATTTTGAAGGAAAAGTTGGATTTAATTCTGCTGAGTTGATAAAACAGGATATGGAAAGTATGAAAAATACAATTTATGCAGTGGGAATTGTTGTTAGTTGTATTATTGGAATTTCAGGTCTTATCAATTTTTTGAATTTAACAATTGCAAATATTTTGAGTCGGAGAAGAGAATTTGCCATAATGGAAAGTGTGGGAATGAGCAAAAAACAGATTAAAGTTTTGATAACAGGAGAAAGTCTGCTATATTCTGTTTATGCAGCTCTTTTAGGCTTAGTGTGTTCGTTAGTATCGGGATTTTTATTGATTGGTCCGATTTGTAAAGATACATGGTTTATGCATTTTGATATGGTAATATGGCCAGCTATTCTTATAGGTGGAAATATTGTTATACTAACAATATTTTTACCTAAATTATTATATAAGGTATTTAGCAAAGGCAGTATTGTAGAAAAACTTAGAATTGAGGGATAGGATATTTAAGTTTATTAAATATAAAATTACTTGGAAAGGAGGCGAAAGAGTATGAGGATTTTAGAGCAAGTAATACAGGAAGAAACATTCGACATCGAAGTGCAGTATTGCGATCCAGACGAGTGCCTACATGATTGTATACACTCAGGAACTAATAACTGCGATGCAATTATTACCGGTTGGAGGTAGAAGGAGGCCATTATGAAGGAAATGGAAAAAGTAGTACAGGAAGAAACATTTGAAATCGAAGTACAGTATTGTGATCCTGATGATTGTCTGCACGATTGTATACACTCAGGAACTAATAACTGTGATGCAATTATTACCGGTTGGAGGTAGAAGGAGGCCATTATGAAGGAAATGGAAAAAGTAGTACAGGAAGAAACATTTGAAATCGAAGTACAGTATTGTGATCCTAATGATTGTCTGCATGATTGCATACACTCAGGGGTCAATAACTGTGATGCAATTATTACCGGTTGGAGATAAAGGAGAGTCATTATGAAGGAATTAGAAAAAATGGTACAGGAAGAAACATTTGAAATTGAAGTACAGTATTGTGATCCTGATGATTGTCTGCATGATTGCATACACTCAGGGGTCAATAACTGTGATGCGATTATTACCGGTTGGAGATAGGAGTTATTATGGAGAAATTAAAAAGAACAGTACAGGAAGAAATATTTGAAATTGAAGTACAGTACTGTGATCCTGATGACTGTTTACACGATTGTATGGAGAGTGGATACAATAACTGTACAGCAGTAGTAACTAGCTGGTGGTAAAACTTGCAAATACAGACAAAGGCAGTTTAGAAAAAGGCACTAGGTAAGAATTTTCTGTTATCTAGTGCCTTTTTAATACAAAGGGAGAGAAACTATGTATCCATTTCTAGTTGAAAATATGGCAGATGAGGAAGCCCATATACAAAATTTAAACATTGAGGTAAATTCCAAAGAAGTTTGCTATTTTATGTGTGGGGAAAATTTTGGACGGATACTTTTTGAAATCTTTTGCGGATATAAAAAACCAAAAACAGGAGAGATATTTGTATGTAATAAAGACTGGCTTGATTTGGACGAAAATAGTCGTTCTCTTTTAAACAGGCGCTTGTTTGGAATAGCGGCAGAAGAGTTTCCGCTGATTGAATTTATGACGGTTGAAGAAAACATTTCTATGCCAAGTCTGTTAGATGGAGATAAATCCAATATAGAGGAATTGGTTAAGGCTTTTGACATAGGCCACTTATTACAAAAATATCCTTCGGATCTTAATCATAGAGAAAAAATGAGATGTATCTGTGCGCGTGCCTTTTCTGGAGGCAGAAAGGTTGTTGTGATATTCGATTTATTCAAAAGAATGCAAGAGCAGAGTAAGGCAGATCTTGCAATACTTACTTATCATGCAGCAAAAAGTTTGGGGATAGCTGCTCTTTACATAAGTGAAGATTTAGACGAAAATTATGGCGCCTATGATCTTATATACAAATACCGACCTGAGAAAAAGGAATTTTCTATTATTGATTATCGCGCATGAATGGAACTGTAGAAATGGAATGTGATAGAGAATGTAGACTGCTGTTAAATGATTTGAATGGTATTCTTTCTGAACAATGTTTGGAACAAAGAGTTAGGTGCAGGTATTTGAATAATCCGGTGCAGGAGTTGGCAGAGTGTATCAATCAACTACTGGATATTTGTGAGAGGGCAGTAACAAGGACACTGGATATAGAAAATGATTATCGTACTATGCGGGCGGAACTGCAGAGCAATATCCGAAATCCGCTAAGCTGCATAAAAACAAGTTGTTTTCTGATCAATTCACTTGCAGAAAAGGAAAATATCCAGTCTGAAAAGCTCCGAGAGTATCTTCAAATTATGGAAAAGGCAGCGGAGGATATAGAGAGTGCATTAAAATAACTGATAATTGAAGAAGTGCTGGGCGGGGAGTTTTCGTCCAGTATTTCTTTCTGGAATGAGAAAAGTTGAATTTACAAATCAAGAGGAGGCATACACATGAAGTATGTTTTTCCAGAATATAAAGAGAATGTAGTGTTGGGCAACGGGAAATTACAGTTAAATCCAATGTCCTATCAGGTTATCTACGAAGGAAAGGAGATAGACCTGACACCCAGGGAATTTGAAGTTTTATATCTACTGGCTTTAAAGCCAAACTGGGTAATGCCAAAGACAAATATTTATCATTCTGTATGGGGTATTCATTATCATGATGATCAGATACCATACAGAACAGTAGAATATGTGATATGGAAGATAAGAAAAAAGATGGGACATGATATTATCGAAACGTTGGTCAATGTGGGGTATCGGTTGAAAAAGTTATAGTTTTTGGGAGATATAATTGAGATGAAATAGTATGTTATTATTAATGGAGGATTTATTACATGAACAGAAATAAGAAAAGTGCAAAACAGTATCACCAATCTGTAATTACTGCTTTAGAGAAAAAAGTAAATGACATGAAAGATTCCGCTTATTCAGGATTGTATAGTGAAATAGCATTTATCATTGGAATAGCAGTTATCATGATAGATACCTTTTTTCCACCAGAGGAAACGAAAGTTAATTGTGTATGGAAAATAATACTGATAGCTGTATCTATAGTCTGTATGCTTTATTTCGCCAAAAAAGTGAAAACAGTGAATGAAGTGGAAGAAGAGAAAAAGTTTTGGCCGAACTTTTTTATTCAATGGGCAACAAGTTTAGGATATATAAACATGCCTGTAGCTGTGATAGCTATTTTGGTAACCTTTGATAAGGGCAAAGCATGGACATTATTTATGATGGGGGTTGCTGTAATTCTGACAGGTTTAACTTTAATAGAAGCACTTGTAAAAACTTCTAAAATTTTAAAAAAAGAAAATGTTGGTAAGCGGAAATAAGATTGATTAAAAAAATTGAGGTAAAAGGTAGACGGTGTATTTGATATTATTTACATCTTTTTGTTGAAATTTGATAATCATTTTTGGTGATGAATATTACATCATTATTATTCCAATCTGCTGGAAAATACAGATAAAAGGATTATGGATATTTATCTTGAATTCGGATTTGAAAGCCAATGGACGTTTAACCAGGCGTTTCAGCAGAAGTATGGGAGGACACCTAGCAAATATCGAAAAATATGGTGGGATAATTGAATATTATGAGAGTTGCAGAGAATATATAGGGAAATATTATTTGCGGTTTGAAAGAATTTGGAGCGGATATGCGATTTAGCGCATATCCGCTTTTGACATTGTAGAAAAGATTTTTGTTTTGAACGGTTACGTTGGTAGACAGTAATATTTTTATATGGAAGATGTGAAAAAACAAAACTATTAATATTCTAACAAAAATTACATAGACAGTCGATTTTATTACATGAATAAAATTTCAAGAAATAAAAGGTGTATTATCTAAAATGTAAGGAACAGAAGAAAATAATTCAACCATTTCAATTTAGAATTAGTATCTGTACTGTACAAAATTGATTTATGAAAGGAGAAATAATTATGAGTGAAATGAGAAATCCTATTACAAGAGAAGAAAACTTTAGCAATCCAGCTGGTAACGTTATGATGGAGCTGCAGGAAGCAGATTTAAACAAATTTGTAGCAGGAGCTGGTGAAACCAGAAATTCCGGCGGAGTTTTATGTACAAGTACAGCAGAATGCTATTTTGGTACTTTGCTGAAACCTTGCTGCCCTAAGAAATAAACACAGGTGTTGATAAAGAGGGTAAGCGTTAATTGAAGTTTGTGCAGTACAGATACGAATTGTGAGTTGAAATGGAAAGCAGAATGGGGTGTTTAAGAACATGAATACTGAGAGAGCATCATATTTTACAGAAAGAAGTTATACAACATCAGAAGCAGAAAATAAAAAAGATATATTTGAATATTGGAAAAAGATTTTAGGAGAAGATACATTAAGAGTTGCTGAGAAATGTTATGGTATTGATTTAGTAAAAGTTTTAAATTCTGAAAATTATGTATGTGAAAACAATCACGTGATGTCAGAAATGGAAAAGGTAAAAATAGAATTATTTGAAAAACCAATCAATTATAACTATTCCGGATTCAAAGGAGAAAAATTGGCATTTGATAATTTTTTTATACCTTTAATCAATTACGGAATAGACATATTAAAAAATGGAACAAGTCTTTTTTTGACGGATTCTATTATAGATACATACGCAAATACCTTATTAGAGAGATTAGGGAAGATCAGTCTTGGAATATTAATGTTTGAAATGTATCTTTGTAAGAAGACGGGAAAACTGAATGGAAGAAATTCAGAGGAAGAATACGATTATTATAATAATAATTTTTTAAGTAAGAAATCGTATAAACAGGAGCTTTTCAATATATATCCATGTTTACTACGTTCAGTTACAGAAACCGTAGAAAACTTATCTTCTTATTATGTACTTTTATTAGAAAGACTTAATAAAGATAAAAATGAAATTGCGAATAAATTTTGTGGAGGTTTAGAATTTAAAAATGTAGTTGAAATAAGTTCTAATATCTCGGATTCTCATAAAAAAGGGAATGGGGTAAGTATTCTTAAGTTGGATAATGGCACTAAAATTGTGTATAAACCACGTTCATTAAAAATTGAAAAAGTGTATTTCGATTTTCTGGGAAAGATAAATGCTGGTTGTAAATATGAGATGTATGAACCAAAAATATTAGATTGTCAGGAGTATGGTTGGGAGGAATTTGTATATTATAAAAGTTGTAAAACAGAGGATGAAATCAGACGGTATTTTTATAGATTTGGAATATTGATTTTCGGTAGTTATATTCTTAATACAAATGATTTACATGAAGAAAATGTGATTGCCGCAGGAGAATATCCAATTATTATAGATGCAGAAACTATACTAGATAACCGTAGAAGAGGGAGAACAAATTCTGCAAAGGAGGAAATAAATTATATCCTTCATGAGTCAGTATTATACTCAGGTTTATTGCCACACTATAGGTTTTCAAATTTGGGCCAAGGCGTAGATATGAGTGCAATTAAAGGTAGTGAGGGAAAGGAATATCCTATAGTTATTCCTAAAATAGCGGATTTATGTACTTCAAATATGAGATTTGTATATGAACATCCTACAACTGGAGTAAATCAAAATCTTGTTAAATTAGATGGAGAAAATGTATCAGCATTTCATTATCTAAAAGAAATAAATGCAGGATTTGAAGATGCGTATAAATATGTTTTGGAGAACAAAGAAAAGTTTCTTGAATATGCCGATATGTTTGGTAATTTAAATATTCGCCATTTAGTTCAGGATACCCAAAGATATTCTATGTTATTACACACATCTTTTCATCCGGATTTTATGCAAGATGGAAGAGATAGACAAATGTTTTTGTGTAGTTTATTTAAACAGTATGAAGCTACACAAGGAGATAAAGGTGTTGTGAAATGTGAGATAAAAGACATGTTAAACATGGACATTCCATATTTTTATCTCAATACATCAGGTAAATCTCTTTTCGGATCAGAAGGTGAGAAAATCGAAGACTATTTTGAATATACCAGTTTGGAACACTTAAAGAAAAAGATAGTATTGTTAGATGAAGATGATTTAAAAAGGCAATTAATGTTCATGAATATTATTCTGACAGAGATAAACGAATTTCAGGTTGAGGATAAAAAGATAGAGCTTCAACAAATGAAAATGATTCCGCACAGAGAAAAAAATAAGGCTCATCTGTTAAAAGCTGTTCAGAAATTGGCTGATTCTCTTATAAAAACTGCTGTTTTTAATAAAGATAGAACAGAAGTTAATTGGATTGGTGTTACTCTAATAGGAAATGAAGATGACTGCTCATGGGATATAAGACCACTTGGTACCTATTTATATGAAGGAATGTCTGGGCTAGCAATTTTCTTTAACGCATTGTATACTGTTGATCCCCAAAAGGAGTACCTTATTATATGCAATGCGATTGAAAAGGAATTATTTACATACACAGATGAGATGTGTGAACGAAATGAGGGAATAGAAAATGAAAGCAGTGGCGCCTTTGGTGGAGAAGCGTCTATAATGTACACTTATGAGGTACTGTATAAAATTACAAATAAAGAAAAATATTTGGATTATGCAAAAAAGCACTATAAAATATTAAAGAAAGCGATTACCAGAGATAACAGTTTTGATCTTGTCTATGGTAATGCAGGCGCAGTTATTACATTGATCAATATGTATCAGCTAACCGGAAATAAAGAGTATATCGCTTCGGCAGAAATAGCAGGAGATATAATAGTAAATGCTCAGGAAAAGGAAGGCTCTATTAAAGGCGGATGGAATGGAGATGGAAGAACTTCGCCGTTAGCGGGATTTTCACATGGAGCATCTGGAATAGTTTTAGCACTGGCAAAACTATGGCAGGTGACTCAGAAAGAGGAGTATTTATTATCACTGCTCGATGGCATTAAATTTGAAAATTCTTTATTTGTGAAAGAAAAAGGAAATTGGAAAGACGAAAGGGTATATGCAGGAGAAAAAGCATCTGATGGAGGAAGTTTTACCGTTGCTTGGTGTCATGGCGCTGCAGGCATATTGCTTAGCCGATCTAAAGTAAATGTCATATTGAATGGGCGGTATTCGGATTTGATAGAAAATGATATAAAAGTAGCAGTGAATACAATTTTAAAAGAGGGAATTTTAGGAAACAATTGTCTATGTCATGGTAATTTAGGTAATACAGAAATTTTATTTGAATATTTAAAAGACCATTCAGATAAAAAGATAGAAAAATATTATGTAGATATTCGTGATATTATTGCTGAGAATGTATGTAATGGTGTATTTGATTGCGATAATGCGTATCTATATGGATATAAATTGCAAGGATTTATGACAGGACTATGTGGCATGGGATATTCTTTGCTGCGAGATATAAAAAAAGATTTACCTTGTGTAATTGCTCTGGAAGTCTAAAATGATAGTATTGGAAATAATAGAATTTATTATTTCCAATACTAATTTATTATACTAGGGAGGTGTATTTATGCACAAAAAAAGTGTGCCATTGATTCGCCAGATGGGGACAACAGACTGTGGTATAGCAGCATTGACAATGATCTTCCAATATTATAAATATAAGATAGATATTAGTGAATTAAAAGCTACAACAAGTATTGGAAGAAATGGTATGTCTTTAGCAAAAATGAAAGAAATTACGGAAGAACATAATTTTTCATTCAAGGCGTATGGAAACTACGAAACCGAAGAAAATTTGATAAAATGTTTACCGATTATCATGTGTTCAAAAGAAAATCATTATGTTGTAGTTGCGGAGAAAAAATATGGGAAATATATACTTTTAGATCCTTTAAAAGGAAAAGAAAAGGTTGATTATTCATCTATTAAAAAGAATTTTTTAGATGTACTTGTATGTGTTCGACCAACAGAAAAGAATTATAAACGTGAGAAACGTGAGTCTTTTCTTATACCTATAAATAAAAGCAAATTATTTCTGGCAAGTATTCTAACGTTGGTTACACAGGGAATTATATTGATTCCACCGCTCATTATAAAAAAAATAGTCAATGAAATAACGTATGATACATTAGGCTTCAATTTTGTAAAATATGCGTTACTGATATTATCAGTGGCATTAAGTTATTTACTTGCAAATTTAGCTAAAAAAAGGGTAATACTTATTTTACAGAATAATATATACAAAGATACTATATTTTTAATGCTGAATAAAATATTTGATATTGATTTAAGTTATTTTGAAAGCCATTCATCAGGAGATATTGAAAATCGCTTTAATAGTGTCAGTGATATATACGAATTTATATCAACAGCTCTAATTTCAACAGTGATAGATGTGGTTACTGCTGTTTTTTGCGGAATAATGATGATAACACAGTCAATACCATTGTTTGCAGTTATAATAGTAATGACTGTTATACAGATAACAATAGTAATGATTTTAAATCAAAAAGCTAGAATAAAGGTTAAAAATTATATTGCAGATCAGAGTGCATTACAGGCACGAATGGTAGAAACTTTGACTAATATCCAGCAAATAAGGTGCATGAGAATAGAGAATATGCTGAGTGATAGTCTGAAACAGGATTATAAGCATTTAATTAAGAGATTACGTGAGCGTGTACAAATAAGTGATATTATGGAGTCGGTGGTGGGGGCTTTTTCAATAGCTTCTTCATTGATACTTTACGTTATAGGAGGATACTTGGTTTGTGATAATAGGTTGGAATTAGGAACGTTAATAGCCTTTGTCACACTTGCCGGATATTTTACAGGTCCATTTCAAACTCTATCTTTGGTGGTACCTCAAATTAATGTTTTAAAGGAAACAATGATTCGTTTAAAAGAGTTAATGAATTATAAATCTAACCGTAAAAATGGTACTCAGCATATTAATTCATTTGAGTCTATGGAAATGCAGCAAGTAACATTTTCTTACTATGGAAGCACGAAGCCAGATGTAGAGAATGTTAGTATGATGCTAAAAAAGGGGGAGAAGATAGCATTTGTAGGAAGTTCAGGAAGTGGAAAGACTACAATTACAAAATTATTATTGAACGTCTTTTCTCATTATCAAGGACAAATTTTAGTAAACGGGGAAGATATAAAACAAATATGCAAAGAGGATATAGATCGGATATTTGCCATAGTTACTCAGGTTCCAATGGCAATGAATGGAACAATTAGAGAAAACGTGGATATTACAAATACGTTGACAGATGAGGAAATATATCATTATTTAGATTTAGTAGAACTGAAAGATGATATAGAAAAATTCCCATTGGGACTTAATACATTTGTGGGAGAAAATGGACAGAACATTTCAGGAGGACAAAAACAGCGTATTGCTATAGCAAGAGCATTGGCACTGAAACCGGAAGTTATTATTTTTGATGAAGCCACAAGCAACTTAGATCCTCTTACAGAACGAAGAATATGTAATAATTTGAAACAACTACATATTACCCAGATTGTAGTTACACATAGACTGAATGCCATACAAGATGCTGATACAATATACGTAGTTGAAAAAGGAAAAATAATTGAATCCGGAACACATGTGGAACTACTTCAGTTAAAGGGCGCATATTATGATAGTGTAAATAATTAAGAACAGGTGAAAGTCAGATAATGGCTTTCACCTGTTCTTTTAAGAGATCTTTTCTTCATACGGATCAATATGTTCAATAGGTATCTCTAATATGACCTTTAAGCCATGAGGAAGTATATTTTCATATTTGATATTTCCGTTATGGGCGGTTAATATTTGGTAAACCAATTTTAGACCAAATCCATGAACAGACTCCCCATTTGAATTGTACATATTATTAGGAAAAATACCACTATTCATTTTTTCTATTTGTGTAGAAGTCATACCGCCACCATTATCAATGACGGAAATAATACAGGTATCATTTTCTTTTAAAATTTCAACTGTTATTTCACAACCATGAGGATTATGATTAATACAATTTTGAATTAGATTGCTTAGCATTCTTGAAAAAAGTTCCGTATCTCCTTTGATCAATACTGGAATCGTATCAGATGATGAATGAAAGTCAAAAGAATATTTGTTGTCTATTGGTCCATTCATAAAGCCAATGATTACTTGGCGGGCAATTTCCACAGGAGAAAAACTGGTTTTTATTAAAGGCTGCATAGAGTATTCTAGTCTTGAAGTTAAATTTAAATCTGCGATTAGGCTACGGAGTTTTTCGCTTTGTTTACGAATTATACTTGCTTGTAGTTGTACAGGTTGCGAAGCATCTTCATTTTTTTCGATTTCAGAAGCATATCCCAAAATAATAGAAAGAGGTGTCCGGACATCATGCGAAACACCATTAATCCATTCGGCACGCGCCTGTTCTTTTTGTAGAAGATGTTTTCCAGCCTTATTTAGTTCAGCATTTATACTTGAAAGTTCACCTGTTTCTGAAAGGGTAATGGGTTTTCCCTGAGCAATAGAGTCAATACCGTCAATGATTGGCACTATAGATTTTTCTATTTTATGTGTATTACGCCAGAATAATATAAATATCAGTAATATATTAAAACAAATCATTAAAAAGATACCGACTATTAGGCTGTGAATATAATTAATATCTATTGAAAAATTGTATTTTGTTATACTATTAGGTTCGCACCCGATAACCAATAAGCCGGCAGAATGTTCTTGGATAAAAACAGGATATTCTTGTAAGTACCACCGACTAAACTTGGCTATTTGTAAATTTGAATAGGTTCTTGGCAATTCTTCGGGTAAAAATTTTTCCCAAATGACATTTCCTTGTTCGTTTAAAATCATCGCCCAGGCACTTTTATTTTTTAGAATATTTTCTATATAATCAGTAGAAGAAATTGTTCCATCTACATTGAGCGTGATATTTTTGCTAATGGTTTGGACGGGTATATCTGGATCAGTAGAATTATTCCATGCCATGAGTAAAGTCCCACATATTAAAATAATATTTAGTACAAAAAATAAAATCAATATAATAAGGGTGGAAAGAAGATATTTTTTAAAAAAACGCTTGGCAAGCTTCATTATTTTACTCCTTTCACTAGCAATTTATATCCTAGCCCCTTAACTGTTAGCAGTGAAACAGGAGAAGAAGGATTTTTTTCGATTTTTTCTCGAAGATGCCGAATGTGTGTCATGAGGGTAGTTTCATACCCTTGCCACATTTCACCACAAGCAGTTTGGCAAAGAGTTCCTATTGTTACAATGTGATTGGCATTATCTACAAGTTTTAATAATATATTGTATTCTTTAGCAGTCAAAGGAATAATTTTATTTTCACGATGTATTTCTGCCTTATCAATATCTATAAAAGAATTTTCTAATTCTATAATTCGTTTCTCTGTAGGATAACTTCTTTTTAAAATAGCTTGAACACGTAACAATAGTTCTTTAGGCAAAAATGGTTTGATTAAATAATCATCTGCTCCCAATTCAAAACCAGAAAAACGATCTTCGGCTGCATCTTTGGCGGTCAGCATAAGAACCGGAAGTTTACTGAGGGCTCTGATTTCTTGCAATACCTCAAATCCGTCCATACCAGGTAACATAACATCAAGAATAACCATGTCAGGTAGAGTTTCTCTTATTATTTGTAAAGCCATTTCTCCAGATGTTGCGGTCATTATTTTTGTATAGCCTGCTCTTTCAAATATTGTTTTAATAAGGGTGAGTAGTTCTTGTTCATCATCAACGATAAGTATAAATTTATCATACATATATTTTTATCTCCTAAAATTTTATAGTTTAAATTATTATACATCTTGTGGAAAAAGAAGTATAGAGAAAGAGGAAAATCTCAAGGTTACCTCAAGGTTACTTCAAGGAAATCTCAATGTAGTTGGTATATAATTACAGTATAAAAAAAGGAGGTATAAAAAAATGAGTGAATATATTATTCAAACCAATAATTTAACAAAACAGTATGGAGAGCAAAAGAGTGTTTCTGCAATGAACTTGCATGTGAAAAAAGGAAGAATTTATGGACTGTTGGGACGTAATGGAGCAGGAAAAACGACTACAATGAAAATGCTGTTAGGATTAACAAAACCGACATCGGGAAACATAAAAATATTTGGGAAAAGTATGGAAACCAATAGTAAAGATATTTTACCGCATATAGGTAGTTTAATAGAATCACCAGGATTTTATCCTAATTTGACTGGGACTGAAAATCTTCGTATTTTTGCGGAGCTTAGAGGATTAAATAAAAGTAAGTGTGTAAGAGATGCTTTGGAAGTTGTCGGTTTGCCCTATCGTGATAAAAAGTTATTTGCGGAATATTCACTTGGGATGAAACAACGACTGGCCATTGCATTGGCAGTTATGCACAATCCCAATTTGCTGATATTAGATGAGCCTATTAATGGTTTGGATCCTATAGGTATTGCAGAGGTACGTTCGTTTATTAGAGAGTTATGTGATGTTCAGGGAAAAACTATTTTGATTTCTAGTCACATATTATCAGAGATAGAATTACTGGCAGATGATATAGGGATTATTGATAAGGGAATTTTACTTGAAGAAGAAAGTATGAAAGAATTGGCGAAAAAAAATAGTCGCTATGTCAATTTTATGGTATCGGATAGCCAGCGCGCAGCGGAAATTTTAAGAAAAGAATTTGAATGTGATGATTTTCAAATATGTGATAAAAATAGACTTCAATTATATAATACAACAATCCCTAGATCAGAAATTACTTATGTTTTTGTAAAGCAAGGATTGGAAATTACAGAAGTTCATTTATGCGAAGAAACATTGGAAGATTATTTTAAAAGGGTGACCGGAGGTGAAGGAATTGCTTAAATTAGTTAAGGTTGAATTTCAAAAACTGAAAAGAAAAAAGTTTATTCTTTTAGTAACTTTAGCTGCATTTATGTTTCCGCTTCCATTGGCTTATTTAATGACAACACCAGCTATGATGGAGCAATATATTGATAAAGCGGACGCATTTGACGGACTATTTAATATGGTATTGGGGTATGGAATCCAATTTTTATTACCCTGTATTATCGGAGTAGTAGCTGCTATGTTGTTTTTTATTGAACGTGATAATGATACATTTAAAAATATTAAAACAATCCCACTATCCAGTACGCAAGTAGTTACAGCAAAAATTATAGTGCTATTTATTATAGGCGTTGTATTTTGCATAGCATCAACGGTAGCAACAGTTCTGGTTGGTATGTTTACGTTAGATGTATACGGTTTAGGATACAAAATATTTCTGGCGGTTGAAACAGGAATATTTATTACCGCAGGAACATTACCATTGATTGTTATAGTGGTATTTTTTAGTCGTACTTATGTTTTCTCTGTTTTATTATGTATTTTTTATAGCGTTTTAAATATGAGTGCAACAGCACTTTTCGATGCATTACCAAAGACAATATTATGGTTACTTCCTACGCCGCTTACAACATTTTGGAGTGCTGGAGATATGAAAAGACATGGAATTAATATGAACCTTGTACAAATGAATGGATTAATTCCTTCAACTTTTCAAGTAATATTAATTCTTGGGATTATGGCAGGAATTTCAATACTATTAATTGACTGTTTGTACAAGAAAAGGGGGGAATAAAATTGAGGACTATTGTAAAAACAGAATTATTGAAATTAAAACGTTATCATATTATATGGGCGGGGATAGCTCTTATGCTACTCTCTGTTCTATTGACACTTTTTACTTCTATGGCTAATGATGGATCTGTATGGGATTTTCGATACTTAATAGAGCAGGTAATCAAAAATAATATGTCAATGATTTTCCCAATGTGCATAGCTTTGATTGCTGGATATATTATATCGCGGGAAGAAAAAGACGATGTTTTGAAGAATATTATTACCATTCCAATTTCATTTAAAAAGTTGTTGGTAGGAAAACTTATTGTATGTGCAATGTTATCAATATTATTTGGGCTTATTTGTACGATATTTACGTTAATTGCAGAGTGTATAGTTGGTTTTCCTGGATTTACAGTAAATTTGGTAATCCAAGGGCTAGTACAAATAACATTGGAAAATTTACTTTTGTATCTAGCGGTATTACCAATTATTGTTATAACAAGCAGACTATCAGGCGGCTTTATGATAGGTGTCATTGTTGCTTTTGTGTATGGATATGGAGGTATGTTTGCAGCAGGAAATATGACATTGGCTAATATATATCCTATTACTGCAAGTCTGGGATTAATTGGGTATAGAAGTTATGATACATCCGTACAATGGAGTTTTCCATTGTGTTTATGTAGCTTGATAATTATTGTCGCTATTTCTGTAATTTTAGTCGCAACAATGAAAGAAAAGGAGAACAAAAAAACTCGTACAAAAACAAAAAAAGTCAAACCAAAGAAAGGGTGGTTATAAGTGAAAAAAAGTTGTTTCTTTATTCTAATGTTTTGCTTGTTATTGTCTGGGTGTTCAAAAGAGGAGGTGTTGGAAAAATATAATGCAGTAGTCGAAAAGGTGGGAGAAGTACAATTAACCAATGATATAAACCTGCAAGGGAAAAGAGATTATGGGGAAGATTATTATACGGGGACATATCAAGCAGAGTACAAAAAATTTTCTGATACAGAATATCTTTTTGGAGGAACAACAATAGAAAGAGCGGCAGGGAAGCAGGTTGAATTGTTTTGTAACCTAGAAATAACAAAAGGAGAAGCTGAAATATTCATTATTTCTGGTAGCAATGAACCTAAAACTTTAATAAAAACAACAGGTACTTATGAAAATACAATAACATTACCAGATGGCAGTAATTATATCGGGATTGTAGGTAATGATTTTTCAGGAACAGTAAAAATAGAAGTGAAATAAAGATAGAAAATGCTAAAAATGGGTAAATTTGGAAGATACAGGTTTGGTTGCATTTTACTGTGGTAAAAAGTATATGAAGAGTGGAATGGCGGTTGTTTAATACTGCCATTCTTTTTTTTGAAAATGCCTCTATGGGAATTATTACACAGGGAATCGAAAAAATTACATGTAGATGGGATAGTACATTAAATATGGTAAAATATAATCATAATATGAGATCGGAGGTATATTCTATGAAGAAACTATTTAAAGTATTCAGCCTAATGCTGGTGGTGATAATGGCTTTTCCATTCTCTGTTATGGCAAGCGAAAATGACCAGCAAAGAAGTGATTTGATTGGTGCAGAAGAAAGGGATTTTGAAAAATTGATTGCAGAAATCCAGAACATTAAGGCCACTCACCCAGATTATTCAGAAGAAATGCTCATGTCTTTTTTGGAAGCCAATCATCAAGATGTGGAAAGGGGGATTATAGATATTTGGAATGCGCTTACAGATTCAGAAAAGAAACTATGTATTCGTTATCCTTTTGATGCCCTAAAGGTAAATAAAGCAAAAAATATTGCTACTTCGCAGACAGAGGCAAAATTTGGGACAAATGGTTTAGGAAATAGAAGTGATGCTTTTCGTCATGGAATTTGGAATGCTGAAATGACTGTTTTAATAGGAAAAGAAAGAGCAGAGTTATTTGCAACTGCTCATGAAGACAAAGATGTTACAGGAACAGAATCAGACGGATATCCAAAAACAGCACATAGAGATATGGACTTACATAACAATGAAGTGGGAAGAGAAATAGGAGAAAAAAATAAAGAAGCTTCTGAAAGTGAAATGGCGGATATTATTTATCAGGAAATATATTCCGCAACAACATCATTTATATGGCTACATGAATAAGATTTGAGCAGTGCGATTGCACTGCTCGTCTTCGTATTTTGCATATTTTGCGTAATTGATTACTTCTATTATTTGTATCGCTATGAATGAAATAGGGTAGCATGATAGTACAACATGATTAAGAGGTAGGCAATTATGGAAAGTCGTATTAAACAATTACGTGAGAAAAGAGGGTTAATACAGGAAATCCTTGCAGTAGAATTAGGGATAACACAGCAAATGTTGAGTAAGTACGAAAGAGATGTTACGTTAATAAAAGTAGATATTCTGAAAAAGATTGCTGCTTACTTCAATGTAACAACAGATTATTTGCTGGGAGTTTCAGATGTAAAAAGAGATTTGAATGGGCAGATGAAAATGAACGAAGTACTAGACGAATATTACGATTTAGTGGAAGTGTATAAAGAGTTAGATCCATGTGATCAGGAGATGATTTGGTCAATTATACAAATAGTAAAAAAAACGAGTGAGAAGAAAAAATCAGCAAACATGCAGAAGAGAGTGGAGTGAATGTTAAATATAGCAATTTGTGATGATGATATTCAAATAACTGGAAAAATCGAAAGACTTCTCCAGGATATAGCTAAAAGAAATTTTGTTGATACTGAAATAGAAGTATTCTGGAATGGAAAGAGTTTAGCAGATGCTATCGCAGCAGGTGAGAGGTATGATGTTATTTATCTGGATATAGAAATGGATAAAGAAGATGGTATTTCGGCAGCTAGAAGAATTAGAACATACGATAAAAATGTGCGAATTATTTATGTTACGAGCCATGAAAGTTATATGAGGGAATCCTTTGAGGTAAGACCGTTTCAGTTTCTTGTAAAACCTGTAACAGATAAAATAATGGAAAAGTGCTTTAAGTCGGTATATGAAGACATTAATAGTGAAGATTTTTATTTTCGCTATAGTTATCAACGTATGAATCATAAAGTACCAATCAAGGATATTTTATATTTTGAAAGCAACAAACGAAAAATATTTATTGTAACGGAACAAGAAATCCTTGAACTGTACGGAAAACTTAATGAGATTGAAGAAACCCTTAAAACATGTAAAATTTCTTTTTTGCGAGTTCATCAGTCTTTTCTGGTGAATTATAAACATATATCCGGACAATCTTATGATTCTGTAGTAATGGATAATGGACAAAAAATTTCAATCAGTGAAGACCGGAGAAAGATAATTAGTGAACAATATTGTTCTATGGAGGATACGTTTTATGTGGACGAATAGGGTATTAATGTGTGGGATAGATATATTGCTTTGCCTTTGGGCAGTATATTTATTCTTTTTTTATTTCGATATATTTTTTGCTCGTAAGAGAAAAAGGTATTTGTCGGTGATCGGTATAACGCTGTTCGTGATTTGGCAATTTGGAATAACAACGATTATTAGTTTTCCTGCCTACATCAATATTGCTGTGACGATTATGTTTACGTTTTTGGCAGTTATGATGACTTATGAAGGTAGATGGTGGAACAAAGGTGTATTTGTAATTACCTTTAATGCGATTTGGATGTTGATGGAAACCCTGTGCAACTATATTTTGCTAACATACTGCCCTCAATATGCTGCAGTTCGCCAAGTAGGCTCTTTCGTTTCAAAAATATTTTTTAATGCAGTAATTCTTGCATTAAAGAAAGTGTTCACAGATGATGATATTAAGGAATTGCCGGTCAGATACAGTATTTTACTTGTGTTGATCCCAACAGGAAGCATTTATATCATGAACAATATATTTATGCTTGGATTTGCAAATAATAATGGACGTACTCGTATAAACTCTACATTTACTGTACTTATTTTACTTGGTATGAACATATTGATATTTTATGTCTATATGAAGTTGGCTGATGATTTGCGGTTAAGGAGAATGGCAGCAGTATATGAACAGCAACTGGAATTATGCGAACGTCATCAGCAAGAAAGAGAACTTTCAATGTTGCAGTTGCGGGATATAAAACACAATATGAAGAATAATCTTATTTCCATTCTTGCTTATGCAGAAAATAAAGAATATGAAAAAATGACAGGTTTTATTGAAGAAATTATGGGAGAGGGCGGTATGGTGATTGCCTCAATATCGAATAGTGGGAATATTGTGATTGATTCACTTATTGGATATTGGTATGTAACTGCCCAAAACAAAAGAATAATTTTTAAAACGGATATTTGTATTCCGATGATAATGCCTTTTAAAGGAGCTGATCTGAGTCTGATATTGGGAAATTTACTGGAAAATGCAGTGGAAGCAGCAGAGAAGGTTGAAGAAAATAGATATATAAATGTCAAAATGAAATTTGATAAAAATAATCTATTATTGTTCGTAGACAATAGTTATAAAGGGAAGCTGTTAAAAACAAGAGATAACCGCTTGAAATCTACAAAGTCAGATGCAGAAAATCATGGAGTAGGTTTAGCCTCTGTGTATCGGGCAGTAGCAAAATATCATGGATCAGTGGTAATAGAGGATTCAGAACCAGGAAAATTTAAAATTCGGATAGTCTTATATAGTAATGTGCAGGAATAATTACATGAACACTCGAAATAATTACATAAAAAATAATGAGAAAGGAAAGAATGGTAAAATGGAAAGATAAATTTGGTATGCGGTATGGGGACTGATATATGGATAGCGTGAAAATATTGCTGTTTAGTGATGATGAGAAACTGTATAACAGTACTGAAAGGATTATTGGGAAAAAACACCAATTAAAATGGTGTACTTATCAACAGTTGGAAAACAATAGATATCCAACGGCAGATGTTGTGATTTTCCATTTTACTAAAGAGATAATAGAGAGGGAAAGGGCATTTGCGGCTATTATAAAAATAAAAGGGAGTTTGGGGCATTTAACGCCTATTCTTGCTATTAGCGAAGGGGGATCAATACAGGATATTTTTTCTATACTGAAAGCAGGAGCTTACGATTATATAGAAACAATAGATAACACACGAAAATATAAGAAAAAGATAGAGAACCTGATTTTATGGAATTGGTATATAAAAAAACATACATCAGCAAAAAAGAGGCAATGTTGAGAAAGAACCGGAGAAACATTGCTTCTTTTTTGCTGCCTTTTTGGGAAAAATTACATCAATACTCGGTTTTTTTACAAGAGAACCGAATGGGAGATTTTTTGTAGTAATGTATTGGTAAACAAATGAAAGGAGATTTTAATTATGAAATCTAAAAATTTAAAAAATCAGCCAGCAAAAGTATTAGCAAATTTATCTCTGAAACTTGGTAAAATGTCAGCGGACAGTGCTTGCTGTTATATTTATCATCAGCCAAAGATGCCAGAAGCATTGAAAAAAATGAAGAAACTTTAATTTCATGGGAAGATTATCGGAAAAAATAACAAGATACGTTATTGATGCCGGTGCAGTTTCAGAGGAATTGTATGCAGTATATCAATATGGATTTCAGATTGGATTAGAGATGTTAATTTGCCTATTCGTCTGTATGAGTATAGCGATATACTTGCATACAATCCCAGAATTCCTTGTGTCTACAGGTGTTTTTATGTTTTTAAGAACCTATGCTGGTGGTGTACATCTGAATAGCTTTAAGGCTTGTTTTATATGCTCTGTTACTGTTCAAGTTATGATTTTGCAAATTAATAACAAATATCCATTAGAGCTGTTTGTGGCTTGGGGGATTATTTTGGTCAGTTCCATTTGTATATGGAAACTTTCTCCTGTAGAAAACATTAACCATGAGTTGAAAAAAGAAGAAAAGGAACATTGCCGAAAAGTAACAGGTAAAATACTAGGAGCTATTTTCATTGCTGCTGGCTGTTGTACAGCTTTAGGTATGAAAAAATATTTATCCTTGATTGCGTTGACAGCGTTGACCGTTTTTATATCACAATGTATCGGCATCATAAAGTATAAAGTTGAAAAAGAGAAAAATTAGCGGGAATGATAAAATATTATTGTTTCCGCGTTTTTTATTTAAAATGGTAAAACTGTACAGAAATATAGAAAAGACTGTTGTGGGAGGAAAAGATGCAGAATATTTTTTCGGAATACAAAGATACCATAATTGTTGTTGACCTCATGAATCATCAAACAACTGATTTACTTGCCTGTCTCTGAATTAACCTGTATACTGCCATCAGCATACAAAAGGAAAGCGTGTGAAGAAACAGTTAGTCATCCGTCAACGCATCGATATGCACTGTACAGGATGTAAGCAAGAGATATTTACAACCAAGGCATTGGATGAGATCCATAAGGCATCTGCAGGAATCCCACGGATGATCAACCGTGTCTGTGAAAAAGCTTTGATGTATGCGTTTCAAAATCAGAAACGATTGATCGATGATTATATGATCAAGTTCGTTGTGGAACACGAGATGCTTAGGATGGTAACTTCATAAAGCAGGTACCGCCTGGAAACAGGCGGTATTGCCTAACTGACTGGTGACAGAAAGTTAACCAAACGAGCGTCAACTGATGTGAGCAATCTTGTGACATCTCATGAAATCACTAACACATAATATTGAGAAAAGAAAGGGAAAACTTTAGCTTGCTTTTATACCTTTTAGCTTAAAAATCAATTTTAGAAGGATGCCGCGGCTGACAGTCAGCATAAAATTGCTTTGAAAGATAATGGACATGGGATAACAAGATAGAGAAAAAATTATAGAGGAAATTAAGATAGATGTTGACTTGTACAAAAAACATCTGGTAAGTAATAGAGCTTTATATAACGATATCAAGAATTCTTAATAGGATTATAATTAAATAGCACGAAAAGGCAGAAGTGTTTGTATATATAAAAGTTCTTATGAAAATCTTAATAGTTTTTAATGAAAATCATAATGAATAAATAAAGGAAATTTGTTATAATTCAAATTATGGAAAGAGGGTGATGATGGTATGTGCGAAAAAATATTAGTTATAGATGATGAGAAGGATATAGCAAATTTACTGGAAGTTTATTTGCAAAATGAAAATTACATTGTTTATAAATATTACTGTGCTAAAGATGCAATACCTTGTATTGAAAAGGGCGATATAGATCTTGCTATTCTTGATATTATGCTCCCGGATATAAATGGTTTTTCCTTATGTCAGCGTATTCGTGAAAAATATACTTACCCCATTATTATGCTAACTGCCAAAATTGAGGAAACAGATAAAATTACTGGACTTACATTAGGTGCCGATGATTATGTGACAAAGCCATTTCGTCCTTTGGAAGTGGTTGCCAGAGTAAAAGCCCAGCTACGACGCTACAAAAAATATTCATCCGTTACAAGTGAAGAAGGAATAAAGCCAGAACTTTCATACAATAAATTACGATTGAACGTGCAGACACATGAATGTCTATTGGATGGTGAGAATGTGTCGCTGACTCCGACCGAGTTTTCAATTCTTAATGTTTTGTTGGAAAATGCCGGGACGGTTGTAAGCATTGAATATTTATTTCATGCAGTATGGAAAGAGGAATATTATTCAAAAAATAGCAGCACTATCACAGTGCATATCCGACATTTGCGTGAAAAATTAAAAGATACTTCTGATACCCCGAAATATATCAAAACAATTTGGGGAGTAGGTTATAAAATCTGAAAGGAGAACCCATGAAAAGAAAGCGAAAATTTGGGGTGTCAGTTCTTTTTTTGATTTATCTGGCACTTTTGGTTTGGATAATATTATTTAAGCTGCAATTCAATATCAATGATTTAGACACTGTAAGAAAGATAAATATTATTCCATTTTATTACGATAAAGAGATTGGAGTAGATTTTCACATAAAAGAAGTTCTTGAAAATTTATTGATTTTTGTCCCAATGGGCATATATCTGCAAATGCTTTTGTTTAAGAGCAAATCCTATTTGAAATTATTGATAATTGCTGGAATAAGTCTATTGCTGGAAATTACACAGTATATACTTGCTATTGGTAGTTCTGATATTACCGACCTGATTACTAACACAGCAGGCGGTCTTTTGGGTATTGCTTTATATTCTATTGTGGCTCGATTGCTAAAAAGTCGAGAAAAAGCAGATAAATTATTTTTGGTTATTGCTGTAATTGTGAGCACCTTCATAATCGGTCTGTTGGCACTTCTTTTATTTTTAAATTGATTGGAGGCGTGCTTATGAAAAAAAAGCAACTTACTACGGAAAAGCGGCTTGGAGTACAATTATATTTAGTACTATTTTTATATACTGTAACTGGTATAGGACTGGAAATTTTGGCACAATTCATTTTTCCGAAATTCGATAGCAAAATTTTATCATGGCTATACTGGCGTATAGATATGATTTTTATTTTCTATCTAATCATTGGTTTTGTATGTATATTTAATTACTTCTGGAAAAAACCATGGGGATATTTGGATGAAGTTATTTCCGCAACACAGACAGTTTATGAGCAGAATGATCATCCTGTAGCATTGTCTGATCCCCTTAAAGAATTAGAGGAACAACTTAACCAGATTAAACGGTCTGTGTTGTTAAGCAAACAGGTAGCAAAAGAAGCTGAGGATAGGAAAAATGAAATTGTTATGTATCTGGCCCACGATATACGCACTCCCCTAACAACAGTGATTGGATATTTAAGTTTACTCCACGAAGCACCGGATATGCCTGAAAAACAGAAAGAAAAATATGTTCAAATTGCATTAAGTAAGGCTGAACGACTTGAAAAGCTTATCAATGAATTGTTTGAAATTACAAAATATAATGCACACACTGTCTCGTTAAAGAAAGAAAAGGTAGACTTACAGTGTTTGTTGGCACAGGTAGTTGATGAAATATATCCCTCTTTATCTGCAAAAGGCAATTCGGCTGCTTTTACGGTTGATGATGATTTAGTTGTATATGCTGATCCGGAAAAGCTGGCAAGGGTTTTTAGTAATCTTTTGAAAAATGCAGCGGCATACAGCTATCCTAATACAGAGATTATTATAACTGCAAAGCGTTGTGGTAATAGCGTTCAAATAAACTTTGAAAATCATGGACGGACTATTGAACCTGAACAAATTTCTGGCATATTTGAAAAATTCAATCGCTTGGATGAAGCCCGCCTTTCTGATACAGGCGGTGCAGGATTAGGACTGTCGATTGCAGAGGAAATTATACGATTACATGGTGGAACCATTACTGCGTTTAGCGAAAATGAGATGGTGTCTTTTGTGATTATGCTTCCCATTTCTGATTAGGCATTTAGAAGTAAAATCTTAGGAATTTCTTAGGAGATTTTGTTCCATATCTTTGAGATTAAACTGTTTTTGTTCGGTACAATAGTTACTGAACAAGGACAGTTTTTTGTTTAAGAGAAAGGAGTACACCTATGGAATTAAAGATTGAACACATCAGCAAACAGTTCAAAGATAAAACTGCAGTCGATGATGTCAGCCTTACATTAACAACTGGCGTATGGGGATTATTGGGGGCAAATGGGGCTGGAAAAACCACTCTCATGCGAATACTTGCAGACATTATGACACCTAGTAGTGGTCGTATATCTTTGGATGGGAAAGACATTCATAAAATGGGAGCAGATTATCGCAATATCTTTGGCTTTTTGCCACAAGATTTTGGCTATTCCCGCGATTTTACGGTCAAAGACTATCTGGAATATGTTGCTGCACTAAAGGATGTGCCGCTCAGAGAAACCACAAAGAAAATCAACTATCTGTTGGATATTCTTACCCTTTCTGATGTGAAGCGAAAAAAAATTGCACAACTATCTGGTGGTATGAAACGTCGTGTAGGAATTGCACAGGCCATGCTGAATGACCCTAAAATTCTTGTTATGGATGAGCCAACAGCAGGACTTGACCCTGGAGAAAGAGTACGGTTTAGAAACTTCATTTCGGAATTTTCCCATGACCGTATTGTGTTGATTTCTACGCATATTGTTTCTGATATTGAATATATTGCAACTCGTAATGCGATTATGAAAGCTGGAAAGATTATTGATGTGGGAACAACAAGCGATTTGGTAAAACAGATTGAGGGGAAAGTATGGAGCTGTGCGATTCCTGCTCATAAGATGATGGACTATGAAATGCGTCTGAGGATTATCAATCAGCGAGGCGAGGACAATAATCAAATATCTATTCGTTATCTTGCAGAGCACTCCGAAGTAGAGGGTTCCATTCTTGCGGAGCCGCGTTTGGAAGATTTGTATTTATGGTTGTTTCCACAAGAAGATGTCGAAAGGGAGGAAAAATAATATGCGTTTATTTTGTTTAGAAGTAAAGCGTGTCCTGAAATCACGACGCACACTTATCTTAATTGCTGTGGCTCTGGTTATGTCTGTTGTTATGGCATATCTGCCGATTGCTTTTGAGTCCATAAATCGTCCAAACCCAGATGGAACAAAAACAGAACTTGATGGTATGGAGGCAATCGAATTTAAGCGTGATTTATATTCTGCTATAAATGGCGAAGTTACTCCAGAAAAAGTGAGTGAGGCTTTGAGAATTTATCAAAGTTTGATAAACGAATATGGTCCTATGGAAAGTGACACATTTCCGCTTTCTGTCAGTATTAAACAGATTGTACCTATTCGTCCATTGCTTAAAGCGTTGCCAGAACTATATGCTGATCCGTTAACTGGAATAGGACCTGATCTTATGGATATTGATCCAGAAGATGTTGCACAAAATTATTATCAGAAATGTGAAACTCATCTGGCAGATGTTATGAGGAATGAGCAACGCAATCATCCGGCCGCACAACAACAAGCCTTAGAACAATATAAAAAAGTCGATATGCCATTTCAACTTTATGCAGGATATTCCAAAGACGCGTTTGACTATGTTGAGCTTTATATTATGATTTTGGCAATTTTATGTGTTTCCATTATCACGCCTATTTTTTCTGGTGAATATCAATCAGGCGCGGATAGTATTTTGCGTTGTGCAAAGCATGGTCGTACCAGATTAGCTATTACAAAGATATTGGCTTCCAGTATGATTGTGATGGTTGTGTATACTATGTGTATTACACTGCACTTAGCAATTTCAGATATCACATTTGGAACAAATTGTTTACAATCTTCTGTTCAAATGTTGTTTTCTATTATTAACTTGCCAAACTGGGACTTAGCACAGATGCAGATTGTTATTTCGTTAGTAGGGTTGATATCTGTTTTAGCTTGTGTTTACTGTACTTTTTTTTTATCAGCAAAATGCAAAGATACATTGACGGTATTGTTGATTGCTATTGGCATAGTCCTTATTCCGACTTTTGCTTACACAGCATTAGGGGTAAATTGGATTTCAGCTATTTTTCCATCTGCGGGACTTGGTATGCAAAATAATTTTCTGTATCAACTTATCAATTTTAATTACCTACATATTGGGGGAATGAGTTTTTGGACACCGTATACTATATTAATTTCCGCATTGATTGAGATTCCTGTTTTCTTATTTCTTACAGTTCGAACTTATTGTAGGCACCAGATGTAAATATAAGGAAAAAGGGCTATATTCATAAAGTATAGAGGATTTATTACATCAAGTATCGAAATTGTTACATCAAAATATATTTTGGGGGATTTATTGATATAATCGGTTCATAATAAAAAATCCAAATGAAAGGAGTGTTTAGAGTGAAAGAGCAGAAAAAAATATCTTTAGAATCGCTGGTATCTGAAATCGAAAAAAATGGAAGAATTGGGCGCTTGGGTAAAGTTTTTAAGACAGAAAAAAATTATTATTTTTATGATACAGGAACTGGAAAAGTTGCCAAATTAAATTCGAACGTTTACATTGTACTGAAAAGTTTATTGGAGGGAATGCCAGTCGAAGATATTAAAAATCTTCAATTAAGTAAAAGTGAGTTTGAGGATGCAATTTCAGAAATTAAGTCGGCAATGGAAAATGAACATATTTTACAAGCTCCACCATTAAAAACGCTGACAGGTGATGCAGTAACAGAGTTAGATGATATTCTTGAAAATAAGGTTGAGAATGTTACTCTTGAAGTTACTGAAAAATGTAATTTACGTTGCAAATATTGTATTTATCATCCTTCTCATCCAGAATACAGGGCGTTCGGACATGAAAACATGAAATGGGATGTTGCAAAAAAAGCTATTGATTTTTTAAAAGAGCATTCCCAAAATGCAGAAAATAGGCACATTGGATTTTATGGTGGAGAACCTTTACTAAATTTTGAACTTATTGAAAGAGCAGTTGAATATGCTAAAAAATTATTTGGCGAGGATATGTCCTTTGCAATCACTACAAATGCAACATTGGTAAATGATAAGATCGCAGAGTATTTTGCCAAAAATAATTTCAATATTATTATTAGCTTGGATGGTCCTCAGGAAATGCACGATGCAAATCGGCTTATGGTTAATGGGACAGGTAGCTTTGAAAAAACAGTTATGGGAGCAAAAAAACTATTTGAAGCATTCCATAAGGAAGGAAAGAGTTCTAAGATTGGATTTAATATGGTTGTATCGGGACCAGGTTATCTTGAACAGTATACAAAAATTCAGGAGTTTATCGAAAAAAGTGAATGGATTCCCAAAGACGTTATGATTTTGACTGCAACGGTAGATCATGGACCGTCAGAGAGTGATTACTTTTTACCGCAAGGAAAAGAAGATAGATGGTTTATGGAAGAGTTTTATGAACCTTTAATGAAATGGGAAGAAGTGTATAAATCAAATCCAGATAATACAGAAAAAACTTTGTTTACGGATGGTTATATGGATAAGGGAATGATGATTATACACAAACGCTTGTTGACAGAAACACCTATTCAACAGTATGGAATGAATGGATGCTGCGTGCCGGGACAAAGAAGGATTTATGTCACTACAAAAGGTGAATTTTTACATTGTGAAAAAGTAGGAAATATACCTTGTTTAGGCAATGTGAATGAGGGATTTGATAAAGAAAAAATTAAGAAACTTTATGTTGAAGACTTTATAGAAGAAGCAAAAGAGTATTGTAAAGAATGTTGGGCAGTTAATTTATGTACATTATGTTATGTTAATTGCTACGATGCTAATGGATTACATCTTTCATATCGACATAATTCATGTCGAAACGAAAGAAAGTATTTGGAAGACAATTTAAGACGATATCATGCATTAATGGAGGCAAATCCAAGCGAATTGGAACAATATAATGAAATGGAAATTCATTAACAAAGGTAAATACGTTTATATTTACATAGATGTATTTAAATTACAAAGAAAGGAGGAATCGTTATGAAGTTTGTAAATCCAATTGGAAGAACACCTGGATCAGGAGTGCAGCCGAGAGCATGCATGTGTACTGATGGATATGCAGGTTACAGAGGCAATGATGATGGTTGTGTTCATTGTGGCTGTGGCTGTGGTGGCGAAGGAGAGTATCGTACAGGTAACAGAGTAAATGCTGTTGCTACATTCCGTTCTAGTACTCTCTAAGAGGTAGTAAAAACGAAGGCGTAGTACTATATGTGCTACGCCTTCACTATATAGGAGAAAAATCATGCTAAAAAAAATAAAAAGGAATATTTTTTTGATTTATTATACGATAAGATTAATTTGTAAAATATGTAAAGCAAAATTTATTCTGGCATTTATTTTGTCTATAATAAATGGAATTCTTCCTGTTTCGTCCTTATTGGTAATGCAACAGTTGTTAAATGAAATACAAAACAAGACACAATCATATCAATATGTGGTGTATCTTTTGATTTTATATTTCGGGCTAATTATCTCGGAATCGCTTTTACAGAATTTAGCAAGCTATAATTTAAACAATTTAAACAATCATTTAGTTTATGGAATAAATTACATTCTTATGAAAAAATGTGGGGATTTATCATTGGAAATGTTAGAGAGAACAGAAACATATGATATGATAAATCGTTTAGAACAAGAAATTGGAAATAAACCATATCAGACCATGCAAGGGGTATTAGGCTTAGCATCTAATTTAGTTTCGTTATTTTCAGCCGCAATGATACTACTTTCATGGAATCCAATTCTTGTGATTATAATGATTGCTGTGTCAATATTAATGTTTATAGGACAAATTTATGTTGGTAATAAAGAATTTCTAATGAGATATGAGCGCAGTGGAAAAGAAAGAAAAGCGTGGTATTATACATATTTACTTACACATGATACAGCATTTAAAGAGGTAAAAGCATATGGATTAAAAAAATATTTGCTGGATAAATATTGTAGCTTAGTCAAAACTTTCATAAAACAAGCCAATGAAATTGAAAAAACCAGAGCTGTTTTAAATATGATTATTTCGTTTATACAAGATATAGTTTGTATAATTATAATGATTATTGCAATATATTTGGCTTACGTAGGGAAAAAAATGATAGGAACCACTATGTCATATTTAAATGCTGTGTCCATGATGCAAAATGCTACAAATAGCATTGCCTCTAATGTTTATTCTATTTATAACGCAAATTTATATATACAATTACTAAAAGATTTTTTAGAAATAAAAGAAGGGGAGAATGCGTTAGGTGGTACAAAAGTAGATAATATAAAGACAATTGAACTAAGAAACGTATCTTTCGATTATCCTCAATGTAAAATGGCACTATCTACCATTAATTTAAAAATTAAATCAAACGAACAGATTGCAATTGTAGGAAAAAATGGATCTGGGAAAAGCACTTTATTTAAAATTTTATGTGGGTTATATAAACCTACTAGTGGGAAGCTATTTGTTAATAATCTTGATTTGGAGAATATTGATGTAAAGAGTTACAGGAATTGTATATCTGTTCTTTTTCAAGATTTTTTAAAGTATGAAGGTACATTGGAAGAGAACGTTTATATAGGAGATATTAGTACAGAAGTCGATGAAAATAAAATTAAAAATTCATTGTGCAAAGCAAACGTTGATTTTTTAAAAACCGAAAGAGGATACGAACTAAAAAGAGGATTAGGAAATTGGTTTGATGAAGGAGGTCAATTATCAGGTGGTCAATGGCAGAAAATAGCGTTAGCAAGAACCTATTATAAAAATGCAGATTTATATTTGTTGGATGAGCCTAGTTCCGCATTAGATGTAACAGCAGAAACCAAAATTTTTAAGAGTTTTTTTGAGGTGAGTAAAAATAAGATAGCAATATATATAACCCATAGAGTAAAAATTGCACAGGATGCTAATAAAATAATTGTATTAGATGGGGGTAAAATAGTAGGTATAGGAACACATGCAGAGTTATTGAAAAATTGTAGTGTATATCAAGATTTATATAATCAAGAGAACCTAAAAAATAAAGGGTAATGCATGATGCCTACTCTCCTTTTGGAAATAGAGAGAAATGCTGCTGTTCTAACATTTCCCAACAATTATTTATAGGATGAATATTCGGTGGATATGCACAACTTTAAAATTAGGCGCTTGCATAAAACGGAACATATCTAATCTGAAAAGTAAGAAGCATATTCATATTATTGTGAACTTCTGTGAAAATTAACGCTCGATTGAAACAACTGAGTGTTTTCAATGTTTCCATCGGATTTAAAGTAAAATTCTGAGAGTTAATTAACTCTACGAGGAATTTATAAAATTCACTGTAAACGGCTGAAATAAACTATTTTTAGAAAATGAGAGTTAATTTTTCAGGAAGTTCACAATTATAGAAAAGATGGCAGAGATAGAAATTATGTAAAAAGTAAAAATAACTAAAAAAGTGCCGGATGTTGGATATTTCGTTCGGTATTTCTTTCTGGAATGGGAACAGTTAGAAATTTATAAATCAAGAGGAGGCATACAGATGAAGTATGTTTTTCCAGAATATAAAGAGAATGTAGTTTTGGGCGATGGAAAACTGCAGTTAAATCCAATGTCCTATCAGGTTATTTACGAAGGAAAGGAAATAGATTTAACGCCCAGGGAATTTGAAGTTCTGTATCTTTTAGCCCAAAGGCCAAATTGGGTTATTCCAAAGAAGAATATCTATTGTTCGGTCTGGGAGAGTAATTATTATGATGATCAGATTCCGTACAAAACAGTGGAACACGTAGTATGGAAGATACGAAAAAAGATGGGGCATGATATTATAGAAACATTGATCAATGTAGGGTATAGACTAAAAAAGATGTAAAGGCAGGATAGTGTGAGTAAAAGTTTTTATATTCTGATTGAATTTTTGGGAGATACGCCATATAATATTGGCAACTATAAGAAAGCGCGTACATACGTCATTTGACTAAATATCACGTTGTAACTAGAAATTGAGATAAACTCTTACAGAGCTTTTGTGGACTATCCAAAGAAAAAGGAGGCTGACTATGAACGTATATGAAGAAATAGATCAGGAAACAATGATGTTGCTTTTAGATTCCTTGTGTAAACGGACAGTGGAGGGAAAACAGATATGGGAAAATATGGAGTATAATCCTATTTCCTTTTTACAGAAAGATATTTATGAAAAAGAAGGTACCTGTATATCACAAATGTTTGAAGCAACGACAGTGTTCAATAACATTGAATATAAATTAGAGCTTTCAGAGTCAATCGAACTTCCGTCTGGCAAGGGAGATATTTTTGGAACAATTTCTTATGAAACAGAAGACGGAAAAGAGAATACGTATGATTTCTCTTTGTCTTTTGATGTAGAGAAATATGATGATGCGAATGCGGAAGAATTGCAGGGGATTTTTGGGAGCTTAATCATTGTACAGTTTACAGATGCAATAGTGGGAATATTTGAAAATTCAGATGCGGTAGCTGAGGGATTTGCTTATGCAAGATACTATCATCAAACAGGAATTGATTCGGAATGGGAAACCAATCCTCTTGTGAAACTTGGTGAGAAACTGATGCAAGAGCACGCAATGCTGGATTTTCATAAAATAGTATTGGATACAGCTTCTAGGGAGCGTTTATTGAAACGGTAAGTAACGGGTTATAATAAGATACAACCAATCAATTTTTTGTGGAAACTATTGATATTTCTTAGGGTATCGCATATAATATAATTAAGCCAAAAGGTTTCGTGTAGCGGCACGTAAAAGCTGTACTGTGCCCGGGCAGGGTAATTACTGGGACTATTTGATACTCGGAAGGGTATTACGCCCACACCAGGGAGATACGGTGAGTCCGCGCCGGGGACTCAATGATACCGGCGACATTTTAGACATTCGGAAGGATGTCGCGGCTGACAGCCAGCATAAAACCGCTTTTTAAGATTATGGGCGCTGGATAACAAAAAAGTTGTCCAGTGCTGTTTTTTTATACTATAGTGATGATTGGGAAAAGATAGATGGGAAAACAACAGGATAGAGAGAAAATTGTACAGGAGATTAAAGTGGCTGCTGATCTGTATAGGAAGCATTTAGTAGGTAAAAGATTTCTATATGTATTTGAAGGCAGATATATTGAGGTGCTTTATAAAGCTGCCAATTTTAGGCACTTGACAGGTGTGGCCACGAACCTTTCAGCAAAAAAGTTTTATAGTTATGCAGCAAAAAAGATGCTTCAGGCTTCGCAGATATTTTTTACACCGCAGCACCCTTTTTCATTGTGTAAGCGTAAGATTAAGCATATCGGACAGATTGCAATGCTGGCTGGCTCAGAAGGATTTATGCTGGAAGAGATTGTTACAGACACGAGAACTTATAAGTTTGGCACAACAGATCTTAATTTTACTCTATGCTTAAATAAAGAGTATGATGATAAGGGGCAGCAAAAGGGCGATTGCTTTGTAGTAGAATCGCTGCGAGATGAAGATTGCTTTTCTAAAAGTAGAACAGCATATACAGTAACTCATATTTTTTCAGCGCCGAATGATGCGAAAAAATATACAAATTTACTGTTTTTAGATGAAAATGCAACGATAGACGGTCTTCCAGATGAAATTAAAAACATGCTGGATCAAACTTTATTACATAAATAAAAATGGAGAGTACAGGTCTTGGCGTATAGAAAATACTGCAGGATCTTCTTACGAAAGAATTTTTTAAGATAGAAAAGAGGTTCTTTCTATATGGCTACATCAAGTATCCTTACAGAGCTTGTGATTGAAGACCCCAAAAAGGCAGAAGCATTTATTAACGCACTGGAAATGTCCAGTCAAGATCCAGTATGCAGCCCGTCTGCCCCGTCCATTCCCATATTAGATAGTGTGAAAGAGATACGGAGGTTCCTGGAAAGAAAAAAACAAGTAAGCCTATGTATTGGCAAATATCTTAGATGAATAGAAGCTATTGGAGAGGAGTCGATATGTGACGTTCTCTCCTTTTTTATGTCTAAATGAAGAGATAATGCAGTGCTTTTTCGTAAATGGTGCAAAAATCGTTTTCAACTCGTTCAGATATAATAAATCTCTAAAACCAAAAAAGGAAAGAAATGGTAATGAAACTGGGAAATCTTGCCTCCATAGTCCATTACCAGGGAAAGGATTTGTAATTATAATAGAGCGTGTAATCAACGAGGAGATAAAAGAATGCAGAATGAACTTTATATTGTAGCAGATGCTATAAAAGCCTTGCGGGAATCCAGGGGACTGACTCAGGAGCAGCTTGCAGAGAAAGCGGATATTTCTGTATCCCATCTGGCCAAAATCGAAACACATGCCAGAGCTATGGGTATGAAAACCTATATCCGGCTGTTGGAAGCTATGGATATTCCCATAAAAGAACACTTTATACACATGGGGACAGCGAAAAAAGATATGATGCTGAAAGAAAAAATCTGGTATCTGGTACAGGATTGTGATGAAAGGGAAACTAGCCTTTTGATTTATTCCATAGAGGGAATTAAGAAAGGGCTAAAGAAATATCAGCAAGACAGCAGGAAGTGAGAATACAGATAGAGGAGGAAAAGGGAAATGTTATCAAGAGAAAAGGTGGAAGCAGTATTATTTAAAATGGGAATGCCTGCCAATGTAAAAGGATTTGGTTATATCGTAGACGGTGTTTTGCTTCTGGAAGAAGACAGCAAGATTAAAACGACATATCTGTATTTTAAGGTGGCCCAGCAACATGGCACGACAGGACAGAGGGTAGAACGGGCAATCCGTCATGCGTTTGATATTGTCCGAAGCTGCAGAGGTGATTATGATGTGGTGAACCATTATATCGGTTTTATTAACTGTGCCAATTCCCCTTCCTTATCCATGCTTACGATGAAAATACGGGAAGAAGCACTGGAAGTACAGGAACCAAAACCGGAAAAGAAAGAAGAAAATGTAATTACAGGAATTACCGAAGCCCGGCTTCTGGAGTTAATGCGGCAGGCATACACAGAATTCTGGGCAGATATGATTATCCGGTTAAAGAAATAAAGAGAAATGCAGACAGAAAACAGTCTGCCAAAACACATCAGGGTTATGGTGTCTTTTGGCAGGCTGATGTTTTCAGCCGGAGAGAACCTTGAAAACTGAATATCGGTATGGTGATATTTTTTTGAAACAAACGTGTCATTTCTGACGCTAAAATATAGAAATATCTTAAAGGACACAAAACATTTCGGCACATTCTATTTTGTGTGATGCAGGGTCATGAGCTGTGCGAAGATACATTTGTCCGCATTGACAGCAGGTAAGGCAGAAAAGAAGCGGATCAAACAAGGAATCGTAGAAGATGAAGGAAAAGTGTGAGCAGCGCCCGGACATAGGCTGTGGGTGGCAGGCAGTCTGAAAGCCGAATGATAATGATACCTTTGCATAAAACACTGCAACCAGGGTAGCGTCTGGGACATGCTGCAGCGGGAAAGGGTGCTGCAGGGTGTCAGGCGGCCAGCCGGGCCGGTCCTACATGCTCCCGTTCACACCGGGGTGAGAAAATAAAAAACATGCTGGCAGGGAAGGCCCTGCCGGTATGGTGTGTAAAATGGGTTCATTTTAGGGCTATGGGGAAACGCCGGTTTCTTTATAGCCCTGGAATGAAAACAGGAGCCAAAGAAAGAGGAGGCAGAGCAATGAAGAGAGAGAGGTTACAGAAACTGTTTTCAGAAGATAAAGAGATCTTTCATGGAGGAATGCTGTTTCCTACATGGATCTGCAAAGGAAAAGAAGAGATAGAAAATAGGAATATTCCCCAGCGTGCAGCAGTGTATCTGGATATTCCCATTCCCTGTGCCGGGCTTTTGTATTATGAAAAAGAAAAAAGCCTGCATTACTGTGAACAGCAGACATACCATGTAGTTACGATCCTGGAAGGTGTAGGGTGTGGTAATTCCATAGAAAAAGAAAACTGGCAGAGGCTGGCAGTGCTTGCAGGAAAAGGCATGATTGACGTGATTGTGGTATCCGGGCTTAGCAGGTTATCCTATTGTCCGGAGGAAATTTTACAGACTATGGAACTGCTCCAGGCTTTCCAGGTGCAGATAGACTGTATCGGTTATGGGATTTTAGATTATGCCAGACTGAAACAATATTTAATGCACACCTGGGAGAAACAGGAACAATTTGAGCAGGACTTAGATGCGCATCTGTGCAGTTGCTGTACCAGGGAAGGGATATAATGTTCTCGCGGGAAGAACTGCTGAAGATGCGGGAAATGACGTTTGAGGACATTGACCCGAAAGAGATACAAGATGTAGAGAAACTGAAGATTGATGTAAAAAAAAGCAAACCGGAGAAGGTCCGGGAAATCCTGGAGTCCGGAAAGAACCCTTATTTTCTGAAATATAAAGGGATCACCATAAAGATTGGGTTTGCTTCTACCAACCGTACCATAGAGGAAGCCATGCAAAGCCTTGTGCAGATGAAATGGTAAAGCTACGACAGGGATAGGGAAGAAAGCGGATTGTTGGCAGATTACAGGGTGGACAAACCTTCTGGACTATGGTAGGATGATGGCAAGGACCCAGCAGCCTCTATCATTTAGGGAATCGGCTGACGAATCTAAATGATAGGAGCGAATACAATGAAGAATCAAATACTTAAAAAAATCTATCGTGCGGTTGTTTACCTACGCCTTTCTGACGAAGATGGTGATAACAGGGAAAGCGACAGCATATCAAACCAGAGGATACTAATCCATAGCTTCTTAAAGAGCCACCCTGAAATTCAGGTGGTAAAAGAATGTGTAGATGATGGATATACCGGCACAAACTTTAACCGCCCCGGTTTTCAGGAAATGCTGCGTATGCTGGAAGAGGGGGAAGCAGACTGTATTATTGTCAAAGACCTTTCCCGTTATGGAAGGGACTTTTCCGGTGTTTTACAGTATGTGGAACGTATCCTGCCGAAAATGGGTGTGCGCCTGATCCTTGTCAATGACAATTATGACAGCCTCACGCCAAATCGTGATTTCCTTACCCTGAGATTTAAAAGTTTAATCAATGACCTTTATCCTGCGGATACTTCCAAAAGTGTGCGTTCTCATTTGTATGTCAAAATGACAGCCGGACAGTGTGTAGCGCCTTTTGCTTTTTATGGTTATCTGAAATCCGAAGAGGATAAACATAAGCTAGTTATGGACGAAGTGGCAGCTTCGGTTGTACGGGATATTTACCACATGAAAATGCAGGGCTGCAGCCTAACGGATATATCCGAAGAATTAAACCGGCGTGGGATCTTGACGCCCCTTCGGTATAAGCAGGTATATTTAAAACAGAAATTAAAGACAGGGTTCCGTCTGACGGAAAAACCGGTCTGGATGCCAACTATGGTGCGCCGTATCCTTCTTGATGAACGCTACACCGGAGTGTTGATACAGGGAAAAACCACAACGCCAAACCATAAAGTAAAGGTTGTGATCCACAAAGAGGAAGCTGAGTGGATACGGTATGAAAATGCCTTTGAGCCGGTTATCAACAGACACCAATATGAAGTGGTGGGCAACCTGATGAACATGGATACCATGAGAGGGGCAAAGGGGCTGGCGCTTCTTTCCGGTCTGGTAAAATGCGGGGACTGTAAAGAAAGCATGGTGCTGAAAAGCCCGGATAAAGTCCACCACTATTATGTATGTTCGACTTCCCTTTATGAAAAGCAGTGCAGTTCCCATAGTATCAGTGAGAAAAAACTGGTAGGGGCTGTGACAGAAGCAATCCTGCATTATATTTCTGTTCTGGTAGAGCTGAAGGAGATACTGGCGTATGTAAAAACTGCCTCAATCCCAAGACAGCGGCTTTTGGAAGAAGACAAAAAACTGGAGATGCTGGAAAAGGAGAGCCAGAGGATTTTAAACATTAAAGTAAAACTGTATGACAGTTTTGCAGAAGAAATCCTGGACCGGACAGAATTTGAAACCTTCAAAGCAAAGTATGACCAGTCTTTAGAGGAAATCCGGCAGGCAATGGAGTGCCAGCAAAGGGAAATCCGAAACTTGCAGGAAACCCTTGAAAAACAGCAGGAGTGGCTGGAGTATTTTCTGGAATACCGGGACCGGACGGAAGTGGACCGCTTAATGCTGGTAAATCTGGTTAAACGGATTGAGGTATATGAGCAGAAGCGTATTATCATTCATTTTTGGTTTGAAGATGAATTTGAAAAGGTATTGGGACTGCTGGAAACGGTAAACAGGGCAAAGCCGGATCAGCGTGTGGAAGCCTTCCTGAAAGGAAAGGGGGCGGAAGCAAGTGCCTAAGGTAAGCAAAAGAGGACAGAGAAGACAAAGCAGCAAGCCGGAAGTTAAGTATCTGAGAACCTATATTTATGTAAGGCTTTCCGAAAAGGACGGAGGGCATGGCAGAAGGGATTCCATTTATATCCAAAAACAGATCTGTGAAGACTACGCAAAGAAACACCCGGAAATGCTGGTGGTAAAAGTCTATGCAGATAATGGTGTGACAGGTACAACGTTCCAAAGGGACGCATTTGAAGAGTTGATGGAAGATGTGGCAAATAAAAAGGTTGACTGCATCATTGTAAAGGATTTTGCCCGGTTTGGACGGGACGCCTTAGATGCTGTAGATTTGATTGATGTGATTTTCCCAACCTTAAATATCCGGTTTGTTTCCGTTATGGACGAATATGACAGTGCAAACCCGGCTTGTGTAGAAGACCGGACCACCAATATTTTGAAACACTTTATGAATGATTATTATGCCAGGGAAGTTTCAGAGAAACTGGTACAGGCGCACCGGCTGTCCAGGGAACGGGGAGAGTTTTGGGGTTCCAGACCTCCTTATGGATACCAAAGAGCAGAGGAAAACAGTAAGAAGCTGGTGCCGGAACCAGAGGAAGCAGAAATAATCCGGCAGATTTTTTACTGGTATGTGTTTGAAGAAATGTCAAGCTATGATATAGCAAGGGAACTGAATGGTAAAAAGGTATTAGGACCGGAGGACAGCTACCAGAAAAGGAAACAGGGAAAGGAGCCGGAAAAAAGGCGGTTATGGAGATCAGACGGTATCAGGAAGATTTTACAGAACCCCGTTTATATAGGTGCTGCTGTTTATGGGAAAACAAAACAGATGCTTGCGCAGAATATTCCCCTTCAGATGATACCAAAAGAGCAGTGGGAAGTGTGTGAAAATGCCTGGGAAGCAGTTGTGGAACGGGCGATTTATGAGAAAGCACAGGAAATTGCAAAGGAACGCTGGAAAGATACGTTGGATAACTGGGCTGCAAACCCAAAAGAAAAACAGGGGGCAGATGGCCCTTTTAAGGGAAGGATTTTCTGCGGGCATTGCGGAAGACGTCTTGGAAGAAGCAGGAGCGGAGGTAATGAGAAACACAAATATATGGTTTATAAATGCCCTTCCTTTTCCCTTACAGATCATACGGAATGTTTCCGGACGGTGAATGAAATCTACATCAATCAGGCAGTCAAGGCAGCACTCCGCTACCAGATCCAGCTTGCTGTAGAAAGTAAGAAAACCTATGGTGCAGAGTTTTATCAAAAGCTGGAGCAGGAGGTAGCAGAAAAAATAAAAAATGCCAGACAGAAGTATGAGAAATATGGAAGAAAACTGGAAACCTTGTTTGAGCATTATGCTACCGGGCTGTTGGACTGCAAGGAATATCAGGAGATTAAATCAATCTATCAGGAAGAACAGCAAGCAGCCAGGCAGAATATGAAGCAGATACAGCTTCGTGGACAGCACCTGTTAGATCAGGTGAAGGCAAGAATGGATTGGACAGAGGAACTTCTAAAGTACCAAAGATTTCAGAAGATAGAGAAAGGAATTGCGGACCGCTTTATTGAAAAGATTACGGTATATTCCAAAGACTATGTGGAAATCGTGTTCTGGTTTGGGGATTTATTTGAAAAGGAGCTGGAAAAAGAACTAGACAATATGGAAGGAGGTCTTCCGTATGCAGTGTGATTTTGTTTTTGCTTATCTGCGTCTTTCCAGAGATGATAAAGAAAAAATGGAGGAAAGCAACAGCATTAAAAATCAAAGGCTTTTAATTCAGCACTTTGTAGAAAACCAGCCGGAGTTTGCAGGGGCAAAGTTTTTCTTCTTTGTAGATGACGGTTACAGCGGTACAACGTTTGACCGCCCGGAATTTAAGCGCATGATGGGGCTGATTACCAGGAGAAAACGGATCTGTATCATTGTCAAAGATTTGAGCCGCCTGGGAAGGGATACCATAGAAACACAAAACTATATCGAAAAAATATTTCCGTTCCTTGGGGTGCGTTTCATTTCAATCAATGATTTTTATGACAGCAGCCAGAAACCTTCCGAAAGAAAGGATACGGAGATTAAATTTAAGAACCTGATCAATGGGATTTATCCCCAGATTTGTTCCAACAATATCAAAAAAGTTATGAGGAAACAGGCTGAAATGGGACAATATCATGGTTCAATCCCAACATACGGATATTGCTTCCATGACGGTGTTCATACAAAACTTCATCTGGATATGGAGGCAGCTTCCGTTGTAAGGGGGATTTTCGACCAAAGGTTGGAAGGAAAGACCTATGCAGACATTGCCAGGGACCTGAATAAAAAAGAAGTTGAAACACCTACCGTATACCTTCAAAGGAAAGGCTGGGCGCCGGAAGCAAAGAAATCTGTGAAATTCTGGGACGGAAATTTAGTAAAGCTGATTTTGTTTAATCCGGTTTATGCAGGACTGACGGTAAGAGGGAAAACAGAAACCAGGGTTCCGTCAAAAAGAGAGTACCGATATATTTCAAGAGAGGATTGGATTTGCGTAAAAGGAGGACACGAAGCGATTGTAACGGAGCAGGAGCTTCAGAAGATCCAGGACATGGTACAGAAGGACAGAAAATATTATGGGCGGACACCGTCTTCTGAGAATATTTTTTCAGGTTTGATCCGTTGCGGACATTGTGGTCGGAAAATGCGGATACGGACAGAATACAAAGAAAAGCCGATTTATTGTAAAAGTGTTACGACAGCCCCCAATGCTTCCTGTTATCCAAAGAAATATAAGCAGAAAGAGTTGGAAGAACTGGTGCTAATTATGATAAGACAGCAGGTAGCCCTTGCAGAGGATACCATAAAGCAGTTAAAGAAAGCCAATCAGACTTTGAATATTCCGAAACTCCGATATCGGAAAAAGCAATATGAAAAGAAGCTGGCGCTTCGTAAACAGGAGAAAATGGAACTGTATGAACAATATGCAGAAGAACAGATTTCTTTGAAAGATTACCTGGCACGAAAACAAACCTGTATGGAGAAGACAGCAGTTTATCAGCAAAAGATACAGGAGATAGAAGCAAGAATTTTAAAAGGGGAGGAGAAAAAACAAAAGGAGAAATCAGAGGGACTGCAACTTTTTGTAAAATATAAGGGATTGGAAGAGCTGTCTTATGAAGTTCTGCATGAGCTGATTGAAGTCATAAATTTTTATGATCCGGAACATATTGAAATTGTATGGAAATACAGGGACGAATTTCTGGAAGCAATAGGATAAGAAAGAACCGGGAGAGCTTATTGTCTTGGATTCCAGTAGAGAAGAAGATTTCATAAAAGAGGAGGAAAACGCTACGGTGTCTTCCTCTTCTTTGTATTAGGAGAAAATTTGGCAAAGAAGATGGGGGAAGAGCCATGTATCTTGAAACATATTCTATGGAAGAATTGATGGAACTGATAGAAGAGAAAGGATATTGTTCTGTGGAAGCAGTAGAAATTCTGAAAGAAATGGAACAGGCAAAAAAAGAGTATGATTTTTTACTCCGGGATTGTAAGGAAAAAGCGTGGAAAACAGACCAGGTGGTAGTTGATTATTACAGGTATCTCTTGGAAGAATTGCGGAAAGCGTTGCCCTATGATGCTATGGGAGGTCAGCACACGATTCCGATTCTGGTATTGCAAGAGTTCCGGAAACAGGATATTGTAGAAAAAATCAGGAATTTTATAGGCTGTCAGGCTGGGTTTTCTGATCATGATCTGTTACAGGAAATACAGAAATTTATTACCGTACATCTGGACCCGCAGGGAATTATCCTCTATATGGATGTACTGGGGAATCAGCCAGTGGCAAGGAATGCTTACAAACAGGGAGGACAAATGTGGTAAAAGAAAGAGTATTGGCGGTTCCGGATACAAGCATTTTTATTGCAGAACTGCCGGAAGCGACCAGAAACATCATAAGAAAAGACTTAGAAGAACACGCAAGAGAACATCATTACCGGCTGGAGTGGGATTTGAAAAATAAAGACTATGTAGCAATGAGCCGGAGATTTTGCGATATGGAAGACATTTATATGGATACCCATCTGCATTTTTGTGAGGCAGGGGAGGATATAGAGCCCTATGAAAAAAGCCTGCAGCGGACCATTTCTATCAGGTTATATCAAGACGAAGTAGAAGAACTCTGTAGGAAGTCTGGAAAAGTTGGGCTGTCAATCGGTGAACTGTTTGAAAACTTTGTTGCAGATTTGATTTGTGGTACACATACCAATGGTTCTGATGAACGCATGTATATTGAGCAATGGTTTGACCGGTGCTATTTCAGTATTATGCCAGAGGAAACATTTTTATCTTATCTGCTTGAAATGCGGGAGATAGACAGTGTTTTGGAATGCTGGGAAATCTTGCAGGAGTTGAAGGATCTGGAAGAGCCGGATTGTTATGATAAAGAGGAACTGGAGATACAGCAGAACACCTTGGAAGAATATTTTCAGGAATATAGAACCTATACAAGAGAACCGACAGAAGACCAATTGGAAGCTGCTATGGAAAAGGTGCTGGAATGGAATAAAGAAAGAGAGTATTTGTTGGAGGGAAATGTTCCAGAGAAGTCTTTGGGACGGTAGCCGGATTGGAGAAAGGAAGAAAACAGTGATAAGTAATGCGGAAAGAATTGTGTTAAGAAATATGTACCCACCGGGGTGTCGGGTAGAGTTGGAAGATATGGAAGCTGATCCGTATGTAAAACTGAGCCCCGGTGATTTAGGAACTGTACAGTTTGTAGATGATGGCGGACAGATACATGTATCCTGGGATTGTGGATACAGCCTTGCTATGGTGTTTGGTGTAGATCATTGCAAATGTGTTATGAGAGAGGAACGTTTGCAGGAGATATTACAAAGGATACAGGCTATGCCATTTGAGAGCTTGGAAAAAATGGAACGGTATGTTATGGAAAAATTATCAGGGTTTTTTCCTAAAATCAGTTTTCAGAAGAAAGAAGGGCAGGAGGTTTTTGTAGATATGGGAGTTGCCGCATTTATGAAGAAGGGTCTTGGTGTGGCAATTCAATATGAAACTGACAGCCAGCAGCACATCTTTATAAAAAAGATGGAAATGCAGGGACAGGATATTAAAGGAAAATTTGTCTTTCAAATGCAACAGAAACAGCGGTAGATTGAGAACAAGGATAGTAGAAATAAATAAGATTGTGATGATTAGTAATATTTGATAAGATATAAATAAAATTTATAAGAATATCGGGGGAACGATATGAGGTATTGCTGTGAAAAATGTTTTTCTAATAAGTATTTAAAAGAATATATCTTATCGGAGAGGAATGTAGGAAAATGTGATTATTGTAATTCCAATGGAGTAAACATTATTTCTACAGGAGAAATAGGAGCCTATATCCGAGAGTGTTTAAAAAAAGCGTATGAAGATATAGAAAATGGTACAGGGGCGTATTGGGACTCAGAAGAGAAACAATATTGCAATCGGACAGGAAGGAGTGTAGCTCCTTATTCAATCAGAGATATTTTAGTAGAAGAAGAAAATGTTTTAAACGAGGCTGTTATAGATACGACTATATTGGAAGATATATTTTCAGATTCAGGGTTAAGTTTTGAAGAAAAAAAGCAAGGGGAATCAGATGTATTTGAAGATATAGATAATTGTAATTTGGTACTTAAAGATGATTTATATGGCCTTGAGGCAACAAAAATGTATTATACATGGGAATTTTTCAAGTATATTACAAAATACTATAATAGATTCTTTGATATAGATAAGGATTGCCAGAGAAGAGATTATTTAAAAGAATTAGTACCATATATTTTAGAATATGATACTGTTATAAAAGCAGGAACGATTTATTATCGAGCAAGGAAATTGAACGATGAGAAATTACATGATCTGGATTATGCAGGGGTTTACAAAGAAATGGCTCCTGCACCCCCTAAATATGCAACAACAAATAGAATGAGTCCAGCAGGTATTTCATATCTATATGTTGCATCAGATAGAGAAACGGCATATAAAGAATGTCGATATAAAGATGCAACAGTAATGGTTGCTGAATATGTATTAAAAGAAGAATTGACAATTATTGATTTTTCTCAAGTTGCTTTTGTTACTACCAAAAGTATATTCAGCGAAGAATATGATCATGATTTACGTTGGATAAATAATTTTCTTGATGCATTTATTAAAGAGATAACCTCTCCAGTGGATGATAAAAAAGAAGATCATTCCTATGAATATGTAGCAACTCAGGTTATAGCAGAATATATAAGAAGCCTAGGATATGACGGAATATGTTTTAATAGCAGTGTAGGGAGAGGAAAAAGTTATGTATTTTTTTGTGGGCCAAACATGGAGTACAGTTCTGATGGATATGATTATATAGATGAATATTTATGGGATACTTATCCTAAATTGACATATTTTACGGACTGGTTTGATATTCAGAAGCTGGAATACAATTATGTTTTTCAAGATGGGGTTAAATATCGAGTGGAGAAGAAAATTGTTTTAAAAGACGAGTAATTCTGATTAACTCAAACTATTATGAAAGATTGCTGAAATAGGCAGTCTTTCTTTTTGTGTAAATTCAATATTTTTTTTGGATATTACTTGACAGGATAGGGAAAAAGCACCCTTCTTCACATGCTGGGCGGTCTGGATTATCCTACAGAAGGGAAAGTATTTGTGGCCGGAAAGGACATTTTTTCTCTGAATGAAACCCAGCTTACAATTTTCAGAAGGCGCAACATCGGCTTTGTATTCCAGAACTACAATCTGGTGCCGGTGCTCAATGTGTATGAGAATATCGTACTTCCCATAGAACTGGATGGGGAGGAGCCGGATAAAGCGTATGTGGATGAAATTATCCGCACCTTAGGTATGGAAGAGAAGCGCTACAGCCTGCCGAATCAGCTTTCCGGCGGGCAGCAGCAGAGGGTGGCCATTGCCAGGGCGCTGGCTTCAAAACCCAGTATTTTGCTGGCCGATGAACCGACCGGAAACCTGGACTCGAAGACCTCGCAAGAGGTTCTGGGTCTTTTAAAACTGACCAATTCCAGGTTCTCCCAGACCATCGTCATGATTACTCATTCTGAAACCCTGGCCCAGCTTTGTGACCGGATTATCCGCATTGAGGACGGCAAAATCGTCAAATCCGGGGGTGAGGATTTATGAGGAATAACAACAAAAAAATCATACAGAAGCTTTCCATCAGAACTATGAAGCAGAGCCGTATGCGGAACCTTTTCGCCGTTGCGGCTATCTGTCTGACTACCCTTTTGTTTACCGCCGTTTTTTCCATGGGATTCGGCATGATGCAGATGCTGCAGGAGCAGACCATGCAGGAGGTAGGAGGAAGATTTCACGCAGGTTTAAAAGCCGTGACCATGGAACAGTATGAGAAGATTTCCCAGTCTTCTGAGGTGGATTCGTCGTCCTGGAACATTTTTCTTGGAATAGCAGATAACCTGAAAAAGAGGCAGGGGGAAATCCGTCTGGCAGGAAGCAAAGAAGAGCTGGAGGGGGCTTTTGTAAAGATAAAAGAAGGCACTTATCCGGAGGAGGAAGACGAGATTCTCATGGATACCATTACCCTGAAGGAACTGAAAATCCCGGCCAGAGTCGGCGAAAAGGTAACGCTTGAATATACCTTTATGGATAAGAACATGAAGCAGGAATTTACTCTTTCCGGCTGGTATGAAGGAAGCGAGATTTCCCATGCCAGTGAACTTTATATTTCAAAGGCATACTGGGAAAAGGTAAAGGGAAATTATACAGAAAAAGACTTTTTAAAACATTATGAAAAAACCGGAGATATGCAGGGACTGGTAAATGGCAATCTGTATTTTCACAATGCCGGAAATATTGAGGATAAGGTTATCCGGGCTATCAAAGAGGCAGGCTATACACCGGAAAATGAGACGAAAATGTCCGGTACAGATACCATTCGCTATGGGGTCAACTGGGCCTATATGACTTCCAGAACAGAGAAGCTGGATATGGAAAGTATGGTTCTGTTTGCGGCAGTTTTCTCTTTGATTCTGGTGACAGGATACCTGATTATCTATAATATTTTTCAGCTTTCCATTCTCCGGGACATCCGGTTTTACGGACTGTTGAAAACCATTGGAACTACGAAAAAGCAGCTGCAGAAACTGGTCTACCGGCAGGTGTGGAAGCTGTGCGGTGTGGGGATTCCCTTAGGAGTGATGCTGGGGTATTTTCTGGGACAACTTTTGCTTCCCATGCTGGCAAAAATCAGTACATTCACAGGCAGCGGCAGCTTTTATTTCAACATTTGGATACTGGTGTTCGGCGGTGTGTTCTCTTTGCTGACCGTGTTTGTCAGCTGCCGCAAACCAGTAAAAATTGCAGGAAATGTATCTCCTATAGAGGCAGTGCGCTATACGGAAGGCGGCCTGAAACGAAAACGAATCAAGAAGTCCCAAAAGGGTGCCCAAATTGCCAGAATGGCCTTTTCCAATCTGGGAAGAAACAAAAAGAAAACCGTGTTAGTGATTACCTCGATTTCTCTGAGCGTGATTTTGCTGGAATTGGTTATGACGGTTTTGGGCAGCTTTCGGATAGAACAGTATTTGGAGGAGCGGATAGCAGGAGATTACATGATTGGAAATACCAACTGGACCAGCGCTTCTCTCAGAGTCATGGACTTTCAGATTGATGAAGCTTATGTGCAGGGGGCAGACAGTCAGCAGGGAATTACAGGCGCTTCGGAACTCTGGTATTTGAATTCCGAACATCTTTTGTCCGAAAAAGGGCAGGAGGAATTCCGGAAGCTGGATAAAGAGGGAAAGATAGATACAGGCTCTTATTACAGAGCGAGAGAGGAAGATAAAGAAAAAATGGGCAGGGGAGAAATGGCTCTGAATGAGAACCGCTATGGATATTCAGAATCCATGCTGAAACATTTGAAAGCAATAAAAGGCACCATTGATTTGGGAAAATTCAAAAGCGGAAAGTATGTGATTTTACAGGAGAGTGTCTGCACAGACAATGCGGAAAAGGGCGACAGCTTTTATGAGCCGGGAGATAAACTTGTGCTGCAGACACCCACCTCTCGGACAGAACAGAAAATAGAATATGATGAAAACGGAGAGGCACTGGGGTCTGGTCTTACCAACCTGGAACAAAAAGAGTATGAGGTTATGGCCATCGTGGAAGCCCTTCCAGGCAGTATGAACCTCCATGCGTATTCCATCAATGCCATTACCACCATTCTTCCGCTGGAAGAAATGAAGAAGTGCCCCAAAGCCGTCATGTTTGCAAAATCTTATACCGTGGAGTCAGAGAATGCAGAAGCTTTTGACAGATATCTGAAATACTATACAGAAGAGGAGAACACGTCCATGGGGTATCTGTCCAAAGAAAGTGTGAAAGCAGACTTTTCCGGCATGATTGACGGAGTGTCGGCGGTGGGATACGGGCTTTGTGCCGCAATTGCCATAATCGGAATTCTGAATTTTGCCAATTCGATGCTGACGGGTATTTTGTCCAGACGGCAGGAGCTGGCCGTCATGCAGAGCATTGGCATGACAAAGGAACAGGTACGGAAAATGCTCTTGTGGGAGAGTGGGTATCATCTGTTGATTTCGGGCGTTATCAGTGTGACAGCAGGAAGCATCATCGCCTATTTCGCTGTCAGTGCCCTAAACAATGTAATCATGTGCTTTGCCTATCGCTATACAGCCATTCCGTTTCTGATAATGCTGCCGGTGTTTGCATTGGTGGCAGGAGGAATTTTGCTGGTCGCTTACCGTCAGAGCCAGAAGAAGAGCGTGGTGGAAAGAATGCGGGAGGAGGAATAAAAAATACGGGGCTGTGCCTTCACAAGGCAATCCGAAAGACAGACACATTGGCTGAAAATGCAGCAGTCTTGCGGATTGCCGGCGAAGGAATGCCCCTTGAAAAGGGGATAAATTTAAAAAAATTGAAGTTTTTGAAAAAAATTGAAAAAAGGTATTGACAATTCATGGAATTTCAGTATATAATAGCAAAGCAGTCAGCGATACAGCTGACACGGAACGGGATCTTAGCTCAGCTGGGAGAGCATCTGCCTTACAAGCAGAGGGTCATAGGTTCGAGCCCTATAGGTCCCATTCTTTTGCCAAAAGACAAAAGAACAAAACATGGCGAGATAGCTCAGTTGGCTAGAGCATACGGTTCATACCCGTAGTGTCGAGGGTTCGAATCCCCCTCTCGCTACTTGTCGAAAGACATAAAATCAAATGGGATCTTAGCTCAGCTGGGAGAGCATCTGCCTTACAAGCAGAGGGTCATAGGTTCGAGCCCTATAGGTCCCATTCTTTTGCCAAAAAACAGAAGAACAGAACATGGCGAGATAGCTCAGTTGGCTAGAGCATACGGTTCATACCCGTAGTGTCGAGGGTTCGAATCCCCCTCTCGCTATTTACTAGGAGAATGCCCTTTTTGCACAAGACGGTTGTGTGGAAAGGGTGTTTTCGCACAAAAAAGAGGCGGAGAATTATGAGGAAGGAACAGCGAAAGAAGCAGTTAAGAAGAAAATTGGCCATAGTGTGTACCTGCTCACTGGCAGGTTTTGCAGCCATATTCGGAGGCATTTCCCTAAAGCGGGAATATGACCAGAGGCAGGAGGAAAAGCTGCGGATAGAAAGGGAAGAAGCGCAGAAAAAGCAGGAAGAGGAAGAACGAAAAGCAGAGGAAAAGAGAAAACTGGAAGAGCGTCTGAATGTAAAAATTGATATGAATATTTACAGTAAGGCGGCTATTGTAAAAGACTTGAAGAATCAGAAGGTGCTGGCGTCTAAAAGCCCGGAGGAGAGGATTTATCCGGCTTCTATGACGAAAATTATGACAGCGTTGGTAGCCATTGAAGAATTCGAGGATTTGGATAAAAGTATTGTGATTCCCGTAGATGAGGTACTGGCCCTGTACGAAAGAGGGGCTTCTATGGCTGGCTTCAAGCCGGGAGAGTCGGTTTCGGTAAGAGACCTTCTGTATGGGTTAATGCTGCCCTCCGGCGCAGACTGCTGTATGTCTCTGGCCTGTGAAATAGCCGGGGATGAGGCGGGATTTGTACAAAAAATGAATGCGAAGGCAAAAGAGCTGGGAATGACAAATACGAACTTTGTCAATGCCTCAGGTCTCCATGATGAGAATCACTATTCTACGGTACAGGACATTCTGGTTTTACTGGAATACGCTTTAAAGAACGAGACTTTTTATCAGGTCTTTACCACTCGTTCCTATACCACAGCTCCAACCCAGGAGTACCCGGAAGGGATTACCTTTGAAAGTACCATGTATGAGAAAAAAGACAGCCTGGAAGTGACAGACGGCGAAATTTTAGGTGGAAAAACGGGATTTACTTCTGCAGCAGGACTGTGCCTGGCCAGTCTGGCTGAAGTGGAAGGGCAGGAATACATTCTGGTGACTGCCGGTGCAGAGGGAAATCATGATACAGAGCCCTTTCATATTCTGGACGCAGAGAATATATACAGCCAGATTGGGGCAGCAATTGTTGGCGAATAGCGACTTGGTTCACAATCTGATTTTAGGGCTGACGCACGAATTATAGTGCGCAGCCCCTTTTTGCAGTCTTACAGCTTTTTTGTCTTTGCAATACAAGCCCGTACAGCGTCCATGACTGCACTGCGCATGCCTTCCTTTTCCAGCACGTTTACGCCTTCAATGGTGGTTCCGGCAGGTGAGCATACCATATCTTTCAAAGCGCCGGGATGGATTCCTGTTTCCAACACCATTTTTGCACTTCCAAGAACAGCCTGAGAGGCAAATTCATAAGCCTGTTTTCTGGGCATTCCTTCCGCTACAGCCCCGTCTGCAAGGGCTTCAATAAACAGAAAGACAAAAGCGGGAGAACTTCCGCTGACAGCCCCCACAACATCCAGAATCGGTTCTGTCACTACGTCAGCACGTCCGAAAGAGCGCAGCAGGGTCAGCACCTGACGGATTTCATCCGGGGATACAAACTGGTTTGGGCAGACGCCGGTAATGCCTTCTCCCACCAGAGCAGGGGTGTTGGGCATGGTGCGGATGATTTTTTTGTCTGTTCCGAATTTTTCCTGCAGCCAGTCCAGATTTTTTCCGGCGATAATGGAAATCAGAACCTGTCCGTCAGGCAGGCAGTCCCGGATTTCTTCCGCTACATCCCCACAGAACTGGGGTTTGATACAGAGAAAGAGATAATCGGCTTTTTTTGCCACTGCGAGATTATCCGTGGAGCAGGAGATACCCAGAGCGTCCGTGATTTTTTGGGCGGAAACTTCGGATTTTGTGGAGGCGAAAATTTCCTCTTTTTTTACAATTTCTTTTTCCAGAATGCCGGAAATAATGGCGGAGGCCATATTACCGCATCCGATAAAACCTAATGTCATAAAGAACCCTTCCTTTCTGAGATAAAATATACAGGATTTGTTCTATTTTAGCACAGTTTTTTTTGCCGGAGAAGAGATTTCCCGGAAAAAAATAGAGCCTGTTTTCTGAAGGTTCCGGTCTGTACAAAAAGAAGGAAATATACTAAAATAAGACAAAGAACCAAAAGTGAGAAAAAAGGAGTAAGAAAACATGATAAGCAGAGAGATTTTTACGGTGTACCACTGCAAAGCCTGCAACAAAATTGAGGTGAGCCAGTATATTACCAAAGAACAGATGGAGGAATTAGGATTGACAGAAGAAGATTTGAAACCAATCTGTCCCTTTACCGGAAGTTCTGATCTGGAAGAACTGGGACAGCTTGCGGAAAATGAACTGCGTCACTTTGCCTATACGGATGTGGAGGGCGTAAAAAGATATTTGAAAGAAAAGGAAAAAAAGGTGCCGAAACTGTAGTCTTTGTATCCAATCTTTCCCCGTATCATAGAGTATAGTATACCCGCAGAATCTACGGCAGGTTTTGCGGGATTTTTGAATTTTGGGGGAGAGATTATGAAAAAGAAAGTAAGCATGCTTTTTGCAGCCCTTTTGTGCCTGAGCATGGGACTTACAGGCTGCGGAACAAACAAGGAGAACGGGAAAGAGGATACAAAGGAAGAATTGACAAAGGTGACATTAAATGAGGTGGCTCATTCTGTGTTCTATGCGCCTCAGTATGTGGCCATCGAAGAGGGATATTTTGTGGAAGAGGGCATTAAACTGGAACTGGTAACCGGTTTCGGCGCTGATAAAGTCATGTCTGCACTGTTGTCAGGAGAGGCTGATATTGGTTTTATGGGTTCTGAAGCAACGATTTATGCGTATCAGCAGGGGGCGAATGACAAGGTGATGAATTTTGCCCAGCTTACCCAGAGAGCCGGAAATTTTCTTGTGGCAAGAGAAGAAATGCCGGATTTTCAATGGACGGACTTAAAGGGAAAAGATATTCTGGGAGGACGCAAAAGCGGTATGCCGGAAATGGTTTTTGAATATATTTTGAAAGAAAAAGGTATGGACCCCGAAAAAGATATGAACATTGACCGGAGTATAGACTTTGGCTCTACGGCAGCGGCTTTTTCCGGTGGACAGGGGGAATTCAGCGTGGAGTTTGAACCTTCGGCCACCATGTTGGAACAGGAAGGAGCCGGTTATGTGGTAGCGTCCTGCGGTGTGGAATCCGGTTATGTGCCCTATACGGCTTACAGCGCAAAAGAGAGTTATATTGAAGAGAATCCAGAGCTGATTCAGGGATTTGTCCGGGCGCTGCAAAAGGGGATGGATTATGTGAATTCTCATACCCCGGAAGAAATTGCTGCTATGATTGAACCTCAGTTTGAAGAAAACGATTTGGAAACCATTACGGCTATTGTGAAGCGTTATCAGGAACAGGATACCTGGAAAGAAAATCTTATTTTTGAACAGGAGAGTTTTGAACTTCTGGAAGATATTCTGGAAAGCGCAGGGGAACTGGAGCAGCCGGCGCCGTATGAAGAACTGGTACTGACAGAATACGCCGAGAAAGCGGCAAAGTAAAGCCGTTGGTGAAACGTGGTTTGGTGAGTTATCTGCCCAGGCTGTATTCGGATCGCATTCCGTGGATACGGCCTGGAGCAGATAGCCGCTGAAGTCAGCCCCTTTTTTTGCCTGAAGATAAGGTGCTGTTGTGATAGGCAGAGGAGAAAGTCACATCTTCCCCGAACCAGGCAGGGGGAACAAAGGCATTTGCCTCGTCTTCTGTGGGAAATTCTACCTCTGCCAGCCAAAGCCCTTCATAGGGAGCGTCAAAAACGTCCAGTTCAATGGTCAGGTCATTGGGAAGGGGAAGCAGATACCTGGTTTTGGAGAGCACAAGGCCATCCGCCTTTTCTTTTAAATGCTGGTAGGCTTCCTTGGTCAGGGGGAGATTGTATTCCTCCCGTACCATCATGCCTTTTCCTTTGTAGGTCAGATAATAATCGTCGTTCTGTCTGCGAATACGGACAACCGGATTGACACAGAGATAGGCTTGCTGGATTTTTCTGGAGGGAAAGGTTTCCAGTTCTTTGGGAAGTTGATGAATCAGATATTTGCGTTCGATTTCCATAAAAACTCCTTTTCTCCGCATAGCTGCGGTGCGGTAAATCCTGAATGAAAAAACAGTCAGGCTTCTCTTGATGAAAAGCTAAAAGTATCATATAATTTTCAGATGAAAAAAGCAAGGAGGAAGGCGGAAAAATGGAATTTGTCATGGAAATGGCAGGGGCAGAGCAGATAGAGGAACTGGTGGAAATTATGGAAGACGCTGCCCGAAACGTACAGAAAAAGGAATGGTTTGCAGCGGGAGACAGAGCCTGTCTGTTAGACGCGCTTCTGGGAAACAGTTTTGTCATTCTGGCCAGAGAGCGGGAAAGTCGGGAAGCGGCAGGCTTTTTTGCCGTGCTCTTTCCTGAGGAAAAGGAAGAATACATGGCAGAGTATACAGCCCTTTCTGAACAAGAGCGGGAACATCTGGTATACATGGATACGGCGGCTGTAAAGAAAGTTTTCTGTGGAAACGGACTGCAGAGGAAGATGCTTGAGGCGGCAGAAGAAGCATTGAAAAAGCGCGGGGACTTAAGTCAGTGGTATTGTCTTTGTACCGTGCACCCGGATAACCGCTTTAGCCTGAAGAATATGCAGGGAGCAGGTTATGAAATCCTGGCAGAAGCAGAGCTTTACGGGGGACTGCCCCGGCTGATACTTGGGAAAAAATTAAAAACAAGAAGGGAAAAGGACAGAAAAGG
>NZ_JBBKBX010000004.1:0-185020 GCF_037890365.1 Blautia sp. HCN-20427 | reverse complement strand
ATAAAAAAATTCAGACAGTCATTGTAACGCTTGGCGGAGATGGAGCTTTATTGGTAACAAAAAATACGGAAAAATACTTTGAAACTAAAAAGGTAAATCCGGTTGATACGACTGCCGCAGGTGATTCTTTTACCGCCGCCTTAGCGCTGGCTTTAGGGGAAGGAAAAGAATATGGTGAGGCCATTCAATTCGGGAATGTGGTGTCACGAATTGTAGTGACACGAAAAGGAGCACAGACTTCCATACCCACAATGGAAGAGGTGATAGAAATTATGAAGGAGGAGAAGGAGAATGAGAAAACCGATAATTATTGATTGTGACCCGGGGGTGGATGACGCTTTAGCGATTATTTTGGCGCTGAAACATTCATCATTAGACCTTAAAGCGGTATGTACGGTCTCTGGAAATGGAGATTTGGAAAATACAACACAAAATGGTCTGAAAGTTTTGTCGTTGTGTGGAAGAGAAGATATTCCTTTATACAGGGGTTCAGCAAAAGCTTTAAATAATAAACAACCGGATACAGTACCAGCTTTTGGAGACGACGGATTAGGGGGGTATGCATATACCATAATAACTGACAAGAAAGAGGAAGAAAAAACTGCTGTTGATTTTTTAGTTGAGGCAGCAGCTGAGAATCCGGGAGAATTGACTCTGCTTGCCATTGGTCCATGCACGAATATAGCCAAGGCAATTCAAAAAGATTCAGAATTTCCTAAGAAAATTAAACAGCTTATTATAATGGGAGGGGCAAAATATACGGGGAATATGAGTCCGGTAGCAGAGTATAATTTTTGGGCAGACCCGTTAGCTGCCAAAATAGTAATGGAGGCTGGTTTTCGTGAGGTAGTTATGATTGGGCTGGATGTTACAAATAAAATTGCATTGGGGGCTGATATAAGAGAAATTTTAAGGATTTTCAATACGGATTTATCCCATTTTCTTTATAACATTACACAAGTGGGTGTAGATGAAAATTGGGAAACCAGAAGAAAACCAGTGGCTCCTATGCATGATGTATTAACCGTGGCATATTTAATTGACAATACTATTTTATCTGTAAAAAAAGCAAATATAGATATTGTCACAGAGGGAATAGCCAGAGGACAGTCTGTTGTGGATATCAATGGACACTGGAATAATGGAAAATGCAATGCGCTGTATGCGGCAGAAGTAGATGTAAATAAATTTTATAAATTACTCTTAACCACAATATTTGAAGAACGAAAAGATGAGATATTAGCATATTTAAACTGATTTTAAGGTGCGAAAGGAGAAGGTATTATGGCAGCAAAAAATAAGGGAAAAGAAACTTTTTCATTAATGGTAATTTTATTAATTCCAGTTGCAATTGCGATTAATATTGTAGGCGGACAGATGACTTCTATGTTAAAAATTCCTGTAGATCTGGATATGATAGGGGTTATATTAGTTGGGGCATTGGCGGGACCTATTCCTGCGGCAGTAACAGGCGTATTAACAAATTTGATTAACGGAGTGATGGATCCTAGCTGGCTTCCTTATGCGTTCTGTTCTTTCTTTATTGGTATTACCTCTGGATTATTATCCAAATATAATATGATGAACAAAATTTGGAAATTAATAGTATCTGGTATTGTCATTGCTCTGGTAGCAACTGTGACAGCAACACCAATCACGGTATTTTTCTTTGGCGGAGCAACAGGAGGCGGAGCATCTATGATTGCAGCAGGATTAATGGCAACAGGCAAGCAGATTTTGGAAGCGGTTCTGTCTGTATATATCGTCACAGAAACCATAGGAAAAACAATTTCTGTGTTTGTAGCCTATATTATTATCAAAGTAATTCCAGATAGAACTTTGACTAAATATAGATACGGTATGAATTTTGTAAAAAGAGACAAGTAACAGGAGAGGGAAAATGGAGAATGCAACGCAAACGAAAAATAAAATTGTGGAATTATACCCCATGACAAAATTTTACTTGGCAATAGCAACAGCAATTATTGCAGTTGTTTTGCCAGGCATTTTATCAAAGGTGATATGTTTTCTGACGTTGAATATATTGGCTTTTGTCAGTGGTGTATATCCGGTTTTTATAAAAAGGGTCAGAAACTCAGTAGGAATTTTATTTCTGGTATTGCTCATTGTACAGACATTTTTTGCACCCGGAGAGACCGTAATATTTTCTTTTTGGATATTTAAAGCAAAGCTGGAAGGCTTGCTGTTTGCATTAAAACTGGGATTTATTCTGGCAAGTGTGGGTTCTGCGCTGATTTGGTTTTTTGCGGTGACAACAGAAAAAGATTTTGTATTAGCACTTGAAAAAAAAGGGATGAGTGCAAAGGCCTCTTATGTGGTATTGTCAACTCTGCAAATGGTTCCGGTATTGAAGAAACGTTCTCAGACAATTATGAATGCTCAAAAAGCCAGAGGTGTAGAAACAGAAGGAAGTATATGGGTACGTGCAAAAGTGTTTGTTCCAACAATTGTTCCATTGGTACTTAGTTCTATTCAGGGAACAGAAGAAAGGGCACTTACACTGGAAGCACGTGGGTTTTCAGTAGAGACGCCATCCACGCATTTATATGATATTGAAGCAAGCCCGATAGATAAAGTTGTAACAATTGTAATTTTCAGCGTGTTTTTACTTATTATTTTAGGGAGAGTACTATTATGGGTTATATAGAACTTAAAAATGTTACATATACTTATCCTCTTGCAAAAGAATCCAGTATAAAAGAAGTTACATTTTCACTGAAAAAGGGAAAATTTTATGCTGTGGTTGGAGCGAATGGAAGTGGAAAGACTACATTGTGCAATATTATCCGTGGATTTATTCCGGGCTTTTTTCAAGGAGAACTGGAAGGAGAAGTGCTCCTGGAGGGAAAATCTTTACAAGAGTATACCATGGGAGAACTGGCTCCCAAAATCGGTTATGTATTTCAAAATCCTTTCAACCAGATTACAGGAGCCAGAGACAATGTGTATGAGGAAATTGCCTATGGACTGGAAAATTTAGGTGTTAATGTCAATGTTATAAAAGACAAAGTACAAAAAGTAATGGAGTTGACTAATACAGCTTATCTTGCAAAGAAAAATCCTTTTGAACTGTCAGGAGGACAGCAGCAGAGAGTTGCATTGGCTTCGGTTCTTGCGTTGGAGCCGGATATTTTCGTAATAGATGAGCCAACGTCACAGCTTGATCCGAAAGAAACAGAAAGAGTTTTTGATATCATTGATAAGATGAAGAAAATGGGTAAAACGATTGTTTTAGTAGAGCACAAAATTGAACTGATTGCCGAATATGCAGACGAAATTTTGGCATTGGAAGAAGGAAGGTTGATTCGATATGGAGAAAAACATGAAGTTTTATCTGATTTATCTTTATTAGCGCGTGATATAGAATTGCCGCAGTCAGTCATATTGGCACATGAGTTACGAGAGCAGGGAATTGAACTTGCAGAAAATATCATTACAAAAGCAGAAATGATACAAGCATTGCATAAAGTTATGAGCATGTAATACTAGGAGGATAAGAAATGGCATTTATTAATTTTGAAAACGTAGGTTTTGCTTATCCTAACGGTTATTCTGCTGTTGAGGATGTTAGCTTTGAAATTGAGAAAGGCGAAAACATTGCCATTGTTGGACAAAATGGAGCCGGAAAAACTACAACTGTAAAAATGATAAATGGATTGTTAAAACCCACATCAGGAAAAGTTGTTGTGGCAGATATGGATACAAAAGATTTTACCACAGCTGCATTATCAAAAAAAGCGGGCTATGTTTTCCAAAATCCGGATGACCAGATTTTCCATAATACTGTGGAAAAAGAAATTCGTTTTGGGCCGGAAGTGCTAAAAATGAGTGAGGGTAAAGTGAAGGAGATGACAGAGTATTCGGCATCACTGACTGGGTTAACGGGAGAAATGGAAGAAAATCCGTACAACTTACCTCTTTCCGTGAGGAAATTTGTTACCATAGCCTCTATTATAGCAATGGATACAGATATTATTATTTTGGACGAACCTACAGCAGGCCAGGATATCAAAGGAATACGTCTTTTGGAAAATATGTTAAAAGAGTTAACAGCGAGAGGAAAAACAATTGTTACAATAACTCACGATATGGAATTTGTGGTAAACAATTTTCATAAGGTGTTTGTAATGGCACATAAAAATCTTTTAAAAATTACAAATCCCAAAGAGGTATTCAGTGATGATAAACTTTTGGAAGAAAGTATGCTTATGAAACCATATATCAGCGAATTGGTATCTGAACTCGGAATTACAGAACAAATTACCTCAAGAACAGAATTTGCAAATTATATAAAAAGGACAGTTGTAAAATAGTCTATGTTTTAGGGACAGAACCGGAAAAACAGGTTCTGTCCTGTTTTGCTTAGAACGGCAAAAATTTATATGCAGATTTTCGGCTATAAATTTCCACCATAAAATTTCCGCCATAAGCAAAAAAATATTTGACGGCTTTTAGGGATTGGCTTATAATAACCATGTATGTTTATGCCTTACGGTAAATCAAAGACATAAGAAAGAGTTCAGAGATGATAAAGAGCATGACCGGCTTTGGCAGAGCCGAATTGTTAGACGAAGAAAAGAAAATTACAGTGGAAATGAAGTCTGTTAATCACCGCTATCTGGACGTAAATATGAGAATGCCCAAGAAATTCAGCATTTTTGAGGCTTCTATCCGTTCTCTTTTAAAGGAGTACATTCAGAGGGGAAAGGTGGACTTATTCATTACCTGTGAAGACTATACCCAGGGCAGAATGGCTGTGAAATACAACCGGGATATTGCGGTACAGTACATGGAATGTCTGCGGCAGATAGGCGAGGACTTTGAGTTGGACGAAGAAGTGGACGCTGCTGCGCTTTCCAGATATCCGGAAGTTCTGACCATGGAAGAACAGGAAAGCGACGAAAAGGAACTCTGGAGTTCGTTGGAAAATACCATTCGCAGGGCAGCAGAGCAGTTTGTGGAGACCAGAAGCCAGGAAGGTGCCCATTTGAGACGGGATATTCTGGAAAAACTGGCGGACATGGACGAAAAGGTTGCCGGGGTGGAAAAAAGATACCCGGATATTATTAAAGAATACAGAGAAAAACTGGAGACAAAGGTCAGAGAACTGCTGGCGGATACGCAGATAGAAGAGAGCCGCATTGCCGCAGAGGTGGTACTTTTTGCAGATAAAATCTGTACGGATGAGGAAACGGTACGCCTGAAAAGCCACATTGCACATATGGGGCAGGTACTTTCAGAAGATGATGGCATTGGCAGAAAGCTGGATTTTATTGCTCAGGAAATGAACCGGGAAGCAAACACAATTCTGTCTAAGGCGAATGACTTGGAAACCTCCAATTTGGCCATTGATTTGAAGACGGAAATCGAAAAAATCCGGGAACAGATTCAAAATATTGAATAAAGGCAGGAAAAGCAATGGCAAAGCTTTTAAATATCGGATTCGGAAATGTTGTGAATATGGATAAGATAGTAGCTGTGGTAAGCCCGGACGCGGCTCCCATTAAGAGACTGGTGCAGGCGGCTAAAGAGTCGGGGCGGTCTGTAGACGCGACCCAGGGCCGAAAGACCAAGGCCGTGCTGATTACAGACGGAGATATGCTGGTGCTGTCTGCCCTGCAGCCGGAAACCATAGCAAAGCGTTTTGGTACATTTTCAGAAAATGAAGCAAAAGGGGAATATGATGGCTGATAAAGGAATTTTAGTAGTGGTATCCGGATTTTCCGGTGCCGGAAAAGGAACACTGATGAAACGTCTGCTGGAAAAGTATGACAATTATGCGTTGTCTGTGTCTGCGACCACCAGAGCGCCAAGACCGGGAGAAGAACACGGCAGGGAATATTTTTTCCATACAAAGCAGGAATTTGAAGAATTGATTCTGCAGGACGCTCTGATAGAGTATGCCCAGTATGTGGACAATTATTACGGAACGCCTAAGGCTTACGTGGAGAAGCAGTTAAATGCGGGAAAAGATGTGATTCTGGAAATTGAAATCCAGGGTGCGTTAAAGGTGAAGGAAAAAATGCCGGAAACCCTTCTGCTTTTTGTAACTCCGCCAAGTGCCCAGGAATTGAAACGCCGTCTGATTAACCGAGGCACAGAGAGTCTGGAAGTCATTGAGTCCAGGCTGGCCAGAGCAGCAGAAGAGGCAGAGGGAATGCCGAAATATGACTATATTTTGATTAACGATGAGATTGAAGAGTGCGTAGATACCATGCACAGCATTATTCAGAGCCAGCATGACACGGTCAAAAACCGTGAGTCTTTTATAGAGAAAATGACAGAGGAAGTTGCTGTATTTAAGAAAGGAGAAGAAGTATGATACACCCATCTTACACAGAATTAATGGAAGCTATCAATGAAGGTGCAGAAATGGAGGACGAACCGTTAGTAACCAGCCGTTACTCCGTAGTGCTTGCTACCAGCAAAAGAGCAAGACAGCTTATTGCGGGAAAAGATGCCATGGTGCCAAGCTATGGGAAAAAGCCGCTTTCCACTGCTGTAGAAGAAATTTATAAGGGCAAGGTTCATATTCTGCCGGAAGACGCAGAATTGGAGGAAGAGCCTGCAGCAGAAGAAGACACAACAGAAACAATGGAATAAGAAATAGGAAGGACTGCTGACCGGCTTTGGCGGCAGTCCTTTGTGCAATAAGGAGGATGCATGAGGAAAGTATTGTTTATTTCCCTGGGCTGCGACAAGAATCTGGCGGATTCGGAAGAAATGCTGGGAATACTGGTGGAAAATGGTTATGAAATTACCAATGATGAGACAGAGGCAGAGGTGATTGTAGTGAATACCTGTGCCTTTATTCATGATGCCAAGGAAGAAAGTGTCAATAGTATTCTGGAAATGGCGAAATATAAGGAAGAAGGGGTTTTAAAAGCCCTTTTGGTTACGGGATGTCTGGCTCAGCGGTACAAAGACGAAATTATGAAGGAAATCCCGGAGGTAGACGCAGTGCTGGGAACCACCAGCTATGACGGAATCATTACAGCTTTGGACAAGGTGTTTGAGGGAGAACGGTATGAAGAGTTTAAGGATATCAATGTGCTTCCGGCAAACAGCAAGAAGAGAATGATTACCACTGGCGGATATTTTGAATATCTGAAAATCGCTGAAGGATGTGACAAGCGGTGTACTTACTGTATTATTCCAAAACTCCGGGGGAATTACAGAAGCGTGCCAATGGAGCAGCTGCTGTCCCAGGCTGCCTATCTGGCAGAGCAGGGTGTGAAAGAGCTGATTTTAGTGGCACAGGAAACAACGGTTTACGGAAAAGACCTTTACGGGGAGAAATCTCTGCACAAGCTGTTAAAAGAACTGTGCAAAATACAGGGGATTCAGTGGATTCGGATTCTTTACTGTTATCCGGAGGAAATTTATCCGGAACTCATACAGACTATGAAGGAAGAAACGAAAATCTGTCATTACCTGGATTTGCCCATTCAGCACTGCAGTGACCGGATTCTGAAAAGAATGGGAAGGAGAACCACCAAGCAGGAGCTCATAGACATTGTACAGACTCTGAGAAAAGAGATTCCTGACATCATTCTTAGAACCACACTGATTACCGGATTTCCGGGAGAGACGCAGGAAGACCACGAGGAACTGCTGGATTTCATTGACAGACTGGAATTTGACCGCCTGGGTGTTTTCACTTATTCTGCAGAAGAGGATACTCCTGCAGCCCTGATGCCGGACCAGATTGACGAGGAAGTGAAGCTGGACAGACAGGCGGAACTGATGGAACTGCAGCAGGAGATTTCCATGGATAAGGGAAATGATAAAATCGGCGCTGTGGTAGAAGTGATGATTGAAGGAAAGGTCGCAGATGAAAATGCCTATGTGGGACGTACTTACGGGGATGCGCCCAAGGTAGACGGCTATATTTTCGTGAACACAGATACGGAACTGATGTCAGGCGATTTTGCGCGCGTGCATGTCACAGGTGCGTTGGAGTATGATTTGATAGGAGAGTTGGAAGATGAATACACCGAATAAATTAACCATTGCGAGAGTCATTATGATTCCCTTTTTCGTAGCTTTTTTAATGTATGATATTACAGGAAGTGCAGACAAATGGATTGCCCTGGCTATTTTTGTCATTGCCAGCCTTACGGATACTCTGGACGGTTATCTGGCCAGAAAACACAATCTGGTAACAAATTTCGGCAAGTTTATGGACCCTCTGGCGGATAAGCTGCTGGTATGTTCTGCCCTGATTTGCTTTACCTCCACAGGACAGTTGGCAGCCTGGATTACCATTGTCATTATTGCAAGAGAATTTATCATCAGTGGTTTCCGTCTCATTGCGGCAGATAATGGCATTGTCATTGCGGCAAGCTACTGGGGCAAGTTTAAGACGGTTTCCCAGATGATTATGATTATTCTGATGATTATGGATATCCAGAATACGGTTTTCCAGGGGATTCTTACACTGTTTGTAGTCATTGCAGTGGCTCTGACGATTATTTCTCTGGTTGACTATATTGCAAAAAACAAAAGTGTACTGAGCATGCAGGATTAAAAGGGAGTGGAGAGCATGACTGCGGAACTGATTTTTATAGGAATGGATTTGCTGGAACAGGAAGCGGCCAAGGACGGCAGCCGGTATCTGGCTGAAAAGTGTAAACGATTTGGATTTTCTTTCAATGGGATAAGCCTTGTAAGAGAAGATAAAAAGCAGGTGACAGAGACTGTAAAGGCGGGGCTGAAACGTTCGGATTTGGTTTTTGTGTGTACGAAGACCGGGGAACTTTTGGAAGGTCTGCCAAAGACTCTGACACAGGAAAAGGGGCTGATTCTTCTTCCGCAGGAAGAGGAGAAAATGGCTGTAGTATTGGAAGAGAGGCTTGCCTGCTGTCTGGAAGAAAAACAGGCAGGGGCAGTCTGCTGTGACACTGTGAAGCTTTGTGGTCTGGAAGAAAAGGAAATTCGGGAAAAAATCAGAGACCTGCAGGAAGAAAAGCAAAATCCCGTGCTGCAAGTCTTTTCCTATCCGGGGGAGGTGCATATTTGTGCAGCGGCATACGGGGAAACCAAAAAGGCAGCTAAAAACCTTTTAAAACCGGTTATCCGGGAACTGAAGGTTCGTTTTGGAGCTGATATCTATACCACAGAGGAAAATAAAAATCTGGAAACCGCAGTGGTGGAGCTTCTGAAGAAGCAGGATTTGACGCTGACCACGGTAGAATCCTGTACAGGAGGCGCACTTGCCGCCAGAATTATCAATGTGCCGGGGGCTTCGGATGTGCTGAAACAGGGCTTTGTGACCTATTCCAATAAAGCGAAAAGAAAAGCGGTCAAGGTAAAGAAGCACACGCTGAAAAAGTACGGCGCTGTCAGTGAGCCCTGTGCCAGAGAAATGGCAAAGGGCGGCGCCTTTGCGTCTGGTGCAGATACGGCACTGTCGGTTACCGGATTTGCAGGTCCGGAGGGCGGTACAAAAGAATTTCCGGTAGGAACCGTGTTTATTGGCTGCACCGTGAAAGACCAGACAAGAGTAAAGGAATGCCATTTTACAGGAAACCGAAGCAGCGTAAGAGAACAGGCAGTCACCCAGGCTCTGGTGCTGCTCCGGGAGTGTATTCTGAAAAATTTTGAACAGAAAAGCGGAAAATAGTGGTTCAGCGCATCATTTTTATCAGTTGAAGCATACGGTCCATGCGCTGGATTTCTTCCTGGGATTTTCCGGCTTTTAGGACCTGAATGATAGTTTCCATTTCCTGAGAAGAAAACTGCAGGTTGCTTTCTTTGTTTCGGGAAGCGGCGGACATGAGAAAGGGCAGAAGCTCCTGTGGGCTTTTGCCCTTTCCCTGTTCTGCCAGTTGTCCCAGCATAGCCAGTTTGGACATATCCATGCCGGAAAGTTTGGGATTGTTCATCCAGGATTCGTTTTGATTATTCATAGCTATGTTCGCCTCCTTGCGCATACATGCCGTCCGTATGAAATTCCGGGGGCAGGGGTTTCTGGGACAGTTCCAACATCTGCAGCATTAAAAGTGTGTTAATCATATTGTTCAGTTTTTCTTTTGCAGGGCCGTGGCAGGCATTGCTGCAGGCTGTCAGCATTTCTACCGGGTCGCTTTTCTGTCTGGAACAGATTTCCATGTTTCCTTTGGAAGAATGGAAAAAATGTATGGTGTTCTGCAATTCCAGAAACTTGGCAAATACAGATACCACAGACTGCCCCGAAGACGGCAGATAGGGAAGCGCAGCCTTTAAAATCTGTACGGAATCTCCGTTTACCATCTCATCTAACAAATTCTGAGAATCCATATGCAGGCTCCAATTCCTGAGTTTCTATCACTATATGCGAAAAGAGGGTGGGGTATGTTTCTGAACACAGAAATTTTTTCTGCATATCCTATTACGAAAGGAGAAATTTCCTATGAATGATGAAAAAACCAGATTGGTGGAGGAAGGCAACACCATTTATGAAATAGATTTGGAATGTATGCAAAGGAAACAGGAGCGGAACCGGAAGTGGGAAAGCAGAAAGAAAAGAATACAGCCGCCGAAAAAAATGCTTGACAAATCCCAAAATCCCCCTTATACTTTGTGACAAATTAAAACTTTAAACCGATGAATAAGAAGAGTAAGCAGAGATATTTGTTTTCAGAGAGCCGCGGATGGTGGGAGCGGGGCAGCAAGAGTTTTTGCTGAATGGACTTGTGAGGGCAGCTTGAAATCTTCAGGGAAGAGAGTAGACGCTGACGGGGAAACCAGCCCGTTATCCGTTGGGAATGTATGTCAGTACATGAAAGAGTGGTTTTGTGTCCGGCAGTTTCCATATGTTTAGGAAAGCGCCGGACACAGGCAATTTGGGTGGTACCGCAGAGGCAAAGAAGCCCCTGTCCCATTTGGAAATGATTCCAGTGGGGCAGGGGCTTTTTTCAATTCGAAATCCACAGGTGCTCTTTCTGAAAAAGGGAGGAAACAAAGATGTTAAAACCAGATTATGAAACCGCAAAAAAGTTTGCAGAGAAGTACTCCGTGCTTCCTCTTTACAGGGAACTGCAGGGAGACAGTACAACGCCTATTGCCATTTTGCGAAAGCTGTCGCAGAAAAAGAAGAGATATTTTCTGCTGGAAAGTGTGGAGGCACAGGAGCGGTGGGGCAGATATTCGTTTCTGGGATGTGACCCTGTCTGCCGGGTCACCTGCAAAAACGGAATTGTGAAGGTGGAAAGCAAAGGTGGGACAAAGACGGAAAGGACGGAAAAACCGCTGCATGTTTTACGGGAGATTTTAAGGGATTACCGTACGCCGGTATTTCCGGAACTGCCGCCTTTTACCGGAGGATTGGTGGGATATTTTGCATACTCTATGATAGGCTATGCAGAACCTGTTTTAAACATAAAAGAGAGTGCATTTGCGGATTTTGATTTGATGTTGTTTGACAAGGTGATGGCTTATGACCACCTGAAACAAAAAATTTTTGTTATTGTAAATGTGAAAACCAGCCGGTTGGAGGAAAATTATGAGACAGCCGGGAAACAGATCGAGGAATTGTGCCAGCTGCTGCAGCGGGAGCTGCCGGAAGAAAAGCCGCGAGAGCCGGAAAACATTACTTTTACCTGCAATACAACAGAAGAAGAATATTGCAGGACTGTAGAAAAAACAAAAGCCTATATTCACAGCGGAGATATTTTTCAGGCAGTCATTTCCCGGCAGTTTGAGGGAACCATGAGGCAAAGTCTGTTTCCTGCCTATCGGATTTTGCGAACCACCAACCCTTCTCCCTATATGGTCTATCTGCACACAGAGGAGGAAGAACTGATGAGCACGTCCCCGGAAACCCTGGTGCGGCTGAAAAACGGCAGGCTGGTGACGTTTCCGGTGGCAGGTTCCAGACCCAGAGGGAAAACAACAGAGGAAGACCGGAGAATGGAGAGCGAACTTTTGCAGGATGAAAAGGAACTGGCAGAACACAATATGCTGGTGGATTTGGGCAGGAATGACCTGGGGAAAATCAGCAAATTTGAATCTGTAGAGGTCACAGAATATATGATGGTGCATAAATATTCAAAAATTATGCACATTTGCTCCCAGGTGGAAGGAAATATCCGGGAAGACAGGGATGCTTTTGACGCTATTGAGGCAGTTCTTCCGGCAGGAACCCTTTCCGGAGCGCCTAAAATCCGGGCCTGCCAGATTATTGAAGAACTGGAAAAGACACCCAGGGGCATTTACGGCGGCGCTTTAGGTTATATGGATTTTACCGGGAATATGGACACCTGTATTGCTATCCGCATGGCGGTGAAAAAGGGGGATACGGTTTATGTACAGGCAGGCGGCGGTATTGTGGCAGACAGTGTGCCAAAAAAGGAATATGAGGAATCCGCCAATAAGGCGGCGGCCGTTATGCAGGCAGTGATAAGGGCAGGAAAGGGGTTAGATATATGATTTTATTTATTGATAATTATGACAGTTTTACCTACAATCTGGTGCAGTATCTGGGGAGTCTGCAGCCAAACCTGGAAGTGGTGCGGAACGACAGGATTACCTTAAAGGAAATCGAAGAAAAAAATCCCACCAATATCATTTTGTCACCGGGACCGGGATATCCCAAAGACGCAGGTATCTGTGAAGAGGTTATCCGGCATTTTCAGGGGAAGATTCCCATTCTGGGAATTTGTCTGGGGCATCAGGCCATTTGTGAGGTATACGGCGGAGAGATTGCTCCTGCTTCCCATCTGATGCACGGGAAAACCAGTCAGATTTTTCCAAAGGGTGTAAGTCCTTTGTTTGAAGGAATAGATGGAGCATTTCGGGGAGCCAGATACCATTCGCTGGCGTTAAAGAGAGAAACCTTGCCGGATTGTCTGCGGGTGACGGCTTTGGCGGAGGACGGAGAGGTTATGGCCGTGGAGCACCGGGACTATCCGGTGTACGGACTGCAGTTTCACCCGGAATCCATACTTACGGAGCAGGGAATGAAATTTCTGGAAAACTTTTTAAAAATACAGGGAAGAAAGGAAAGAACGCTCATGATAAAGGAAGCCATTCACACACTGATGGACGGGAAAGATTTGGATTACGGCACCGCAAAGGCGGTTATGGAGGAGATGATGGAAGGCAGAGCCACACAGGCGCAGATGGGAGCTTTTTTGGCGGCGCTGCGGATGCAGGGGGAAAGTATTGACGAGATTACCGCTTTTGCAGAAGTCATGAGAGAAAAAGGCGTGAAAATCCGTCCCCAGAGAGAAGTCATGGACATTGTGGGAACCGGAGGGGACGAGGCGGGTACCTTTAATATTTCCACAACGGCAGCTTTTGTAGTGGCGGCGGGAGGGATTCCGGTGGCAAAGCACGGAAACCGCAGTGTGTCCAGCAAAAGTGGGGCAGCAGATGTACTGGAACATCTGGGGGCCAATGTTTCCCTGGACGCAAAGCAGAATGAAACGGTGCTGAACCAGACGGGGATGTGTTTTCTCTTTGCTCCGGTGTACCATTCTTCTATGAAGTATGCGGCTCCGGTGCGAAAAGAAATGGGAGTACGGACCGTTTTTAACATTCTGGGTCCTCTTTCCAATCCGGCGGCAGCCACCATGCAGCTTCTGGGCGTTTATGACAAAAAGCTGGCAGAGCCTCTTGCCCGGGTGCTGGGGAATCTGGGGGTAACCAGAGGGGGAGCTGTGTGCGGCGCAGACGGTTTGGACGAAATTACTTTGACAGGGGAAACACTGGTGTGCGAAATTCGTTTCGGAGAAATTACCAGCTACACCATTACCCCGGAACAGTTTGGACTGAAGCGGTGTACACTTTCTGAATTAACCGGAGGCAGCCCACAGGAAAACGCCCGGATTACCAGAGACATTCTGGAAGGGAAAGAGCGGGGGCCTAAAAGGGATGTGGTGCTGTTAAACGCAGGTATGAGCCTGTATCTGGGGATTGACGGCATTTCTCTTGAGGAGGGGATTCATATGGCAGGAGAGTTGATTGACAGTAAAAAAGCTCTGGCGAAACTGGAAGAATTTGTGGTGGCGACAGGAAAGTATGAGGAGTAGAAGATGATATTAGACCAGATTGCAAAAGATACCCAAATCCGGGTGGCGAAAAAGAAAGAGGCATGCCCGCTGGAAGAAATCAGAGAAAAGGCCCTGGCTTGTGAAAATACTGGGGAATTTCCATTTGAGAAAGCTCTTGCGGGAAAAGAGATGTCTTTTATCTGCGAGGTGAAGAGGGCTTCTCCTTCCAAAGGGGTGATTGCCCCTGTGTTTCTTTATCTGCAAATTGCAGAGGAGTATGAAAAAGCAGGTGCTTCTGCGATTTCCTGTCTGACGGAGCCAAAATACTTTCTGGGACAGGACCGGTATTTGCGGGAGATTGCTTCTAAGGTGAACATTCCGGTGCTTCGCAAAGATTTTACAGTGGACAGCTATCAGGTATATGAGGCAAAGGTTTTAGGCGCCTCAGCCGTACTGCTTATCTGCAGTCTTTTGGAGGAGGAAACTCTGCGTGCTTATGTGGAACTTGCGCACAGTCTGGGGCTGTCGGCTTTGGTGGAGGCTCATGATGAGGGGGAAATAGAAAAGGCGCTCAGGGCAGGCACCAGGATTTTAGGAGTCAATAACCGGAATTTGAAGGATTTTACGGTAGATGTGGAAAACAGTCTGCGGCTTCGCCAGCAGGTTCCGGAAGACGTAATTTTTGTAGCGGAAAGCGGGATACGCACCGGGGAAGACATAGAAAAGCTGAAAAAAGGAGGGGTACAGGCCGTGTTAATTGGAGAAACTCTGATGAGGAGCAGAAATAAAGGGAAAATGCTCCAGGAACTGAAAGAAGGGAAGCGATGAGCAGGGTGAAAATCTGCGGACTGAAAACCGTGGAGGAGATTCGTATGGTGAATGGTCTGCTGCCGGATTATGTGGGGTTTGTGTTTGCAAAGAGCAAAAGGCAGATTTCTTTTTCACAGGCCATTGCCATGAAGCAGAACCTTTCTGCGAAAATCAAAAGCGTGGGTGTGTTTGTCAATGCTCCGAAGGAGGAAGTGCTGCAGGCGGCCAGTCTGGGGATTGTAGATTTGCTTCAGCTTCATGGAGACGAGGATTGGGAATATGTGCAGCAGATAAAGGCGGAGACAGGGCTTCCGGTCATAAAAGCCATAAGAGTTCGAAACCGGGAGGATATTTTAAGAGGAGAGGAACTGCCCTGTGATTATCTCCTGTTGGATACTTACAGGGCAGGGGCATATGGCGGCTGTGGGGAAGTCTTTGACTGGAAGCTGATTCCAATGCTGAAAAAGCCCTTTTTCCTGGCAGGAGGACTGAATGGAGAAAATGTACAAAAGGCAGTTTCACGGTGCTGCCCTTTTGCCGTGGATGTCAGCAGTGCAGTGGAAGAGCAGGGAAGAAAATCAGAGGAAAAGGTACGCAAATTTCTAAAAAAGGTAAGAGAGGTACAGAAATATGAGTAAAGGAAGATATGGGATTTACGGAGGACAGTATATACCGGAGACCTTAATGCAGGCGGTACAGGAGGTGGAAGCGGCCTATGAAAAATACAGCAAAGACGAAGAATTTCAAAGGGAACTGGAGGATTTGCTGAAACATTACGCGGGGAGACCTTCTCTCCTCTACTATGCCGAAAAAATGACAAAAGACCTGGGAGGAGCCAGAATTTATCTGAAAAGGGAGGATTTAAACCATACCGGCTCCCACAAGATTAACAATGTGCTGGGGCAGGTGCTTTTGGCCAAGAAAATGGGAAAAACAAGAGTCATTGCAGAGACCGGGGCGGGACAGCATGGGGTGGCCACCGCTACGGCGGCAGCTCTTATGGGCATGGAATGTGAAATTTTTATGGGAAAAGAGGACACAGACCGTCAGGCTTTAAATGTCTTTCGCATGGAACTTCTGGGGGCAAAGGTACATGCCGTAACCAGCGGAACCCAGACTTTAAAAGATGCGGTAAACGAAACCATGCGGGAGTGGAGCCGCCGCATGGACGATACCCTCTATGTCCTGGGCTCTGTCATGGGGCCGCATCCTTTTCCCATGATTGTCCGTGATTTTCAGAAAATCATAGGAAAAGAAATCAAAGAGCAGCTTATGGAAAAGGAAGGATGTCTTCCCAATGCAGTCATTGCCTGTGTAGGAGGAGGAAGCAATGCCATGGGGGCTTTTTATGAGTTTCTCCCCCATAAAGAGGTGCGGCTTATTGGCTGCGAAGCGGCAGGGCTGGGGGTAGATACGGCCAAACATGCAGCCACCATCAGCCGGGGGACAACCGGGGTTTTCCATGGCATGAAATCCGTTTTCTGTCAGGATGAATATGGACAGATTGCACCGGTGTATTCCATTTCCGCAGGACTGGATTATCCGGGAATCGGACCGGAGCATGCACATCTGGCGGAAACCGGAAGGGCAGAGTACGTGCCGGTTACAGATACAGAGGCAGTAGAGGCCTTTGAATACCTCTCCAGAACGGAAGGCATTATTCCTGCCATAGAAAGCGCGCATGCTGTGGCTTATGCCAGAAAGCTGGCCCCGTCCATGGAGAAAAACCAGATAATCGTAGTAAACATTTCGGGCAGAGGAGATAAGGATGTGGCAGCCATTGCCAGATACAGAGGAGTGGACATTTATGAATAGAATCCAGGAAGCATTTCAGAACAAAAAAGCATTTATTCCGTTTATCACAGGGGGAGACCCCTCTTTGGAAATTACAGAACGTCTGCTTTATGCCATGGAAGAGGCAGGGGCAGATTTGATTGAAATCGGAATTCCCTTTTCCGACCCCACCGCTGAGGGCGTGGTGATACAGAAAGCCAATGAACGTGCGTTAGAGGCAGGCTGTACCACGGATAAACTGTTTGATACCATAAAAAGGGCCAGAAAAAAAGTCCGGGTTCCCATGGTATTTCTCACTTATGTCAATCCCATTTATACTTATGGGAAAGAAAGGTTTATGAAAAGATGTGTAGAGTGCGGCATTGACGGGCTGATTGTGCCGGACATGCCTTTTGAGGAAAAAGGGGAGCTGGCTCCTGTGTGCGCCGATTATGGAGTGGAAATCATTTCTCTGATTGCGCCGACCTCAAAGGAGCGCATACAGAAAATTGCAGAAGGGGCACAGGGGTACATTTACTGTGTTTCCTCTCTTGGTGTTACGGGAGTGAGAAGTGAGATTACCTCGGACATTGCAGGTATGGTGAAACTGGTGCGCCAGGTGACAGATACTCCCTGCGCGGTAGGCTTCGGTATTTCCACACCGCAGCAGGCAAAGGAGATGGCAGGGATAGCAGACGGCGCCATTGTGGGAAGCGCTATTGTGAAAATAATCGAAGAATATGGAAAAGACGCGGTTCCCTCTGTGGCGGAATATGTGCAGAAAATGAAGAGAGCCGTATCCGAAAGAGGTCAGACGGACAGCGTACAGGATTTTTCTTGAAATCAGTAAAATCCTGTGCTATCATTAAGAACAGTGATTATACTCATCAGGAGGGAAAAACCGTGCAGAAATACGGAGTAAACGAACTTAGGAAAATGTTTTTAGAGTTCTTTGAGAGCAAAGGACATCTGGCTATGAAGAGCTTTTCTCTTGTTCCTCACAATGACAAGAGTCTGCTTTTGATTAATTCCGGTATGGCGCCTTTAAAGCCATACTTTACAGGCGCAGAAATCCCGCCCAGACGCCGGGTGACAACCTGTCAGAAATGTATCCGTACAGGTGATATTGAAAACGTAGGGAAGACAGCACGTCACGGTACATTTTTTGAAATGCTGGGAAACTTCTCTTTCGGAGATTATTTTAAGCGTGAAGCCATTGCCTGGTCCTGGGAATTTTTGACCGAGGTTGTGGGACTGGACCCGAACCGCCTGTATCCTTCTATTTATGAAGAAGATGAAGAGGCTTTTGAAATCTGGAATAAGGAAATGGGAATTCCTGCAGAGCGTATTTTCCGTTTCGGCAAGGGCGACAACTTCTGGGAACACGGCGCAGGTCCCTGCGGTCCCTGTTCTGAAATCTACTATGACCGCGGCGAAAAATACGGCTGTGGAAGTCCGGATTGTACCGTAGGCTGCGAGTGCGACCGTTACATGGAAATCTGGAACAATGTATTTACCCAGTTTGAAAATGACGGGGAAGGCCATTACACGGAACTGGTACAGAAAAACATTGATACCGGTATGGGTCTGGAGCGTCTGGCTTCTGTAGTCCAGGACGTGGATTCTATTTTTGATGTAGATACTTTGTGCGCTTTGAGAAACAAGGTTTGTGAACTGGCTCACACCGAATATAAGAAGGATGAGACAAAAGACGTTTCCATTCGTCTGATTACCGACCATATCCGTTCTGCAACCTTTATGATTTCTGACGGTATTATGCCCACAAATGAAGGAAGAGGCTATGTACTGCGCCGTCTTATCCGCCGTGCAGCCCGCCACGGACGTCTTCTGGGAATCGAAGGCAAGTTCCTGGCAGAGTTAGGCGCCGTTGTCATTGAAGGCTCCAAAGACGGTTATCCGGAACTGGATGAAAAGAAGAGTTTTATTTTCCAGGTGCTGACAAAAGAAGAAGAACAGTTTAACAAAACCATTGACCAGGGGCTTCACATTCTGGGAGAAATGGAAGAGGCTATGCAGAAGGAAGGCACAACGGAGCTTTCCGGCGCAAATGCATTTAAGCTGTATGATACCTATGGTTTTCCGATGGATTTGACAAAAGAAATTTTGGAAGAAAAGGGTTATACCATTGATGAGAAAGGCTTCCAGGAAGCTATGCAGGAACAGAGGGAGAAGGCAAGAACAGCCAGAGAAACCACCAACTATATGGGTGCGGACGCAACGGTTTACGATGAAATTGATACAGCCGTTACCACAGAATTTGTAGGTTATGACAAACTGGTATGTGATGCTAAAGTAACGGTTCTGACCACAGAAGAGGAAATCGTGGAGGCTTTGACCGAAGACCAGAGAGGAACCCTCTTTACAGAGCAGACGCCGTTTTATGCGACCATGGGCGGACAACAGGGTGATAAAGGTGTGATTGTCTGCGGTGACGCAGAATTTAAGGTGGAAGACACCATTCATTTAAGAGGCGGAAAAGTAGGACATGTTGGTGTTCTCACAAAAGGCATGATAAAAGTGGGCGATACCGTAACCTTAAAAGTATGTGAGACAGGAAGAGCCAACTGCTGTAAGAACCACAGCGCTACCCACCTGCTGCAGAAAGCCTTAAAGACGGTTCTCGGTTCCCATGTAGAGCAGAAAGGTTCTCTGGTAACTCCGGACAGACTGCGTTTTGACTTTGCACATTTCCAGGCCATGACGGCAGAAGAACTGGAAAAGGTGGAGAATATGGTAAACCGGGAAATCCGTGCAGGACTTCCGGTTGTAACGGATGTTATGACTATTGAGGAAGCCAAGAAGACAGGCGCTATGGCTCTGTTCGGCGAAAAATACGGAGAAAAAGTCCGTGTGGTTTCTATGGGGGATTTCTCAAAAGAACTCTGCGGCGGTACCCATGTAGCCAACACAGGAGAAATTGCAGCCTTTAAGATTGTAGCAGAAGCAGGTATTGCGGCAGGTGTGCGCCGTATCGAAGCCCTTACCGGAGACGGTGTATTTGCTTACTATAAAGAAATCGAGAAACGCCAGGCAGAAATCGCAGCAATGCTGAAGACTTCTCCGGCAGAAATCGAAGAAAAAATCGCACATCTCCAGGCAGAGGTGAAAAATCTGCACAGCAAAAATGAAGCACTGAAGGCCAAAATGGCAAAAGACGCAGTGGGCGACGTTATGAGCCAGGTACAGGAAATCAAAGGTGTGAAGCTTCTGGCAGTTTCCTTGGATGATGTGGATATGAACGGACTGCGTGACTTAGGCGACCAGTTAAAGGAAAAACTGGGCGAAGGTGTGGTAGTGCTGGCCAGCGTAGCAGGAGGAAAGGTAAGCCTTCTGACTATGGTGACAGAGGAAGCGCAGAAAGCAGGTGCTCATGCAGGAAATCTGGTGAAAGGCATGGCTGCCCTTGTAGGCGGAGGCGGAGGCGGACGCCCCAACATGGCTCAGGCCGGAGGCAAAAACCCGGATAAAGTACCGGAAGCCTTAAAAGCAGCAGCAGATATACTGGCAGACCAGATTAAATAAAAAATTTGTTTTTAGAAAAAGGAGGCTGTTTGATAGGCCTCCTTTTTTTCTCTCTATTCGGCTGTATTGACAAACTGACTGTTGTACAGTGTCTTATAAAAACCGCCCTTTTCCATTAATTTTTCGTGAGTACCCTGTTCGATAATACTTCCATCCTTCATAACCAGAATTTCATCTGCACCCCGGATAGTGGAAAGCCTGTGGGCTACAATAAAGCTTGTGCGTCCCTGCATCAGACGGTCAAATGCTTTCTGAATCATCAGTTCCGTTCTGGTGTCAATACTGGAAGTGGCTTCGTCCAGAATCAGCATAGGCGGCAGACAGAGCATAACACGAGTGATACAGAGAAGCTGCTTCTGTCCCTGGCTGAGACTGTCTTCTTTCAGGATTGTGTCAAGGCCGTCGGGAAGGCGGCGGATAAATTCCCAGCTATGGGACATTTTGGCTGCCTGTATGATTTCCTCCTCCGAGGCTTCCGGTTTGCCGATAATAATATTTTCCCGAACCGTGCCGCTTTTTATCCAGGTGTCTTGCAGCACCATGCCATAGCTGCTTCTGAGGGCATGGCGGGAAACCTGGCGGATGGATTTTCCGTCTACAGAAATGGTTCCGGAATCCACGTCATAGAACCGCATCAGCAGGTTGATAAAGGTTGTCTTTCCACAGCCGGTAGGCCCTACCAGAGCAATTCTTCTGCCCGGCGCGGCCTTCAGGTTAAAGTCTTCAATCAGAGGCTTATCCGGTACGTAACGGAAAGACACGTGTTCAATGGCAACGTTCCCTTTTACATCTGAGAGAGTGCCGGAAGCGTCAGAACTTTCCGGTTCTTCTTCTAAAAGAGAGAAAATCCTGGAAGCGCAGGCCAGTGCATTCTGCAGTTCTGTGATAACGGAACTGATGTCATTAAAGGGCTTCATATACTGGTTTGCATAAGCCAGCATAACAGAGAGACCGCCTACGGTCAGAGCCCCTTTGGGAATCAGAAGCGCACCGGTCAGGGCAACTGCCGCATAAATGAGGTTGTTGACAAACCTTGTAGCAGGATTCGTCAGACTGCTGTAGAAAATAGCATGTTGACTGGCTTCTTTTAACTCTTCATTTATCCGGGAGAAACGGGCAGAAGATTTTTCTTCGTAACCAAAGGCCTGAACGACCTTTTGGTTTCCAATCATTTCCTCAATCAGGGCAGTCTGTGCTCCCCTGGCTTCACTTTGTCTCCGGAACATCTGAAAAGAATGGGAGGAAATAAACTTTGCCACAAAAAAGCTGAGAGGGGTCAGCACAATGACCAGAAGAGTGATAAATACGTTTTTGGAAAACATAAATACCAGGGTTCCCATAATGGTGACAACACCGGAAAAAAGCTGTGTGAAGCCTAAAAGCAAACCGTCTGAAAGGGTGTCTGCATCGGCAATCACCCGGCTGATGATATCTCCGGTGCTGTGTCTGTCCAGATAGGAGAGGGGAAGCACTTGAATATGGCGGATAGCTTTTGTGCGGATGTCCTGTACGGTACGGTAGGTCATGCGGTTATTGATGAGGTTCATGACCCAGGACGCGGCGCCGGAGAGAGCGGCCAATATGAGAATTTGCCATAGATACTGCCACATTTTGGAAAAATGCACCTGATTCCTGGCGACGATTTCATCAATGGCGTTTCCGAAAAGAATCGGAACATAAAGCTGAAGGATTACGGAAACTGCGGCAAGCACGATACTGGCTATCAGCAGAAACCGGTATCTTCCGATAAAGCGGAGTACCTTTTTAAAGGTTTCCATACTGCTGCTCTTTGTTTTCTTTGAAATACTCATGGGTTTCCCTCCCTTTTGGATGCCGGAAAGCTTTCGGCTTTGTGGTTTTCTGTATATTTTGTGCGTTCTTCGGGAAACTGTGAGAAGAAGATTTCCCGGTATGTTTCACAGGAGTCTACCAGCTGGTCGTGGGTGCCTTTTCCCACCAGGAGGCCATCGTCCAGAACGAGAATCTGTTCTGCATGACGGATACTGGCAGAACGCTGGGAAACCAGAAAGGTAGTCACATTTCCCCTTAGTGCATGAAGTGCCTTTCGCAGGGCTGCATCTGTGGCAAAGTCAAGGGCGCTGGCGCTGTCATCCAGAATGAGAATTTCAGGATTTTTCACAAGAGCACGGGCAATCGTAAGACGCTGACGCTGGCCTCCGGAAAGATTTTTTCCGTTCTGTGTCAGATGAAAGTCAAGCTGTCCCTCTTTTTTCTCCACAATCTCTCTGGCCTGGGCCATGGAAAGTGCTGCCCAGATTTCTTCATCTGTGGCATCTTCCCGTCCCCATTTCATATTTTCGCGGATGGTTCCCTTAAAGAGCGCTGCCTTTTGAGGAACAACCCCGATTTTTTCCCGGAGTACATCCTGGGTATAATTGCGAATATTTTGTCCGTCCAGAAGCACCTGTCCTTCTGTGGCATCATAAAAACGGGCAATTAGGTTTACAAGGGTTGTTTTTCCGCTTCCGGTTCCTCCGATAATTCCTACAGTCTGTCCCTTTTCTACAGAAAAGCTGATGTCAGAAAGACTGGGAGCGCCTGTGTCCGGATAAGAGAAGGTCACATGTTCAAAAGCAACGGCACAAGCAGAGGGAGTGTGCGCTGCGGTTTCTTCCGGATAGTCCATAGCAGGTGTGATTTTCAGGATATCAGCCACACGGCCGGCGCAGGCTGCTGATTTGTTCAGCGTGATAATCAGAGAGGCCAGCTTAATCAGTTCAATAATCATTTGAGCCATATAGTTATAAAGCGCAACCACTTCGCCCTGCTGCATATTGCCTAAATGGACCTGGATGCCGGCTCTGCTGATGAGTACAACGGTGGCAAGGTTAATCAGAACATAAGTAACCGGATTTAAAAGGGCGGATAATCTCCCCACAAATTCGTTGAGCTTTGTCAGCTCCCGGTTGTGCAGGTCAAATTCTGCCACAGATTCCTGTTCGCGGCAAAATGCCCGAATGACCCGGACACCGGTGAGATTTTCTCTGGTAAGTCCTGTGACTTTGTCAAGTTTCCCCTGTACTTTCCGAAACAGGGGGATGCTGAGATACATAATGAGAAAGACGGCCAGAAAAAGTACAGGAATGGCTACAACAAAAATCAGGGCGCAGCGCACATTGACAGTAAAGGCCATGACCATGGAACCAAGGACAATAAAAGGGCTGCGCAGCAGCAGGCGGAGCCCCATGTTGAGGCCGTTTTGTACCTGGTTAATGTCATCGGTAAGCCGTGTAATCAGAGTATCTGTTCCCAGCCTGTCAAGCTGGGAGAAGGAAAAACTCTGTACATGGTCAAAGACAGCCTGTCTAAGCTCGGCGGCAAAGCCGGTGCTTGCCTTTGCGGCAAAAAACTGGGCTGTAATACTGACAGTCAGACCGGCAGCAGCCATGAGAAGCAGGATAAAAAAATTCTGAATGATAACCTCCCGGTTATTTCCCGCAATTCCCACATCAATCATACGGGCGATGACCACGGGAACCAGCAGGTCAAATACTACCTCCAGAAACTTGAAAAAGGGAGCCAGTATGCTTTCTTTTTTGTAGTTTTTCAAGTAGACAGCGAGACGTCGCATGTTCTGTTTCCTCCGTTTCTAAAATAAAGTTTCAGGAAAAACCTGATAGACAATCCATATTATACTCCAGCACAGAAAGATAGAAAAGGAGAAAAAGAAAAAAGTGTTGACATTAAAAAAAATGGTCTGTATAATATGAAAAAGTTAGGAAGCTAACTAAAAGAAGCGAGGTGCAAATGATGCAGGATATGGATGAAAAAATAAGGAACATGCATACAGGAAGACTGGTGAGAATACTCAACCATCAGTTAAAGAGAGAGCATAAACCCGTGGAAACTCCGGAAGAGAATGAACTTACCCCCATGCAGAGACATGTGCTGAAACACATTTTGCTGGAAACTCTCCACAGAGATATTTATCAGAAGAATATAGAGGAAGAGTTTAACATCAGAAAATCCACAGCGTCAGGAATTCTCAAACTCATGGAAAAAAACGGTTTCATATACCGGGAGAGTGTGAAGGAGGATGCCAGACTTAAGCGGATTCTTCCCACAAAGAAAGCAGAGGCCATGCGTCCCAGCATTCTGGAGCATATTCATGAAACAGAGGTTCGTATGACCCGGGGGATTTCCCAGGAGCAGCTTTTTCTGTGCAAAAAAACTCTTTATCAGATGTGTCAGAATCTTGCAGAAAAAAACAGGGAAAATAAGGAGGTAGACAGGATAAATGAATAAGACACTTTTAAAATCAGTCCGGGGATACAAAAAACAGTCGGTACTGGCCCCGTTTTTTGTAATCCTTGAGGTATTGATGGAAGTTCTCATCCCCATGGAAATGGCGAAGATTATCGATACCGGCATTGCCGAAGGCAATCTTACCTATATTGTACAGCGGGGACTGATTCTTGTAGTCATGGCCATGCTGGCTCTTTGGTTTGGCGTGATTGCAGGAAAGATGGCTGCCATAGGTGCGGCCGGTTATGCCAAGAACCTGAGGCATGACATTTTTTACAAGGTACAGGAATTTTCTTTTAAAAATATTGACAGATTTTCCACTTCAGGACTTGTTACCCGAATGACAACTGATATTACGAATGTACAGATGGCGTATATGATGAGTATAAGACTTCTGGCCAGAGCCCCCATTATGGTGCTTCTTTCCTGGGTTATGACTCTGCTGATTAACGTAAAAATCGCCCTTCTGTTTCTGATTGTCATTCCGTTGCTTGGCGGAACGCTTATTTTTATTGCCAAAAAAGCGCACCCCCATTTTATCAAGGTATTTGATGAGTATGATGTATTAAACAATTCCGTTCAGGAAAATGTAAATGCCTCCCGCGTGGTAAAGGCATTTGTAAGAGAGGATTTTGAAATCAGCAAATTCCACGGAATTTCAGGATATGTGTACAATCTTTTCACAAAGGCAGAAAAAATTGTTGCATGGAACTCCCCTGTTATGCAGTTTACCATGTATGTTGTTGTACTGCTGCTTGTGGCAATCGGCGGAAAGAGCATTGTGACAGGAACTATGGCAACAGGAGAACTTACCAGTGTGATTGTGTATGCCCTTCAGATTCTCATGTCCCTGATGATGGTTACGTTTGTGTTTGTTATGATTATGATTGCAGAGGCATCCACAGACCGTATTACAGAGGTTCTTACCGAAGTTCCGGAGATGAAGGATAAAGAAAATTCTGTAAAAGAGGTTCCAAATGGAGAAATTGTGTTTGACCATGTGAATTTCAGCTACGGCGGAAAAGGCGGCAATCTTTCTTTAAAAGACATTAACCTTCATATTAAATCAGGACAGACTATTGGTATTATCGGAGGCACCGGAAGCGCCAAATCCACTCTGGTTCAGATGATTCCCCGGCTTTATGACGTAACAGAGGGAAGCGTAAGGGTCGGAGGCAGAGATGTCCGTGACTATAACTTAGAGGCTCTTCGCGACCAGGTATCCATGGTGCTTCAGAAAAACGTGCTGTTTTCCGGCACGATTTATGAAAATATCCGCTGGGGAAATGAGCATGCCAGCGACGAAGAAGTACAGAGAGTGTGCAGACTGGCTCAGGCAGACGGATTTGTCAATGAATTCCCGGCAGGCTATGATACCCAGATTGTTCAGGGCGGAAATAATGTTTCCGGAGGACAGAAACAGAGACTTTGTATCGCCAGAGCACTCTTAAAGAAACCGAAGATTCTAATTCTGGATGACTCTACCAGTGCAGTAGATACCAAGACAGACGCCCTGATTCGTAAGGCATTCCGCGAAGAAATACCGGATACCACAAAGATTATCATTGCACAGAGAGTGGCATCTATTGAGGACGCGGACCAGATTATTGTTCTGGACGGAGGTTCTGTTGTGGGAGTAGGCACTTCCGAGGAGCTTCTGAAAACAAATGAAATTTACAGAGAAGTATACGAATCTCAGGTCAGAGGAGGTGAAGAGCATGAGTAAACAGGAAAACAAAAAGTCAAGAATCTCAAAAAATACACTGAAGACTGCAAAACGTCTTTTGAAATATGTAACAGAAACCTATAAAGTACGTTTCATTCTGGTTTTTATCTGCATTTTAATCAGTTCTGTGGCGACGATTTCCGTATCCCTGTCCTTGAAATTCCTGCTGGATGACTTTATTATTCCACTGATTGGACAGCAGAATCCGGATTTTGCAGGACTTTATAGTGCACTCAGTGTTCTGGGATGTATTTTCCTTCTGGGAGTTATTTCTACCTTTATTTATACAAGGATGATGGTTTACATCGGACAGGGTGTTTTAAAAAGAGTGAGGGATGATATGTTTGAGCATATGCAGACCCTGCCTATCCGTTACTTTGACCAGAGAACCAATGGTTCGATTATGAGTCTTTATACCAATGATACAGATACACTGCGTCAGATGATTAGCCAGTCCATTCCTCAGGCGCTGATGTCCTTTTTCACCATTATTGTAACTTTTATTTCCATGCTGGTACTCAGCCCGCTTTTGACAGTTCTGGCCGTTGTGGTTATTTTTGTAATGATTTTTGTTACAAGAAAAATCGGTGGAAACAGCGGGAAATACTTTGTCAGACAGCAGATGTCTTTGGCAGATGTGACTGGTTTTGTGGAAGAACGTATGAATGGGCAGCGAGTGGTAAAGGTGTTTAATCATGAGAGAAAATCAGAAGAAGAGTTTGATGAGCTCAATGAGGCACTGTTTGAGAGCGCATCCAGAGCCAATACCTTTGCCAATATGATGGGACCGGTAATCGGAAACATCGGAAATCTGCAGTTTGTACTCACTGCAGTTCTGGGCGGTTTCCTCTCTGTTCTGGGCGTAGGGGGAATTACCCTTGGCGTCATGGCTTCCTATCTGCAGTTTACAAAGAGCTTTACACAGCCTTTCATGCAGGTAGCACAGCAGTTTAACTCCATTGTTATGGCTCTTGCCGGAGCAGAGCGTATTTTCCAGTTGATTGACGAGGAATCGGAAAAAGATGAAGGCTATGTAACACTGGTAAATGCCAGAAAAGATGAAAAGGGCAATCTTGTGGAGTGCAAAGAACGCACCGGTATGTGGGCATGGAAACATCCTCATTCCGCAGACGGTTCCGTTTCTTATACAGAGCTTACCGGCGATGTGGTATTTGAGAATGTAACCTTTGGCTACAATGAAGATAAGGTCATCTTAAAGAACATCAGTCTCTATGCAAAGCCGGGACAGAAGCTTGCATTTGTAGGCTCTACAGGAGCTGGAAAAACTACCATTACCAACCTGATTAACCGTTTCTATGATATTCAGGAAGGTAAGATTCGTTACGACGGCATTAATATTACAAAGATTAAAAAGGATGATTTGCGCCGTTCCCTTGGAATCGTGCTGCAGGATACTCACCTGTTTACCGGAACCATTATCGATAACATCCGTTACGGAAAGCTGGATGCAACGGATGAGGAAGTGTATGCGGCAGCCCGCCTGGCTCATGCAGACCAGTTTATTCAAATGCTGCCAAACGGATACCAGACCATGTTAAGCGGTGACGGGGAAGAACTCTCCCAAGGACAGAGACAGCTGCTCTCCATTGCAAGAGCTGCAGTGGCGAATCCGCCGGTACTGATTCTGGACGAGGCGACCTCCAGTATTGATACACGAACAGAAAGCATTGTGCAGAAGGGTATGGATAACCTGATGAAAGGACGTACTGTTTTTGTCATTGCCCATCGTCTGTCCACTATCCGCAACAGTGATGCCATCATTGTTTTGGACCACGGAAAGATTATCGAAAGAGGAGACCATGAAGACCTTATTAAGATGAAGGGAACTTACTATCAGCTTTATACAGGTAAGCTGGAATTGTCATAAAAGAGACAGCATTGAGGGAGATTGGTGCTGGCAGGGATCATGTCGGCAGTAATCCTGAAAAAAATTCAGAAAAACTTGAAAAATTTGATTAAAACAGTTGACGAATGACAAAAATCTGCTATAATATCATTTGTGCAATAAAAATACCCAGACAGTTGTATTATGCACAATTTGCAGCTGGAGGGAGGTTAGGTGTGAGCTTATGTCAAATGTAATCGTAAAAGAAAACGAGACTTTAGATAGCGCTTTACGTCGTTTCAAGCGTAGCTGTGCAAAAGCAGGTATTCAGCAGGAAATCCGTAAAAGAGAGCATTACGAGAAACCAAGTGTTCGTCGTAAGAAAAAATCTGAAGCAGCTAGAAAACGTAAATATAATTAATGTGCAGTAAAAGCCTCTGGAAAGACCAGAGGCTTTTTTACAACATCTGCATATAGGACAATTCTAAAGGAAATGTATGAAAAAGATTATTGATATTATATCCAGCAGACTGTTTGTTACCATAGCGGCTGTGCTTTTGCAGCTTATCTGGATTTTTGCCATGCTTTGGGGCGTGGGTGCCTTTTCCGGGCATATTATGAATCTTATCAGCCTGCTTAGTGTGCTTATGGTACTCTGGATTGTAAATAAAAAAATCAACCCCTCGTATAAGCTGGCGTGGACCATTCTCATTCTTGCGGTTCCGGTGTTTGGCGTCATTATTTACCTTTTATTCGGACAATCCCGTGTGGCAAAAAAAATGACCCAGGAATCCGAAGCAGTAATGAAAGAGATTTCCAATTATTTTCGGGAAAGCAGGGAGACCAGAGAAGCCCTTTCAGCGGAGGATACGGGCGCTTCCAATCAGTCTGCTTATATAAGGAACTGCGCCGGATTCCCGGTGCATACCAATACCACAACCAAGTATTATGCAGTGGGAGACGACATGTTTATTGACATGCTGGAAGATTTAAAAAAAGCAGAGCATTTTATTTTTCTGGAGTATTTCATTATCCATGAGGGAAGAATGTGGAATGCCATCTTAGACGTATTGGAAGAGAAGGTAAAGCAGGGAGTAGATGTGCGCCTGATTTATGATGATATGGGCTGTGTAACCACACTTCCCACACGATATTATAAGAAGCTGCAGGCCAAAGGCATTAAGTGTGCAGCCTTTAATCCGGTGCGTCCCATTTTAAATATTGTGCTGAACAACCGGGATCACAGAAAAATTCTGGTGATTGACGGACATACCGGCTATACGGGAGGCGTCAATCTGGCAGATGAATATATCAACGAGAAAATGAGGTTCGGACATTGGAAGGATACCGGAGTACGTCTTGTAGGAGAGGGAGTCTGGAATCTGACGGTGATGTTTCTGCAGATGTGGAGTGTGATTACCAGAATGAAGACCCATCTGCCTGCCTATGGACCGTATGTGTACCATCCCGAAGAGTTTGAAAGCGACGGGTTTGTTCAGCCCTATGGAGATTCACCGCTGGACGGAGAAGTGGTAGGAGAAAATGTTTACTTAAATATCATCAATCAGGCCCAAAAATATGTGTATATTGCCACGCCTTATCTGATTATTGATAATGAGATGATGACGGCTCTTTGTCTGGCATCTAAAAAAGGGGTGGATGTGCGGATTATCACACCGGGAATTCCGGATAAAAAGCTGGTTTTTCTGTTGACGCAGTCTTATTATCAGCAGCTTTTAAGCGCCGGGGTACGGATTTATGAATATACGCCAGGATTTATTCACGCCAAAAATTTTGTCTGTGATGACGAACTGGCGGTAGTGGGAACCATTAATCTGGATTACAGAAGTCTGTATCTGCACTTTGAATGTGCGGCCTGGCTGTATAAATGCAGCGCAGTGGCCCAGGTAAAAGAAGATATGACGGAGACGTTTTCCGTTTGTAAGGAGATTACTCTGGATGTGTGCAGACGGCAGAATGTGCTGCAGAGAGGTATGCAGAGCATTCTCCGTCTGTTTGCTCCCATGCTGTAAAATTTATGAAAATTTTAGAGTTTCTGTCAAATGGGAATAGACGAACAGGGGATATCATGATATAGTAGACATACTTATCAGACGTTTACAGGAGAAGATTTTATTTTTAAGGAGAAAATTATGTTGTGGACAAAAGCGGTTTTGGGGACGGATGTTTACCATATTATCCAATGGTTTTTGATTTACAGTATTTTAGGCTGGGTTGTAGAGGCTATCTATATGTCTATCTGCAATCGAAAATTAACCAACCGGGGATTTGTAAGAGGTCCTATCTGCCCTATTTACGGTGTGGGCGCACTGACGGTATATTTTCTGCTGCGTCCGGTAGACCATAATCTGTATCTGCTGTACCTTATGGGATGTATTATTCCTACGCTGTTGGAGTATGGAACAGCGCTTCTGATGCTGAAGATTTTTGGAGAGGTCTGGTGGGATTATTCCCAGAAGCCTTTTAACTATAAAGGAATTTTGTGTCTGGAAAGTACCGTTGCCTGGGGTTTTTATACGCTGGGACTGTTTCTTTTCCTTCACAAAGGAGTGGAACGGGTAGTGGAGAGTTATTCCTTTCAGACAGGAACAAGACTGGGTGGAATTCTGCTGCTGATTTTTGCTGTGGATTTTGCCTATGCACTGTACCAGAAGAAAAAAGACTGTATTCCCGATTCTTTCCAGGAGTTTAAAGAGGGAATTCTGGCTTTCCGCTGGAGATAAGGCTCTGTTGTCATAAATGCCGGAGTTTTTGCTTACAATGCTATAAGAGTAAATGTGAAGGCAGGATAAAAATGGGCAGAAAAGCGGCGGTATTGTTAAGTTGGGTGCTGATTTTCTCCGTTTGGCTGACTGGATTTCCAGAAAGAATTCTGGCAGAGGAGGGAGAATTGATTACAGCGCCTCATGGTGTGCTGATGGAGGCATCTACCGGAAAAATTATTTATGAAAAGGACATGGATACCAGAGTAAAACCGGCCAGTATCACCAAGATTATGACCTTGCTTCTGATTTTTGATGAGTTGGAAAAGGGAAATTTACATATGGAAGACCAGGTGGTGACCAGCGCTTATGCCAAGTCTATGGGAGGCTCCCAGGTATTTTTGGAAGAGGGCGAAAAGCAGAGTGTGGAAACCATGATAAAGTGTATTGTCATTGCTTCGGGCAATGACGCCAGTGTGGCTATGGCCGAGCATATTGCAGGCAGTGAAAGTGAATTTGTGAAGCGGATGAACGAGAGAGCAGCAGGACTTGGAATGGAAAATACCCATTTTGAGGACTGCTGTGGTCTTACGGAGTCGGATAATCACTATACCAGCGCCCATGACGTGGCGAAGATGTCCAGAGAACTGGTGACGAAATACCCGAAGATTCTGGAATATTCTTCTGTGTGGATGGAAAACATTACCCATGTCACGTATAAGGGAAGCAGTGAGTTCGGACTTACCAATACCAATAAACTGGTGCGCAGCTATGATGGTTGTGTGGGGCTGAAAACCGGCAGTACCAGCGTGGCAAAATACTGTGTGTCTGCGGTGGCCAGGCGAAACGGAATTACTCTTATCAGCGTAGTGATGACAGCGCCGGATTACAAGGTGCGTTTCAAAGATGCGGCTGCCATGCTGAATCTGGGCTTTGGAAGCTGTAAACTCTATACGGACGAGAATACGAAGTCCCCGGGGACTGTACAAATAAAGGGCGGAGTTTTAGAGGAAATATCCTGCAGCTATAAAGAGAAATTTTGTTATCTGGATACCAAAGGAGCGAATACAGATTCCATTCAAAAGAAAATCCATATGAAGAAAACCGCAGAGGCGCCAGTGAAGAAGGGAGAGAAGGCGGGAAGGGCTGATTATTATCTGGATGGAAAGAAAATCGGAAGCGTGGACCTTGTCTTTGACAGGAATGTAAAAAAGGCAAAATACCGGGATTATCTTGAGAAAATCTGTAAAATTTTCCTGCAGGGAAGGGAAAAAAATATTTCTGAAAAGAAATAAAAAACATGTTGAAAGTCGGATTGCTTTATACTATAATAAGCCAAAGTTACCGAAAAATGATTTTAATTTGAGAGAGGGGTTTACTTTGGCAAGAGAACATGTACAGACAGATATGACAGCAGGAAGTCCGATGAAAATCATTTTGGATTTTACCATTCCTATTTTTATCGGAAATATGTTTCAGCAGCTTTACAGTATGGCGGATACGGTCATTGTAGGGAAGTTTGTGGGGACAAAAGCCCTGGCTGCGGTGGGAAGCGTAGGAACGATTATGTTTCTGATTTTGGGGTTTCTGCAGGGACTGACGGCTGGTTTTTCCGTGCTGACGGCCCAGAGATTCGGCGCAGGGGACATGGACGGCATGCGGAAAACCGTGGGAACGGCTGCAGTGCTTTCTCTGGGAATCACAGTGGTGATGACAGCGGGAAGTATGCTGACGATGAAACCACTTCTGGTATTTATGCACACACCGGATGATATTTTCCAGGATGCCTATGCCTACATTATGATTATCTGTGCAGGAATTGCGGCTACGGTACTTTACAACCTGCTGTCCGGTATTTTAAGGGCTTTAGGAGACAGCAAGACACCATTGTATTTTCTGATTTTATCGGCGGCCTTAAATGTAGGGCTGGATTTGCTGCTGATTATTGTATTTCATATGGGGGCGGCTGGCGCAGCCTATGCTACCGTGATTTCTCAGGCAGTATCCGGTATCGGGTGTCTGCTGTATATTATAAAAAAAGTGCCGCTTTTGAAGCTGCACAGAGGCGACTTTAAGGTAGAACCGTATATGGCGAAAATGCAGCTGGCTATCGGGCTTCCTATGGCGCTGCAGTATTCTATTACAGCCATTGGAACCATGATGGTGCAGTCTGCTCTGAATCTGCTGGGCTCTATGTCCGTGGCAGCCTTTACTGCGGCTAACAAGATTGAGCAGCTGGGAACCCAGGCTTATGTGGCGCTGGGAACGACCATGGCGACCTACTGTGCTCAGAACATGGGAGCAGGAGAAGTGAAGAGAATTCGCCAGGGATTCCGGGCAGCTACCATCATCGGCAGTATTTACAGTGTAATTCTGGCAGTCCCTGTTGTGACGGTGGGAAAATATCTGGTGTACTTCTTTGTGTCCGGAGATGTGTCCGGCATTATGGGGCAGGCAGACATTTATCTGAAATGTGTGGGTATTTTCCTGATTCCTCTTACCATTGTCAATGTATACCGAAATGGAATTCAGGGTATGGGCTACGGTTTGCTTCCTATGATGGCAGGTGTGGCAGAACTGGTGGGCAGAGGTGTCGTTGCTATGATTGCTGCTCAGAGACACAGCTATCTGGGAGCCTGTTTGGCCAGTCCCTTTGCCTGGGTGCTGGCAGGAGGACTTCTGCTGGTCATGTACTTCAAAATTATGAAACATCAGGAGAAATATATTGCTTAAGAAATTTAAAACGGTCAAGTATGAAATAGAATCTGACAAACTGAAACAGCAGGGCTTTCGCGCTGCTGTTATCAGTGATTTGCACAATGTGGAATTTGGGGAGAAAAATCAGCGACTGCTCCAAAAACTGGAAGAAGAACAGCCGGATATGCTGCTGCTTGCAGGCGATATGGTTCTGGGAAAAAAAGAGGCCTCTGTCAGGGCTGCTTATGATTTCCTTCGTCAGGCCGTGAAGATTGCCCCTGTGTTTTATGGGCTGGGCAACCATGAGCAGCGTATGAAGCAGAAACCGGAGGTTTTCGGAAGAGATTATCTGCTGTTTGAGAAGCAGATTCAGCGCTTGGGCGTGATTATGCTGGAAAATGCCACGAAAGCATATGAAATCAAAGGGGAAAAGCTGCTCCTTTCCGGACTGATGCTGCCTTACTCCTATTATGACAAGAGAGGGAAAAAGAAGCTTGAAAAGCGGGATATAAACCGTCTGGTAGGGAAATTTTCCAGAGAGTGGTTTCATATTCTGCTGACCCATACGCCTAAGTATGGGGACGCTTATCTGGACTGGGGCGGGGATTTGATTCTGGCAGGACATTACCATGGAGGCGTGATGAGACTGCCTTTTTTAGGTGGTGTCATCAGTCCGGATTTCCGTCTTTTCCCAAAATACTGCCGGGGACATTTCCAGAAAGAGGAAAGTCATCTGGTGGTAAGCGCCGGATTGGGCGAGCATACCATTCCGCTGCGGATTTTTAATCCCAGGGAGCTATTGCTCATAGACTGTCTGCCCAAAAGTCGGGGATAGGGTGGACTTTTGGAGGAAAATAGTGTAAAATGGCTTTCAGCGGTAAAAAGCAGGAAGAGGTAGAACAATATGGGAATCCCGGTAAAACTGCAGGTGTTTGAAGGACCTCTGGACCTTTTGCTTCACCTGATTGAGAAAAACAAAGTGAATATTTATGATATTCCCATTGTAGAGATTACAGACCAGTACATGGAATACATTCATGCCATGGAACGGGAAGACTTAAATATTATGAGCGAATTCATGGTTATGGCGGCAACGCTGATTTCCATTAAGTGCAGAATGCTTTTGCCAAGAGAGGTCAATGAAGAAGGGGAAGAGGAAGACCCCAGAGAAGAACTGGTGCGCCAGCTTCTGGAATATAAAATGTACAAATATATGTCTTATGAACTGCGGGACCGTATGGCTGCGGCAGCAAGAAATGTATACAAACTGCCAACCATTCCGGAGGAAGTGCTGGCTTATCGGGAATCGGTGGATACTACAGATTTGCTGTCCGGACTGACCCTGAAGAAACTGAATACGATTTTTCAGAGCGTCATCCGCAGGCAGGAAGACAAGGTAGACCCCATCCGAAGCAAATTTGGAAAAATCGAGAAGGAAGAGGTCAGTCTGCCGGATAAGATGGAAGAGGTCAGAGAATATGCCAGAGTACACAGACATTTCGGTTTCCGGGATTTACTCAGCCGGCAGGCCAGCAAGGTGCAGGTTATTGTTACCTTTCTGGCTATTCTGGAACTGATGAAAATGGGCATTATTCACATTAGCCAGAGATATATTTTTGACGAAATAGAAATAGAAGCCCTTCAGGAGGAAGGATAGAACATGGAACTGAAAAAACTGGAAGGGGCCATAGAAGCGCTGCTGTTTGCCATGGGAGAGTCCGTGGAAGTAAGTGCACTGGCTAAGGCCATTGGACACGATACAGAGACCACAGCGAAAATCGTACGGAATATGATGCTTAAGTACCGGGAGGAAGACCGGGGCGTTAAGATTATTGAACTGGAGAACGCATTTCAGATGTGTACCAAGGAAGAGTATTATGATTATTTGGTGAAAATGGCGCTTCAGCCGAAAAAAGCTGTGCTTTCCGATGTCATGCTGGAAACCTTGTCTATCATTGCCTATAAGCAGCCTGTGACCAAGCTGGAAATCGAGAAAATCCGGGGCGTAAAGTGTGACCATGCCATTGCCAAGCTGATGGAATACGGATTGGTGCAGGAAGTAGGCCGTCTGGACGCGCCGGGAAGGCCTATCCTTCTGGGAACCACAGAGGAGTTTTTGAGAAACTTCGGGGTGCAGGGACTGGACGAACTGCCGGAAATCGACCCGGTACAGATGGAGGATTTCAAGGCAGAAGCAGAAGAAGAGATTCAGCTGCAGCTGAATGTATAAGGAAACAGAAAAGATATTGCAAAACCAACGGGGGTTTGTGGTATCTTTTTTTGTACCTGGACATAAGTTTTAAGAAGAGGAGACAGGACTATGAAAAAAAGCAGACACCCTTTTCTTTTATTGTTGACAGTTGCTTTCTGCATAGAGTTCTTTCTGACCGGAACGGTATGCTATGCAGATACAGAAGCAAAAGAGGTAGGAAATCTTTACGCGCTGTCTGCCGTATTGATGGACGGAGATTCCGGACGGATTCTCTACGCAAAAAACGGTGAGGAAAAAAGGCCCATGGCCAGCACTACGAAAATCATGACCTGCATTCTGGTTCTGGAAAACAGCCGCCTGGATGAAGCGGCAGAGGTTTCCGCTTATGCGGCTTCCATGCCCAAAGTCCGCTTGGGGGTACAGCCTAAGGAGCGGTATCTGACAGGAGATTTGCTCTATTCGCTCATGCTGGAAAGTCACAACGATACGGCCGTGGTGCTGGCTGAACATGTGGCAGGCAGTGTGGAGGCATTTGCAGCTCTTATGAATGAAAAGGCGGAAGAAATCGGGTGTAAAGATACCTGGTTTATTACGCCAAACGGTCTGGACGCAGAGGAAGAGACGAAAGAAGGCATACGGGAACACAGCACTACGGCAGCAGACCTGGCCCGGATTCTGCGCTATTGTATCAGCGAATCTCCTAAGAGGGAAGAGTTTCTTGCAATCACGGGAACGCCTTCCTATGATTTTTCAGACTGTGATGGGAAACGGACGTTTTCCTGCAGGAACCACAATGCATTTCTTACTATGATGGAGGGCGCCCTCACCGGGAAAACAGGTTTTACAGCCAAAGCAGGCTATTGCTATGTAGGGGCCTTAAAACGGGATAACCGAACCTTTATTGTGGCGCTTTTAGGCTGTGGCTGGCCCAACAACAAAGGGTATAAATGGGTAGACACCAGAAAACTTATGGAGTATGGTCTGAAGAATTATACCCTGCACCCCCTCTCTGAAGCCGCAAAACCTTCTGTTCCGGAAGAATTGCCGGTGGAGAACGGACAAAGCCGGATTCTGGGAGAAATGAGAGAGGTTCCCCTGGTATGCAGCCAGGGAGAAGACCGGCAGGTGCTTCTAAAAGAGGGAGAAACCATTGAAGTCACTTATGAAGGGGCGACTGGTCTTTCGGCCCCGGTAAAAAGAGGGGAGACCATCGGCAGGCTTACCTATGCCACAGAGGGGTGGATATGGAAAACAGAAGACATTACGGCAAAGGAAGATGTAGATAAAATCACATTTGACTGGTGCCTGAAGCAAACCGTAAAAAGATTTGCAGCCGGTTGAAAAAAAGCCGGGACATGGTAAAATAAAAGAAGCAAACAAAAAAAGCACAAAAGAAAGGAAATCTGGCTATGAACGAAATTATGAAAAATATTCTGACAAGAAGAAGTATCCGGGGATTTCAGGAAAAAGAAATTCCGAAGGAAGAACTGGAACAGATTGTGCAGGCAGGACTTTACGCTCCCAGCGGACATAACTATCAGACCTGGAAATTTACAGTTGTGACCAGCAAAGAGGAAATACAGAAGCTTGCAGAAATGATAGGAAAGAAGCTGAAAAGAGAACATTACGACATGTATCAGCCCCAGGTACTTTTGATACCTTCCAATAAAAAGGACAATCCTCATGCCATGGAGGACAATGCCTGCGCACTGGAAAATATCTTTCTGGCAGCCCATTCTTTCGGTGTGGGTTCTGTGTGGATTAATCAGTTGAGAGACGTATGTGAAGAGAAGGAAATCCGGGAAATACTGAGAGGCTGGGAGATTCCCGATGACCATCAGGTGTTCGGCATAGCGGCTCTTGGGTATGCGAAAGCACAGCCAAAGCAGGAGGTAAAGAAAATCGGGACGGTACATTATGTGGAATAAAACAGTTTTGATGAATTTTTCTGGTATTTATCCCCAGGAGGACTGCTTTAAAGAACAGGGAACCTGGTTGGATATGACAGATTTAAAAGGCGTGAACTGCTACTGTACGGAGGAAGCAGGAGAAATCATACGGCAGCGTATCCGGAAGTTCAGAGGGGAGGGAATTCATTTTCTGGATTCGGGAAACTATCATTATCTGAGTAAATTCTGGCTGGAAAAAATACAGAAGGCTTTTGCTCTGCTGGTCTTTGATCATCATACCGATATGCAGGAGGCCGCCTTTTTCGGCCTGCTTTCCTGCGGAAGCTGGGTGAGAGAGGTGTTGGATACCAACGAAAATCTGAGGGATGTGTGTATTGCAGGCCCTTCCCTGTCAGCCTTTGCAGAGTGTCAGGCAGAGGAAAGAGGTGTGACTGCTGTAGCCGAAGAAGAACTTTCCCAAAACGGAGAAGAAAAGCTGCTGGACTGGCTGAAAAGCAGTCAGCTTCCCCTGTATCTCTCCATTGACAAAGATATTTTGGCAGAAGAAGAGGCCAGAACCAACTGGGACCAGGGACAGGTTTCTCTAAAGCAGCTGTTAAACTGGATAAAGCTGGCCTTTGCCCACCGGAGGATTCTGGGTGTGGATGTCTGCGGAGAAAACCCTCAGGATACAGCTCTGCCGCCGAAAGAGGAAGACTTGAAAATCAACCGCAGAACCAACGCAGCGTTGTGGAACTGTTTGCAGGAAGCACTGGAAATGCAGAAGATTTGTGAGGAAGAGAGCAGAAAACTGGATGAAAAATTTCTCTCCAGCAAACAGGAAAGCCTGAAGCTGGACATTGCCCTGAAACGCTACTTTGAAGGGGGAATGAAATATGCATCTTATCTTTCTCTTCGTATCCGCCCGGCGGGGGAGCAGTTGATTCGGGAAGGCGAAAACCGTACGCTGAAACGTTTCCTGAAAGCATTTCCGGTGGATGGCGCTGTACTGGAGGATCTTCTTTTAAAAGCGGAAAAATATAAAAACACAGAGGCGCAGCTTCTTCTTTTGCAGAAAAAGAGAGAAGTGCAGGGATTTCAAGAGGAAAGCTGGGAATTGTAAAAGTATGAAAGAACAAACAATGCTCTGGGAGAAACTAAAGCGGACGGTCCTTACCAGATTGTGCTGCGAAAGTCCGGGACTTTACGGAACGTTTACCGGAATCTTTCTCGGTATGGAAGAGAAAAATCTGTCGGGTACGGATGGGAGCAGATTTTACTATTCTTTGGAGAAATTTTTCTCTCTCTACAGCCGGGAAGGGAATAAAGGGGTTCTTCGTTTCTTTCTTCACAGCCTTTTTCATGTGCTGTATTTCCATATGAATGTGAAAAAAGAGTGTTATGAAGAAGAATTTTATCACCTGGCCTGTGATATTGTGGTGGAATACACCATAGATTGTCTGGGCATGGAGAGACTGACAGGCACCATGTCAGAAGCAGAAAAAGGATTATGCAGGAAATTGTGGGAGAAAGAGAGCAGTTTATCTGTGAAAGAAGTCTATGACAAACTGAAAAACCGCTATGAAAAGGAAGGAAAAGAAGCCTGCAGAAGGGCTTTTTTTCGCAGGGACAGCCATAGCTTTTGGAAACCCCTGAAGCCCGGGCGTGTCAGAGAAATCCGACAGGCTGCACAGAACCTTGAAAAGGGCAGCCAGTCACAGGGACAGGATGGTTCCGGAAGGCGGGGAAGTGAGGCAGGAGAACAGCAAGAGTGGTATGAGGTACAGGCCAAAAGAAAACGGGATTATTACCGATTTTTGAGAAAATTTGCGGTAGAAAGAGAGGAATTGCAGCTGGACCTGGAGAGTTTTGATTATCTTCCATACTTGATGGGACTGGCCAGGTACGGAAATCTTCCGCTTTTGGAACCTTTGGAATACACAGATGCCCGAAAACTGGAGAAACTGGTGATTGCCATTGATACGTCCGGCTCCTGCAGCCGCCCTGTGGTACAGCGGTTTCTGGAGGAAACTTACGGGGTACTCAGCCGCAGAGAGGATTTTTTCAAAAAGATGAAACTTTACATCCTGCAGTGCGACTGTCTCGTTCAGGAAGCAGCCGTGATAACCAGTGAAAAAGAATGGAAGGAATATCTGAAACGAATCCGAATACAGGGAAGGAGCGGTACGGATTTCCGTCCTGTGTTCCGGTATGTGGAGGAGCTGCAGAAGAAGGGAGAACTGAAGCATTTAAAAGCGCTTCTTTACTATACAGACGGCGACGGGATTTATCCCACAGAGAAAACAGATTATGAGGCAGTATTTCTGCTGACCCGCCAGCCGCCTAAGGAAACAAGGATACCTTCGTGGATTCAGATAATGTATATGGATGAAAGAAATCAGGGAGATAAGACATGAGAAACATTGCACAGGCAAAAGAGGAGATTATCCACACCGTACAGGCTTATACGGCAAAAGATGAAAAGGGAAACTATAAGATTCCGTTGGTCTGCCAGCGCCCCATGCTGCTTATGGGACCGCCGGGCATCGGTAAGACCGCTATTATGAAGCAGATTGCCCGGGAAGAGAAAATCGGACTGGTGGAATATACGCTGACCCATCACACCCGTCAGAGTGCCGTGGGCCTGCCCATTCTGAAAAAGAAAAATTTTGGCGGGAAGGAGTACACGGTAACCGAATATACCATGAGTGAAATCATTGCCTCTGTGTACCAGTGTATGGAACAGCAGCAGGTTTCCGAGGGAATTTTGTTTCTGGATGAAATCAACTGTGTATCGGAAACTTTGGCGCCCACCATGCTGCAGTTTTTACAGAACAAGACCTTTGGAACGCACCGTCTTCCCCCGGGATGGGTGATTGTGGCAGCAGGAAATCCGGAAAGATACAACAAATCTGTCCGGGAGTTTGATATGGTGACTTTAGACCGGGTGCGGAGTATGGAAATTGAAGCAGACTATAAAGTCTGGAGAGCGTATGCCCAAAAGAGGCAGATACATACCGCCGTTTTGGCATATCTGGATTTAAAACAGGAAAATTTTTATCAGATACGGGAAAAACAGGAAGGAAGCTGCTTTGTCACAGCCAGAGGCTGGGAAGATTTATCCCGGATTCTGCAGGTGTATGAGGAACTGGAGATTCCCGTGACAAAGGAACTGGCAGAAGAATATATCCGGGACGGGGAAATTGCCGCAGACTTTGCAGGGTTTTATCAGCTTTGCAGGAAATACGAAAAAGAATGGGAACCGGACAGATTATTTTCTCTGGAAAACCGGGAAAATCCAACAGAAAAGGCAAAACTTTTAGAAGGGGCCGGGCTGGATGAAAAGCTTCTGCTGATGAATGGACTGGAGCAGGGGCTTACAGAACGGGTCAAGACTTGTCTTTTGGAGAAAGCCTACATGAACGGGATTTACGAAGAACTTGCCAGGATAAAGAAAGAGGCTGCGGGCGGCAGGGCATTTGATGAGATTTTGGAATCCTGTATCTGCGGGAAAAAAGAGCGGGATGCTATCCTCAAAGACCAGGGGCTGCTTTCCGGGGAAGAATGGGAAATTCGGCAGCGGGTTACCCGGTGGCTTCAGGAAAAGCGGCAGGAAAGGAAACTTCTGGAGGGACAGACAGAAGCCCCCAGTTTTCCCTGGCTGAAAGAAACGTTTTACAGGGAGACGCTGAAACTGAAAAGAGCAGAAGAGGAAGTCAAAGACGCGCTGGAATACAGCATTACTTTTATGAAAGAAGTGTGCGCCAAAGGCCAGGAACTGGCTCTGTTTCTGACCCATTTATCCGGCAATGAAGAGATTATGGCCTTTATCCGGCAGCATGGCTGTGAAACTTACCTCAAAGAGGGAGAAATCCTGCTGGCTAGTGAAGCGGAAGAAGCCTTAAAGAAAGAAATTCAGGATTTTCAAAAGCAGATTTAAAAGAAAAAAGGAAAAATTTGTAAGTTATTCTTGACTAATTTAGTCAAGAATTGTTATAATCTTAACAAATAAAAAGGAAAGTACATATCAGGAGGAAACAAGAATGAATCAGTGTTTTGGTTGCAACACCTGCGCCAGCGCAGATAAACCGCTGGAAGGATTTATCCGTGAATTGCCAATGGAAACTTCTCATCACAGAGTAGAAGGTCAGAGTACCAAATGCGGCTTTGGTCTGCAGGGTGTCTGTTGCCGTCTGTGTGCCAACGGACCGTGCCGTATCACACCGAAAGCACCAAGAGGAATCTGCGGCGCAACGGCAGACGTGATTGTGGCCCGCAACTTCCTGCGCGCAGTGGCAAGCGGTTCCGGCTGTTACATTCATATTGTGGAAAATACTGCATTAAACGTAAAGAAAACAGCAGAAATCAAAGGGGAGATTAAAGGTGAAAAATCCCTGGCAAGACTGGCTGAAATCTTCGATGTACAGGGAACAGACAAATGGGATATTGCAAAACAGGTAGCCCAGAAGGTTCTGGATGACTTATATAAACCGGAATATGAAAAAATGGAACTGGTAGAGAAAATGGCTTATGCACCGCGTTTCAAAAAATGGCAGGAGCTGGGCATTTTGCCGGGCGGCGCAAAGAGCGAAGTCTTCCACGGCGTGGTAAAATGTTCCACAAACTTAAATTCCGACCCGGTTGATATGTATACAGACTGTCTGAAATTGGGTATTTCCACCGGTTTATACGGCCTTACACTTACCAATCTGTTAAATGATGTACTTTTAGGCGAACCGGAACTTCGTATGGCGCCGGTAGGCCTGCGTGTGATTGACCCGGATTACATCAACATCATGATTACCGGACATCAGCACACCATTTTCGTGGATTTACAGGAAAGACTGACTTCCGAAGCCGCTGTTGCAAAGGCAAAAGCAGCAGGCGCGAAAGGTTTCAAGCTGGTAGGCTGCACCTGCGTAGGTCAGGATTTACAGCTTCGCGGCGCACACTATGAGGAAGTCTTTGACGGACATGCAGGAAACAACTACACCAGTGAAGCGGTTCTGGCTACAGGCGGTATTGACGCCGTACTTTCTGAATTTAACTGTACCCTTCCGGGGATTGAGCCCATCTGTGAAGAATTGAAAATCAAACAGATTTGCCTGGATGATGTGGCAAAGAAAGCCAATGCAGAATTGAAACCATTCGTATTTGAAGAGAGAGAAAAACAGAGCGAAGAAATCATTGATGAAATCGTAGAGGCATACAAGGCAAGAAGGGGAAGTGTTCCCATGAATCTGATGCCGGAACACGGAAATGACCACACGTTAACCGGTGTTTCCGAAGGCTCTTTAAAAGATTTCCTGGGTGGCAACTGGAAACCGCTCATTGACCTCATTGTATCCGGAGATATTAAAGGTATTGCTGGCGTGGTGGGATGTTCCAACCTGACTGCAGGCGGCCATGACGTACTCTCCGTAGAACTTACGAAAGAACTGATTGCAAAAGATATTCTGGTTCTGACAGCAGGATGTTCTTCAGGCGGTATTGAAAACTGCGGTCTTATGACACCGGAAGCAGCAAAACTGGCCGGACCGAAGCTTCGCGCAGTTTGTGAAAAATTAAACATTCCTCCGGTATTAAACTTTGGTCCATGTCTGGCTATCGGACGTCTGGAAATCGTGGCTACTGAACTGGCAGAAGCTATCGGTGTGGATATTCCTCAGCTTCCATTAGTGCTTTCCGCTGCACAGTGGCTGGAAGAACAGGCTTTGGCAGACGGCTGCTTCGGTCTGGCTCTGGGACTGCCCCTGCACCTGGGACTGCCTCCATTCGTAACAGGAAGCAAAACAGCCGTAAAACTGCTTACAGAGGATATGAAGAACCTCACAGGCGGACAGGTTATCATCAATGGAGACGCAAAGGAAAGCGCAGACATTCTGGACAAGATTATTGAAGAAAAACGTGCAGGACTGAATATCTAAAATCAACGGGGGTATCTCATGAAAAGAATAATGATAGATGCTGCCAAATGCGATGGGTGCAAAAGCTGCTCCATCGCATGCATGCAGGCACACAGAAAGGACGAAGGCAATGTATATACTCTGGACTTGACAGACATTGCCAATGAATCCCGCAACTATATTTACAAAAATCCAGACGGAAGCTATACGCCGGTTTTCTGCAGACACTGTGACATGCCGGAGTGCGTGATGTCCTGCATGAGCGGCGCGCTTACCAAGGACGAGCAGACAGGGCATGTGCAGTATGATGAGAAAAAATGCGGTTCCTGTTTTATGTGTGTGATGAACTGCCCATATGGGGTGTTAAAACCCGACGACAGTACACATATGAAAGTCATCAAATGTGATTTCTGTATTGAAAAAGGCGAAGAGCCAAGCTGTGTAAAGGCCTGTCCAAAGCAGGCTATCTGGGTTGAGGAGGTGTAGCAGATGGAATATGTGATTTTAGGAGCCGGAGCAGCAGGAATCACTGCGGCAAGGATCATCAGAAAAGCAGATTCTCAGGGGAACATTACCATGCTTTCCACAGATACACAGGTACATTCCCGCTGTATGCTGCACAAATTTTTAAGCCATGAAAGAACCGCAGAAGGGCTGAACTTTGCAGAGACAGATTTTTTTGAGAAAAACAGAATCCACTGGAAACCGGGTGTGACGGTGACAAAGCTGGATACTGCTGCAAAAAAAGTAATGACGGACAAGGGAGAGGAAATCTCTTACGACAAGCTGCTCATTGCCACAGGGGCGGAAAGCTTTATTCCTCCGGTGGGAAATTTAAGAGAGGCAAACAACGTTTTTGGACTGCGCCATTTAAAGGACGCACAGGCTATTGATGCCATGGCAAAAAAGGCAGAAAACATTGCTATTATCGGTTCCGGTCTGGTAGGTCTGGACGCAGCTTACGGCTTAATGGAAACAGGCAAAAAAGTGTCGGTTATCGAGATGGCAGAGCAAATTCTGCCCATTCAGCTGGACAAGACGGGCGCATATGAATACCAGAAGCGTTTTGAAAAGGCAGGTGCTGCCTTTTATCTGGGAAGAAAAGCTGCGGATACTATTATGAATGCAGAGGGAAAGATTACCCGTCTGGTGCTGGACAACGGTACAGAGATTCCCTGTGATTTGGTGATTGTGGCAGCGGGTGTGCGCTCTGCAGTGGCAGGCATGGACGGCGAAGGCATTGTCATTGACCGCGGCCTTCAGGTAAATGAATATCTGGAAACCGGAGCCGCAGATGTCTACGCAGCAGGCGATGTGACAGGACTTTCCGGAATCTGGCCGAATGCCCAGAAACAGGGGGAAACCGCAGCCCTTAATATGTGCGGAAGCAAAGTGGCCTATACAGACCGGTATGCCATGAAAAATACCATAAATTTCTTCGGATTGGTTTCCATGTGCGTGGGGTTGATTGTGCCTGAAGAGGGAGATACTGTAATAGCCAGAGAAGGGGCAAGCAGCTACAAACGCGTAATCTTAAGAGACGGTAAGGTTGCAGGCGTGCTTCTGCAGGGAGATATTTCCCATGGCGGTATCTGGCAGTATCTGATTAAGAACGGTATTCCGGTAGATACCATTGAGAAAGATATTTTCGCTCTGAACTTCGGAGATTTTTACGGAATCAAAGAAAACGGAGAGTATCAGTGGAACACTGCGTTAATGTGAGTTGCAAAAGCGGGTGAAACATGGCTTGACAAAAGCAGGCGGGATTTGTATACTGTCCTTGTATGAGTCAAAGGCAAAGACGGGAACAAGTAGTTTGCAGAGGAACGGACAGAAAGCAGCCGGCAGATGAGAGGCGCGTGGGAATCTGACAGATGAATACCTCCCTGAGCTTCACACCGAAAAGCAATGAGTAGGCTGTGACGGATGGGTGTACGTTACAACACCATGAGTATCGCTTACGCTGTACTTGCAGAGGCAGACCAGTGCGAACTGGCTGTGAATAAAGGTGGTAACACGGGAATTTCAGAGTTCTCGTCCTTTTATAAATTGAGAAAGGACGAGGGCTCTTTTTGATTTTCAAGAAACCTCTCCTTTCCGGAAAAAGCAGAAGAAAAGGAGAATACAGAGATGAAAATTTATGACGAACTGGTTGCCAGAGGATTGATTGCTCAGGTAACGGACGAAGAAGAAATCAGAGAACTGGTGAACAACGGAAAAGCAACGTTTTACATTGGTTTTGACCCGACTGCAGACAGTCTTCATGTGGGACACTTTATGGCTCTGTGTCTGATGAAACGTCTGCAGATGGCAGGCAATAAGCCCATTGCCCTTATCGGCGGCGGAACCGGATACATCGGCGACCCTTCCGGAAGAAGCGATATGCGTTCTATGATGACCCCGGAAATGATTCAGCACAACTGTGACTGCTTTAAAAAGCAGATGGAACGTTTCATTGATTTCTCTGAAGGAAAAGCTTTGATGGTGAATAACGCAGACTGGCTGTTGGATTTGAATTATGTGGAACTTTTAAGAGAAGTGGGTCCGCATTTCTCTGTAAACCGTATGCTTACTGCTGAATGCTACAAGCAGCGTATGGAAAAGGGACTCAGCTTCCTGGAATTTAACTACATGATTATGCAGAGCTACGACTTCTACATGCTGTACCAGAAATACGGCTGTAACATGCAGTTCGGCGGAGATGACCAGTGGAGCAATATGCTGGGCGGAACGGAGTTAATCAGAAGAAAGCTGGGTGAAAATGCCTGTGCCATGACCATTACCCTGCTTTTGAACTCCGAAGGCAAGAAAATGGGCAAGACACAGTCCGGCGCTGTATGGTTAGACCCCAACAAGACTTCTCCTTTCGATTTCTATCAGTACTGGAGAAATGTGGCAGACGCAGACGTACTGAAATGTATCCGTATGCTCACCTTCCTGCCGTTAGAGCAGATTGATGAAATGGACAGCTGGGAAGGCAGCCAGTTAAACAAAGCCAAAGAAATCCTGGCTTACGAGCTGACCGAACTGGTACACGGAAAAGAAGAAGCAGAAAAGGCGCAGGAAGCAGCCAGAGCATTATTCACCAGCGGAAATGCGGCAAATATGCCTTCTGCAAAAATTGAGGAAAGCGCGCTGACAGACGGAAACATAGACTTAATTTCTCTTCTGGTAAACAGCGGACTGGCCAATACACGCTCCGAAGCCAGACGCGCCATTGAGCAGGGCGGTGTGTCCGTGGACGGAGAGAAAATTACAGATATCAAATACCTGCTTGCAGGAGAAAAACTGCAGGGTGAAGGTATTGTATTGAAAAAAGGGAAGAAAAACTTCAGAAAAGTAACTATGGCGTAAAAAGAAGGAGCCTTGTAGCAAAAAGAATTTCTTGCATAACCGGATTCTTGAAATTATAATCAGTCTTATGAAACAGCAACAGAATAAAAGGAGGTTTCCCACCTATGATTCAGCAGATTATCGAATATAACCGAGAATTTGTAAAAAAAGAGAGCTACAAACCCTATATTACCAGCAAATACCCTGACAAAAAACTGGCGATTCTTACCTGTATGGATACCCGGCTGACAGAACTTCTGCCGGCAGCACTTGGTATCCGGAATGGAGATGCTAAAATCATCAAAAATGCTGGCGGTGTCATTACCCATCCCTATGGAAGTGTTGTCCGCAGTCTTCTGGTTGCACTCCTGGAACTTGGTGTGCAGGAAATTATGGTCATTGGTCATACAGATTGCGGTGTTCAGGGAATGGATGCTGAAGAAATGCTGGAAAAGCTCACACACCGGGGAATACCGAAAGAACACATTGATATTGTCCGGCGGAGCGGAATTGACCTGAATCAATGGCTGGGAGGTTTCTCTTCTTCTGAAGAATCTGTCCGTGAAACAACTGCGGCGCTGAAAAACCATCCTCTGATGCCGAAAGATGTAACTATACAAGGCTTTATCATGGATTCTGTTACCGGTGCACTGACCAGCATCTGTTAAGTTATGAAAGGAAGGGCGCGATTTATTTTGAGTCACGCCCTCCACAAAAGATTTCTCGTATAGTTTTTATAAAATGATATTGTCTTCTCTCAGTGTTTGTAGTAGAATAAAGTTAAATCAAAAAAGTCTGCGCTGCATTCCATTCGGCGTGTATACATTTTCTATTGGATTCTATTTCATTCTTATTTTCATTTTATCTTCGTTTTCATCAGATTCTTTTATTTCCCGGATAAAGTAGTAAAAAGAAGAAACATTCCCATTGTGCAGGTGCAGACGGAAAGAGGCTGTCTTATGAAGAAAGAGGGAATTTTGTTTCAAGGTCTCTGTATACAAGAAAGGCAAAGACTGGATTTTGTGGAGGAGGAAGGCTTTTACTATGAGAAGAGAAAACCGTATCCAAAGGCGGAAAAAAAATATGCAGATGTCACCTATTTTCTCCTTTACATTATAAGCAAGAACCAGATGTGCAGAGAGATGGTGCAGGATATGGAAACGCAGTGGCTGGAGTATCTCCGGGAGAGGACAGGAAACAGTGTCTATCAGGGAGAAGGATTCTGGGACAGCCTGTCAGGAGAGGAAAAAATATGTGCAGAAGCAGTTTTAGGACTTTTGGAGGATATCCGGGGGGATGAGGAAGAACGGGCAGAACTGGCTTGGATTGGGTTTTGGTATCTGATTTACAAAGGATTCCAGGAGACCTATTGCTTTTTCAAAAACATTCCCCGAACTACTTTTCAGGTGCTCTGTCAGCGGGCCGGGGAGAAAAAACGAGAACGCTGTATGGGAATCAGTTATTTATGTATGGAATTTTTGTTTGCAGAAGAATTGGGGGTGCAGATAGAGAAAAATGGGACGTATCCCCTTTTGTACGGCTGTATGAAAACCTGTCAAAAGATGTGGGAGAGTTGTCTGGAAAGTGAAAAAACGAAATAAAAAAGGAAAAAAGGCACATTCTATAGACAGAGTGTCAGAAACAAAAGTCCTTTTCAAAAGAAAATCTAAAAAATAGTAAAAATCTTCTGTTAAAGCTGTTAAAAAATTGTCAAAAACTATTGAAAAAAAAACCGAAACAAGGTACAATTATAATTGGCAGAGATTGGTTTTACTATTGTAATGTAATGCAGTGAACCGGAGATGATTTCTGCGCGAAAACCGGATGAGGCGTGCGGTAACAGTGCGGAAATCCCGGTAAGCAGCAGGCAGATTTTTTCTGCTGTGAAAAATAAATTTAAGATGGAGGGCTGAACAATGAGTAGTACAGCACAAACCTTAGCAAGTAAAAGAATTAATTCTTTACTTGATGAGAACAGCTTTGTTGAAATCGGCGGCTATGTAACAGCCAGAAACACAGACTTCAACTTATCTGAAAAAGAAACACCGGCAGACGGCGTCGTTACCGGATACGGTGTCATTGACGGCAGCCTGGTATATGTGTACAGCCAGGACGCCTCCGTGTTAAACGGTTCCATTGGTGAAATGCATGCGAAAAAAATTGCAAATCTGTACGATTTGGCCATGAAGACAGGCGCACCGATTATCGGTCTGCTTGATTGTGCCGGCTTAAGACTGCAGGAAGCAACGGATGCATTAAATGCTTTTGGTGAAATCTACACAAAACAGGTTATGGCCTCTGGCGTAATTCCTCAGATTACAGGAATTTTCGGTACCTGCGGCGGCGGACTTGCAGTGGTTCCTGCACTGACAGACTTTACTTTCATGGAAGACACAAAGGGAAGACTGTTTGTAAATTCCCCGAATGCACTGGAAGGAAACGAAATTTCCAAGTGTGATACTTCAAGCGCTGCATACCAGAGCGAACATGCAGGCTTGGTAGATGTTGTGGGAAGTGAAGAAGAAATTTTAGGACAGATGAGAACTCTGATTTCCATGCTTCCGTCCAATTTTGAAGATAATTCTTCCTATATAGAGTGTGCAGATGATTTAAACCGTGTTTGCCCGGAACTGGAAAACTGTGTGGGAGATACTTCTATTGCACTTTCTCAGATTGCAGACAACCAGGAATTCTTTGAAGTAAAAGCAGCTTATGCAAAAGATATGGTAACAGGTTTCATCCGCTTAAACGGTGCAACGGTAGGTTGTGTTGCAAACAGAAGCGAAGTTTACAACGAAGAAGGCGAAAAGACAGAAACTTTTGAAAACGTATTATCCGCAAGAGGCTGCAAGAAAGCGGCTGAATTTGTGAAATTCTGTGATGCATTTGAAATTCCGGTTCTGACTCTTACCAATGTAAAAGGATACAAAGCGACAAAATGCTCTGAGTCCAATATGGCAAGAAACGCAGCAGAACTGACAAATGCTTTCATCAGTGCAACGGTTCCAAAGGTAAACATTGTAATTGGCGAAGCTTTCGGAAGCGCTTACCTGACTATGAACAGCAAATCTACAGGCGCGGATATGGTATTTGCATGGCCAAACGCACAGATTGGTATGATGGACGCGAAACTGGCTGCCAAAATCATGTATGCAGACGCAGACGCAGCTATTATTAATGAAAAAGCAGCAGAATATGCAATGCTGCAGTCCAGCGCTCTTTCTGCAGCAAAGAGGGGTTATGTGGACACTATCATTGAAGCAGAAGATACAAGAAAATATGTAATTGGCGCATTTGAAATGCTGTTCACTAAGAGAGAAGACCGCCCAAGCAAGAAACATGGCACAGTTTAAGCGAGGGGGAGATGATATGAAACAGAGATGGAAAAAAATAGGCAGTTTAGTATCAATCGGTGTTCTGGTATTTTCTCTGTCCGCCTGCGGTCAGACGAAAGATGAAATCAACAGTACGGTACAGAATAATCTCTATCAGACTACTGTTGCTACGGTACAGTCTCTGGTGCAGTATGACAAGGCGACAATGGAACAGTCCATAGAAGAAAATCCGAACATGGACGACTTTACCAAGAATGCATTTGTTTCCTGGGGAGATTCTTCCGAAGAACTGGGTGCATTTAAGGAATTTAAAGAAACAACACCGGAAGAGGCCGTAAAGAAAGACGGAAGCCAGTATGTCATCACTTTAGAGGCAGAGTTTGAAAACAGGGACGCTGTGGTAGAAATGGTATACGACAGCAAGCTGAACGCAGAAAGCGTGGGATTCAGTGCAGACTACAGCATGAAAGAAAAAATGCTTGATGCGGTTATGAACGCCATTGTAGGTCTTGCAACCGTATTTATCATGCTGATTTTCTTAAGCTTTGTGATTTCTCTGATGAAATATGTACCAAAGCTGGAAGCAGCTCTGACAAAGAAGAAAGATTCCAACCAAGCGGTACCTGCACAGGAAGACAATATTGCAGCAGTCAACAGCGCAGCAGCGCCTGCACCGGTACAGGAAGAACTGGCAGATGACGGCGCTTTGGTGGCGGTTATTGCCGCAGCTATTGCAGCAGCAGAAAATACGTCCACAGACAGCTTTGTGGTACGTTCTATCAGAAAATCAAACAAAAGAAGCTGGAAATAAGTTTTAGTGGTAGGAGGAAAGAAATATGAAATCTTATACAATTACAGTAAATGGCGTTGCATATGATGTAACCGTAGAAGAAGGAAGCGGAAACGCAGCACCTGCAGCAGCACCTAAGGCAGCACCGAAAGCTGCTCCAAAAGCAGCACCGGCTGCAAAACCTGCAGCAGCGGCAGCAGGGGCGATTGAAGTAAAAGCATCTGTTCCTGGTAAAGTCTGCAAAATCGAAGCAAACGTAGGACAGGCTTTAAAAGCCGGTGACCCGATTGTCATTCTGGAAGCCATGAAAATGGAAATTCCGGTTGTTGCACCTCAGGATGGTACACTTGCAGGCATTAACGTAGCTGTAGGCGATGCAGTAGAAAACGGTGCTGTACTGGCATCCATGAACTAGAATTTGCATACAGTGTAAATTCCCAAGAAACAGGTACAGATACCTGTGAATAACGAAATAAATGGGAGGTAAAAAAATGTCTAACATTGCAGATACAGTGTCAAACCTGATTGGGCAGACAGCTTTTATGAATCTGACATGGGGCAATCTGATTATGATTTTAGTAGCATTTGTCTTTTTATTCCTTGCTATTAAAATGGGATTTGAGCCGCTTTTGCTGGTGCCAATCGCTTTTGGTATGCTGCTGGTAAATATCTACCCGGATATTATGGCCAGCGCAGAAGAAACGTCCAATGGAGTAGCCGGACTTCTTCATATTTTCTATATTCTTGATGAATGGAGTGTGCTCCCATCTTTGATTTTCCTTGGTGTAGGTGCCATGACAGACTTTGGTCCTTTGATTGCCAATCCAAAGAGTTTCTTAATGGGTGCAGCAGCACAGCTGGGTATTTATGTTGCCTATTTCCTGGCTATCTTTATGGGATTCAACGGAAAAGCAGCAGCAGCTATTTCTATTATCGGTGGTGCTGACGGCCCGACTTCTATCTTCCTGGCAGGAAAGCTGGGACAGACGGGACTTATGGGAGCTATTGCCGTAGCGGCTTATTCCTATATGTCCTTAGTGCCGATTATTCAGCCGCCGATTATGAAGCTTCTGACTACAGAAGAGGAAAGAAAAATTAAAATGGAACAGCTTCGTCCCGTATCCAAACTGGAAAAAATCCTGTTCCCGATTATCATTACCGTTGTTGTTTGTCTGATTCTGCCTACCACAGCACCACTGGTTGGTATGCTGATGCTGGGTAACCTGTTCCGTGAATCAGGGGTTGTAAAACAGCTTACAGAGACAGCTTCCAATGCTCTTATGTACATTGTTGTTATTCTGCTGGGTACTTCCGTAGGAGCTGCAACAAGTGCTGAGGCTTTCCTGAAACTGGATACGCTGAAAATTGTAGCATTAGGTCTGGCAGCGTTTGCATTCGGTACAGCCGGAGGTGTGCTTCTGGGTAAACTGATGTGCAAGCTGACCCACGGCAAGATTAATCCGCTGATTGGTTCTGCCGGTGTATCCGCAGTACCTATGGCTGCCCGTGTATCCCAGAAGGTTGGTGCAGAAGCAGACCCGACCAACTTCCTGCTCATGCATGCAATGGGACCAAATGTGGCCGGTGTTATCGGTACAGCCGTAGCAGCTGGTACTTTCATGGCTATCTTTGGTGTATAAACCAAGAAATATAAATGGAGGAAAAAAAGATGGCAGACGTAGTAAAAAAACCAATAAAAATTACTGAAACAATTCTGCGTGACGCACATCAGTCTCTGATTGCTACTAGAATGACAACAGAGCAGATGTTGCCTATGGTGGAAAAGCTGGATAAAGTCGGCTACCATTCCGTAGAGTGCTGGGGTGGAGCGACTTTTGATGCTTCCCTGCGTTTCTTAAAGGAAGATCCATGGGAAAGACTTCGTAAATTCCGTGATGGATTTAAAAATACAAAATTGCAGATGTTATTCCGCGGACAGAATATCCTGGGATACCGTCCATATGCAGACGACGTAGTGGAATATTTCGTACAGAAATCCATTGCAAACGGTATTGATATCATTCGTATCTTTGACTGTTTAAACGATCTTCGCAACCTGCAGACAGCAGTAAAAGCAGCCAATAAAGAGAAAGGACACGCACAGGTGGCGCTGTCTTATACTCTGGGTGATGCTTATACTCTGGACTACTGGGTAGAAATGGCAAAGAAAGTAGAAGATATGGGTGCAGATTCTATCTGTATCAAGGATATGGCAGGTCTTCTGCTTCCGTATACAGCAACCGAACTGGTAACAGCTTTAAAAGAAGCTGTAGATATTCCGATTCAGCTGCATACACACTATACTTCCGGTGTTGCTTCCATGACTTACTTAAAAGCCGTAGAAGCAGGCGTAGACGTTATTGATACTGCTATGTCACCGTTCGCTCTGGGAACTTCCCAGCCAGCTACAGAAGTTATGGTAGAGACCTTCAAGGGAACTCCATACGACACAGGTTTTGACCAGAAATTACTGGCAGAAATCGCAGACTACTTCCGTCCAATCCGTGACGAGGCTTTAGACAGCGGTCTTCTGAATCCGAAGAACCTGGGTGTAAACATCAAAACACTGTTATATCAGGTACCGGGCGGTATGCTTTCCAACCTGACATCCCAGTTAAAAGAACAGCACGCAGAAGACAAATTCTACGATGTGCTGGAAGAAGTGCCAAGAGTGCGTAAAGACCTTGGTGAACCGCCGCTGGTTACTCCATCTTCTCAGATTGTGGGTACACAGGCTGTATTTAATGTCATCATGGGCGAGCGTTACAAGATGGTGACAAAAGAAACCAAAGATGTATTAAGCGGAAAATACGGTGTAACTGTAAAACCGTTTGACAAAGAGGTACAGAAGAAATGTATCGGTGACACAGAAGTCATTACCTGCCGTCCGGCTGATTTGATTCAGCCTGAACTGGATACCTTAAGAGGCGAAATGGCTCAGTGGTCCGAACAGGAAGAAGACGTACTTTCTTACGCACTGTTCCCACAGGTTGCTACAGACTTCTTCAAATACAGAGAAGCACAGCAGACAAAGGTAGACCCTAAGGAAGCAGATACGAAAAACGGAGCTTATCCGGTATAAAATAGCATTGTCCAAGCAGAGCAAGAAAAGCGAAGGCTCAGAAGTCCTTAACGGGACATCTGGGCCTTCGCTTTTTTCAATACTTCAAGGTCAGATTTTGTGACCTTTAGATTGGTTTTATAGGATTTTCCGTCCGGACAGGTGACCTGCACATCAATGACAGTGCCTTCCTGGGCCGCGTGATTGGAAACAGCTTTCAGAAAAGGGAAGAGCTTTGGATGGTTTTTCTCAATGGTATTTTTCATACGGCGAAGTTCCATAAGCTTCAAAGGATTCATCATAAGTCAGTGCCTCCTAGGTATGTATTTTTCTCTGAAAAAGGGGTTGAGTTGGAAACAGTATAGAGGAGAGAAGGAAAAAAGTCAACAGAAAGAAAATTTTTGCTGAAACTTTTTCTTTTTTGTGCTATGATAGGGTACATGTGAAAGAATCAGCAAAGAGGGGTCAGAAGATGAACAATACAGAGCATTTGCTCAGTAAAATGAACCAACAATATCAAAATTTCAGTAAAGGACAGAAAAAGCTGGCGGCCTATATCCGGGAAAATTATGATAAAGCCGCCTTTCTTACGGCTGCAAAGCTGGGAGAAACCGTAGGAGTCAGTGAGTCCACGGTGGTCCGTTTTGCTATTTATCTGGGATATAAGGGGTATCCGGAGTTTCAGAGGGAATTGGAAGAACTGGTACGCAACAAATTAAATTCCATACAGAGAATGGAGGTTACCTATGGAAAGGTGCCGCAGTCTGAAATCTTAGATACGGTCCTTCATTCAGATATTGAAAAGATTAAGATGACACTGGAAGCCGTAGATCATGAGGCTTTTGAACTGGCTATTGAGACGATTTTAAAGGCACGGAATATTTATATTGTAGGAATCCGAAGCTGTGCGCCTCTGGCGGGCTTTCTGGCTTTTTATCTGAATCTCATCTGTGACGGGGTACATCTTTTGAATACCAACAGTTCCAGCGAGTTGTTTGAACAGATGATTCGGATAGGCGAAGAGGACGTGATTATTGGTATCAGTTTCCCCCGGTATTCCATGAGAACCTTAAAGGCACTGGAATTTGCCAATAACAGAAATGCCAAGGTTGTTACGCTGACAGACAGTATTCATTCTCCTATGAATCTGTACTCCTCCTGCAATCTTATTGCCAGAAGTGATATGGCGTCCATTGTAGACTCCCTGGTTGCGCCTCTGAGCGTGATTAATGCCCTGGTGGTGGCGCTCAGTATGCGGAAGCAGAAGGATGTCGTGGAAACCCTGGGATCCCTGGAAAAAATCTGGGATGAATACCAGGTATACAACAAAGATGAGATTAATGTGGCAGATAACCATGACATTGAGTTAAAAAAGACAGAAGTACCCCGGAAATCCAGGGATTAAAGGAGTGTTTTATGGCTAAAATAATAATTATAGGAGGAGGCGCCGCCGGAATGGCAGCGGCGGTCTTTCTGGGGGAACAGAACCATCAGGTACACCTCTTTGAAAAAAATGAAAAGCTTGGGAAAAAGCTGTTTATTACAGGAAAGGGACGCTGCAATATCACCAATTCCTGTGATGAGGAGACTTTTTTTCAATCTGTTGTCAGTAACCCTAAGTTTCTTTACAGCGCTTTTTACGGCTATACAAACCGGGATGTCATCGCTTTTTTTGAAAGTCTGGGACTGGCTGTAAAAGAAGAGCGGGGCGGCAGAATTTTTCCGGTATCTGACCATTCCTCTGATGTGATTAAGGTTTTGGAGCAGCGGATGAAAGCGTTGGATGTGAAGATACATTTAAAAAGCAGAGTGGAAAAAGTGTTGACGGAAAACTCCCTGGAGGGGGAAGAGAAGATACGGGGCGTACTTTTGGAAAACGGAGCCGAAATTTTGGCGGACAGAGTCATTATAGCCACAGGAGGCTGTTCTTATCAGGCCACGGGCTCTACGGGAGACGGTTATACCTTTGCAAGGGAAACCAATCATAAAGTGACGGAACTGCGTCCTGCTCTGGTTCCGATAGAGACAAAGGAAGAATATGTAAAAGACATGCAGGGGCTGGCTTTAAAAAATGTCCGCTTTACTGTAAAAGACGGAAAGAAAGTGCTGTATGATGATTTTGGAGAACTGCTTTTTACCCACTTTGGGATTTCCGGTCCTTTAGTGCTGACAGCCAGTTCCCGCATTGGGAAGAAGCTGGAAAAAAAGGAACTTCAGGCTTTTCTGGATTTGAAGGCAGCCTTGTCAGAGGAGCAGTTGGACGGAAGGCTTTTGCGGGAGTTTGAAAACGGAAAGAACAAACAGTTTAAAAACGTCATAACCGGCATGTTTCCGGCAAAGCTGTATCCAGTCATGCTTTCTCTGGGAGGGATTCCTCCGGAAAAGAAAGTCAACGAAATTACAAAAGAGGAAAGGCGGGAGTTCATCCAAGTGATAAAGCACTTCCCTCTGACGCTTACGTCCCTCAGGGAATTTCGGGAGGCCATTATCACTCAGGGCGGTGTCAGCGTAAAAGACATTCAGCCAAAAAACATGGAGTCGAAAAAGGTGAAAGGGCTTTTCTTTATTGGTGAGGTATTAGATTTAGATGCCGTAACCGGCGGGTTTAACCTGCAGATTGCCTGGTCTACAGCCAAAGCGGCAGCAGAGGAAAGTTTTGAATAAACAGCAAAGGAGAAAAAGATATGTCAGTAAATATCGCCATTGACGGTCCGGCAGGTGCCGGAAAAAGTACCATAGCCAAGGCTGTGGCAAAAGAACTGGAATTTATTTATGTGGATACAGGCGCCATGTACCGCGCTATGGCGCTGCACCTTCTGCGCCAGGGGATTGTTCCCGGGGAAGAAGCGCAGATGGATGCAGCCTGTGAAAATGCAGAAATTTCCATTGTATATGAAAACGGCGCCCAACAGGTGCTGTTAAACGGCGAGAATGTGACCGGAGATTTGCGCAGGGAGGAAGTGGGGAATATGGCTTCCGTCAGTTCTGCAAGACCCCGTATCCGGGAAAAACTGGTGGAACTGCAGCGTGTTCTGGCTTCCCAGACCGATGTGGTTATGGATGGACGCGATATCGGCACCTGCGTTTTGCCGGATGCAGATGTGAAAATTTATCTTACGGCCAGCGCCCGCACAAGAGCCCTGAGAAGGTGCCGGGAACTGGAAGAAAAGGGAGTCTCCTGTGTGCTGGAAGAAATTGAAGCAGACATTAACGACAGAGATCACAGAGATATGACCAGAGAGATTTCTCCCCTTAGAAAGGCCGAAGACGCTGTGCTGGTAGACTCCTCTGAAATGTCCATTGAGGAAGTAAAAGAGGCCATTATCCGTCTCTACCGGGAAAGCCGGAAGTAAAGAAAGCGGGGGAGAGGCATATGGAAGTAAAAGTTGCAAAAACCGCGGGCTTTTGCTTTGGCGTAAAGCGGGCAGTGGAAAAAGCCTATGAAGTGGCAGAACAGACCGCCGGCGGGGTTTATACTTATGGACCCATTATTCACAACGAAGAAGTGGTGTCGGATTTGGAGAAAAAAGGCGTCCGGGTTTTAGAGTCCGAAGAAGAACTGAGAAATCTGCAGGATGGCACAGTGATTATCCGGTCTCATGGTGTGCCGAAATATATTTATGACCTTTTGAAGGAAAAGCAGATAGCCTGTGTGGACGTTACCTGTCCCTTTGTTCTGAAAATTCATCGGATTGTGGCCGAAGAAAGCCTGAAAGGCCGCCACATCGTCATTGTAGGCAATGCGGACCATCCGGAAGTGGTGGGAATTAAGGGCTGGTGTGAAGGTCCCTGCACGGTGATTAAGACAAAGGAAGAGGCAAAAAAATTCCTGGAAGAAGGCCATGAAAAGGTGTGTATTGTATCCCAGACGACATTTAATTACAATAATTTTCAAGAAATAGTTGAAATTTTGGGCGAAAAGCGTTATGATAGGCTTGTTATAAATACGATTTGTAATGCAACACAAGACAGACAGTCTGAAGCAGAAGAAATCGCTAAGCAAGTAGATACCATGATTGTCGTGGGAGGCAGACATAGCTCCAATACTCAGAAGCTATATGAAATTTGTAAAAGCGAATGTGAAAATACTTATTATATACAGACACTTGCTGACTTGGATTCTGATAGTTTCCGATCCGTTCAATGTGTAGGTATTACAGCAGGGGCATCAACCCCAAATAAAATAATTGAGGAGGTTTCAAAACATGTCAGAATTAAGTTTTGAACAAATGCTGGATGAAACATTTAAAACAATTAGGAATGGAGAGGTAGTCGAAGGTACAGTTATCGATGTGAAAGAAGACCAGATTATTCTGAACATTGATTATAAAGCTGACGGTATCATTACCAGAAGTGAATATTCTAATGACCAGAACTTAGACCTTAGAACTGTTGCTCAGCCAGGTGACACTATGGAAGCAAAAGTCCTGAAGTTAAACGACGGAGACGGACAGGTTCTCTTAACATACAAGAGACTGGCTGCTGATAAAGGCAACAAGAGACTCGAAGAAGCATTTGAAAATAAAGAAGTGCTGACAGCAAAAGTAAACCAGGTATTAGACGGCGGTTTAAGCGTACTTGTAGAAGAAGCAAGAGTATTCATTCCTGCAAGTCTGGTGTCCGACACTTACGAAAAAGACCTGACAAAATATCAGGATCAGGAAATTGAATTTGTTATCACAGAGTTCAATCCAAAAAGACGCCGTGTTATCGGTGACAGAAAACAGCTTCTGGTAGCTAAGAAAGAAGAACTGAAGAAAGAACTTTTCGAGAAAATCCATGCAGGAGATGTTGTAGAAGGAACTATCAAAAACGTTACAGACTTTGGTGCATTTATTGACCTTGGCGGCGCTGACGGTCTTCTTCACATTTCTGAAATGTCATGGGGAAGAGTAGAAAACCCGAAAAAAGTATTCAAAGCAGGGGATAAGATTACTGTCCTGATTAAAGAAATCAACGGGGATAAGATTGCGTTAAGCCTGAAATTTGAAGACCAGAATCCATGGTTGCATGCAGCTGAAAAATATGCTGTAGGAAATGTTGTAGAAGGCAAAATTGCCCGCATGACAGATTTTGGTGCATTTATTGAATTAGAGCCAGGTGTAGACGCTCTGCTTCATGTTTCTCAGATTTCCAGAGCACATGTAGAAAAACCATCTGATGTATTAAAAGTAGGTCAGGTTGTTTCTGCAAAAGTTGTTGATTTCAACGAAGAAGAAAAGAAAATCAGCCTCAGCATGAAAGTTCTTGAGCCAGCTCAGGACGAAGCAGAAGAGACAGTAGAAGAATAATAAAAAATCTTTTTTATTAAAAACAGCCCTCACTTTTTAGTGATGGCTGTTTTTAAAATTCCATGGACATAAGAGAGAAGGGTTTCCTGGGAAGTGTTTTCAAAGGGCCAGAGTGCATATTTTTCTTTGGCATGATAGTCCTCCTGGAGAAGAGGAAGGTTTGGAGAGCCGGGAGCATAGACAAAGCAGCCGGATACTTTTTTGCAGCAGTTGTGAGCTTTTGCTTTTTGCCGTCGGCTTTTGTCCAGATAAAGAGCTATGCTTTTGTGTACCGCCTCATCTTCATAGGGAAGATAATAATAGTTTTGATAATCTGGGTAGAAATATTTCAGGGTGCCTTGGTAGAGAGGCATTTTTATTTTGGCTGTAGTATTTAATACAGTAATGTAACAAAAAGGCAAAGCTGCAGAAAGAGCAGCGCACACCGAATGTTTCATGGAAAGAGTAAACAGAAGTTTCCGAAGGGGAGTTCCTTCCGGGCTGTTTTCTGTGAGCTCTTCGGCTTTTTCTATGGTATATTCCCGGTTTAAAAGCTGGCGCAGCCCGCCCAGGGGAAGGAGGGCTGCCATACCTTTGAGGTCATCGCTGTTGTGTAGCAGAAGAAGTTTCTGGCTCTGTGTATCAGGAGATTTTACATAGTTTTGATAAATTTTTATCATTTCTTTGCCGGATAACAGGTCTTCTCTGGGATAAGAAACCAGATTTTCAAAATCTTTTTGTCTGTGGCCGGGCATTTGACGGAAAAAACAGGGCATGCGGAGGAGCTCCCGGTATAAATCTATCTGAGGCATATCAGAGAAAGTCTGGGGAATTTGCAAAGCTTTGCAGCGGTTGGCCAGATAGGGGACATCAAAGGAAGCGCCGTTAAAGTGTACCAGATATTTTTTAGAGGAAGCTATGCGGCAGAATTCCTTTAAAAGCAGGCTTTCTGATGTATCATCGCTGTGCTCTGACAGAAACTGGCAGAGTTCAAAGTCCTGGGCGTCTTCTCTTTGGAAGAGAAGCCCTATGAGAAAAACACGGCTGTTTTTCGGACTCAGTCCTGTAGTTTCAATGTCGAAAAACAGGAAATCCGAAGGATTGGAATCGGGTGAAAAAAATCCGGATTTCAGTTCTGGTGATAATGTATAGATAATTTGTTTATTTGTTATCATTTTAACAAAATCCTTTCAAATTGTTCTTGAAATAGTACGAAAAATCACTAAAAAATTCTAGTGATTTTCGTAAAAAAATGTTATATTATATAACGAAGGAGAAAAGCATGGATATTACAATAGCAGGGATATCTCTATATTATATCATAAGTTGGTTTTTTATCTACAGTTTTTTAGGCTGGGTATGGGAATCCGCATATGTATCTGTGAAAAAAGGAAAACCCGTAAACAGAGGATTTATCAATGGCCCACTGTGTACTATTTATGGCGCAGGTGCAGTCAGTGTATATCTGATTTTAAAGCCTTTTGACGGGAATCTGCTGATTCTCTATGCAGGCGGGGTTGTAACGGCCACACTTCTGGAACTGGTAACCGGCTGGCTGATGGAGAAAATTTTCCATACCAGATGGTGGGATTACAGTAAACAGAAGTTTAATTTTCATGGGTACATTTGTGTCGGGGCTTCCCTGGGCTGGGGTGTATTTACCGTTTTACTGTTCCAGGTACTTCACCCGTTTGTGTCCTGGCTGACTGGATTGTATCCGCAGTCTGTGGGAAAAATTGTACTTTTGATTGTGACTCTTTTGTATCTTGTGGACTTTATTTCATCGGCAGCCGCAGCTTTTGGTCTGAGCAAGGCCTTTGCCAAAGCGGAGGATATGCTGGAGGATCTTACTGTGTATTTGCAGGGTACCAGGGTCTATGAGACGAAAGAGGAGATTCGGGAGAAGCTGGAATCTGTCAGAAATTACCGGCGGTTACAGGATTCTCTGGAAGGGCTGTCCGGCAGAAAGCAGGAAATTCTGGAACGCTTTGAAAGTCTGGTACAGGACAGACGCCTCTTGGATGCAGAGAGTTATATGGAGAAAAAACGGGAATTGGAACAGCGTCTGGACGAATATGTAAAAAAATATACCGATATCCGCAAAAAACAGAGCCGTATCAGGAAACGTATGGTCTGCGCGTATCCTGAACTGAAAAGTCAGTTTAGAACTTACAGAGAAAAGCATCAGAAAAAAAAGACAGACTAATAGCAGGAGTATAATCAGAAACATCTGATTATCGATAGATAAAGGAGGGACAAATTATGGCGTTTTTAACCTTTAGGGGTGGCGTTCACCCTTACGATGGAAAAGAACTGTCCAAAGAAAAGCCTGTCCGGGAATTTTTGCCCGGGAAAGAACTGGTATATCCGCTTTCACAGCATATTGGTGCTCCGGCACAGCCTGTTGTGAAAAAAGGGGATTACGTTCTGGCGGGCCAGAAAATTGCAGAAATGGGAGGCTTCGTTTCTGCGCCTGTTCACGCATCTGTGTCAGGAACTGTGAAAGAAATAAAGAAAGTCAGAAATAATGTAGGCGCTATGGTAGATGCCATTGTCATTGAAAATGATGAAAAGTATGAAACCGCAGAGTTTCAGCCGGCGCAGTCTCTGGAAAGTCTCACAAAAGAGGAAATTATAGCCAGAATCAAAGAGGGCGGCGTAGTAGGTATGGGAGGAGCAGGTTTCCCTACCCATGTAAAGCTTTCTCCAAAAGAACCGGATAAGATTGAATATGTACTGGTAAACGGTGCAGAGTGTGAACCTTATCTGACTTCTGATTACCGCCGTATGCTGGAACAGCCGGAGTGGATTATCAATGGTTTGAAATGTATTCTCAAGCTTTTTGACAATGCCAAAGGCTATATTTGTATTGAAGACAACAAGCCGGATTGTATTGCAAAAATCAGCGAGCTGGTGAAAGATGAGCCGAGAATTGAGGTCAGCACCTTAAAGACCAAATATCCTCAGGGCGCAGAGCGCTGTCTCATTGCGGCAGTCAGCGGCAGGGAAATCAATTCTTCCATGCTTCCAGCAGACGCGGGCTGCGTAGTAGACAATGTGGATACCGTATGTGCGGTATACCGGGCTGTTATGAAAGGCGAACCGGTTATGGACCGTATTGTTACCATTACAGGAGATGCCGTAGCAGAGCCCTGTAATTTAAAGGCACGCACAGGTATGTCTTTTGCGGAGCTTCTGGAAGCGGCAGGCGGTTTGAAGCAGCCTGCGGAAAAAATGATTTCCGGCGGTCCTATGATGGGATTTGCTATGTTTGATTATCATGTGCCGGTAGTAAAGACTTCTTCTGCGCTGCTGTGCATGACAAAAGATGAGGTTTCTGCCCAGGAACCTGCCGCATGTATCAACTGCGGCAGATGTGTCACGGCCTGTCCGGCCAGACTGGTACCCTCCAGACTGGCAACGTATTCGGAGAACGGCCGGGAAGAGATGTTTGTAAAATATCATGGTATGGAATGTGTGGAATGTGGCTGCTGCAGTTTTGTCTGTCCGGCAAAACGCCCGCTGACCCAGTCTATGCGTTCTATGAGAAAAATGGTTCTGGCTAACCGCAGAAAACCGAAATAGGAGGAGAAAATCATGAGTGACTTATTACACGTCTCATCTTCCCCTCATGTAAGGTCGAAGGTGGATACCGGCAGCATTATGCTTACGGTACTTCTGGCATTGATGCCTGCAGCGCTGGTGGGCGTTTATAATTTCGGACCCCACGCGCTTTTGCTGATTCTGATTTCCATTGCTGTGTGCGTGGCAACAGAAGCAATCTATGAAAAAATCGTACATAAGAAACTGACAATCAAGGACTATAGCGCAGCCGTTACCGGACTTTTGCTGGCACTGAATCTGCCACCGAAGGCTCCCTGGTGGATTCCCGTTATCGGCGGTGTGTTTGCTATTCTTATTGTAAAACAGCTGTTTGGCGGTCTGGGACAGAATTTTATGAACCCTGCTCTGGCAGCCAGATGTTTCCTTTTGATTTCCTTTACAGGAAGAATGACAGATTTTACTGTGCCGGATAATGCATGGGGAAACATTGTGGATACCGTATCCGGCGCTACACCTCTTGCTGCCTTAAAAGCAGGAGAAAGCGTAGACTGGGTGAGCCTGTTCTTTGGTAATATACAGGGAACCATTGGGGAGACTTCTGCGCTTGCCATTTTAATCGGTGCAGCAATTCTTCTGGCAAGAGGTATCATTGATTTGCGGATTCCGCTGACTTATATTGGCACCTTCGCTGTATTTGTGCTGCTGTTCGGCGGCCATGGTCTGGATTTGAACTATCTGCTGTGCCACTTATTCGGCGGCGGTCTGATGTTGGGCGCCTGGTTTATGGCAACGGATTATGTGACAACTCCGATTACAAAGAAGGGACAGCTGGTATATGGCGTGTGTCTTGGTATTTTTACCGGACTTTTCCGTATTTTCGGCGGTTCTGCAGAAGGAGTTTCCTATGCTATTATTTTCTGCAACCTGTTGGTGCCGCTGATTGAACGTTTTACAATGCCGGCAGCCTTCGGAATGGGAGGTAAAAAAGCATGAAAAAGAATACAATTATAAAAGATACCCTGATACTGACCCTGATTACTCTGGTAGCGGGCGGTCTTTTGGGTATGGTATATGAGGTGACAAAAGAGCCCATTGCCCAGCAGGCTGAAAAGGAAAAGCAGGAGGCTTACAAGGCCGTGTTTGAAGACGCGGATTCCTTTGAGGTATGCGTGGAGGCAGACGATGCAGACCTGGCTGCTTATCTGACAGAAAACGGTTTTGAGGCACAGACGGTCAATGAAGTGATGGAGGCCAAGGATGCGTCCGGAGAAACCATTGGCTATGCGCTGAATATGACAACTTCGGAAGGCTATGGCGGTGACATCAGTTTTTCCATGGGTGTAACACTGGACGGTACCTTAAACGGAATTTCCATTCTGGATATTAACGAGACTGCAGGTCTTGGTATGAACGCCACAAAAGATGAGTTTAAGGGACAGTTTGCCGGCAAGCAGGTGGATGCTTTTGAGGTGACAAAATCAGGCGCAGCGTCTGACAATGAAATCAATGCCATCAGCGGCGCTACCATTACGTCGAAAGCCATAACAGGCGGCGTCAATGCAGGGCTTTGTGCCTTTGAATATGTGAAGGAGGGAAAATAAGATGAAAGCAAATTCACCTGGTGAACGTCTTTATAATGGTATCATCAAAGAAAACCCGACTTTTGTTCTGGTGCTGGGTATGTGTCCGACACTGGCCGTTACCACAGCAGCTATCAACGGTATCGGTATGGGGCTGACGACTACGGTGGTTCTGGCTCTGTCCAACTTGTTTATTTCACTCCTTAGAAATGTGATTCCCGACAAGGTGCGTATGCCGGCTTATATCGTCATTGTTGCGTCCTTCGTAACCATGGTACAGCTTCTGCTGCAGGGCTTTATTCCGGCGCTTTATGATGCTCTGGGAATTTATATTCCTCTGATTGTAGTAAACTGTATTATTCTGGGAAGAGCGGAATCCTATGCTTCTAAAAACGGTCCGGTATCCTCTATCTTCGACGGTATCGGTATGGGACTGGGATTTACCCTTTCCATTACCATTCTGGCAGCATTTCGTGAGCTTATCGGTGCGGGAACCGTATTCGGATTTCAGGTAATGCCTTCTGCGTACGAACCGGCTACCATTTTCATTCTGGCGCCGGGTGCCTTTTTCGTACTGGCCTTTCTGGCGGCTATCCGTGCAAAACTGCAGGATAAAAAGCCGAAGGAAGAACAGAAACCGGTACACTGCATGGAAGGCGGCTGTGCTTCCTGTGGAAATGAAGGCTGCAGCGGAAAATTTTATGACAATACGGTGAAAAAGTAAGGGGGACAGAACATGAAAGAATTACTTATTATAGCAGTAGGAGCAGCCGTGGTAAACAATGTTGTTCTGAGCCAGTTCCTCGGACTTTGTCCTTTCTTCGGTGTTTCTAAGAAGATTGAGACAGCAGCAGGCATGGGCGGCGCAGTTATTTTCGTTATCACCCTGTCTTCACTGGTAACCAGTTTGATTTATCAGTTTCTTCTGACTCCGCTGAATATGGAGTATATGCAGACCATAGTATTTATTTTGGTTATTGCAGCTCTGGTACAGTTTGTGGAAATGTTTTTGAAGAAGTCCATGCCGGCTCTGTATGAGAGTCTGGGTGTGTACCTTCCTCTGATTACTACCAACTGTGCAGTACTGGGTGTTGCGGTTATCAATGTGCAGAAATCTTACAATGTACTGCAGGGAACGGTTAACGGATTTGCCACAGCTCTTGGTTTTACCATTTCCATTGTGCTGATGGCAGGTCTTCGTGAAAAAATGGAATACAACGATGTACCGAAATATTTTCAGGGATTTCCTATGGTACTTTTGACGGCAGGCTTAATGGCCATTGCGTTTTTCGGTTTTTCAGGAATTATTTAAGGAGGCATAGACTATGATAACAGGTATTATCATTGCGGCAGTCCTGGTAGGCGGCGTAGGTCTCTTTATTGGACTTTTCCTGGGAGTTGCCGGAAAGAAATTTGAAGTGGAAGTAAATGAAAAAGAAATTCAGGTCAGAGAAGAGCTGCCGGGCAATAACTGCGGCGGCTGTGGATATCCGGGCTGTGATGGTCTGGCTGCAGCCATTGCAAAAGGTGAGGCGCCTGTAAATGCCTGTCCGGTAGGCGGTTCTGCCGCAGCAGCAAAGATTGCGGCTATTATGGGTCAGGAAGCGGGAGAAGCTGTCCGTATGACTGCGTTTGTAAAGTGCGCAGGGGACTGCGAAAAAGCAGGACAGAGTTATGATTATACAGGAGTGCAGGATTGTAAAATGGCTGCGCTCATGCAGAACGGCGGTTCCAAAACCTGTTCTTATGGCTGTCTGGGCTATGGCTCTTGTGTGAAGGCCTGCGGATTTGACGCTATTCATATTATCAATGGAATTGCTGTAGTAGATAAAGAGAAATGTAAGGCCTGCGGCAAATGCGTGGCCGAGTGTCCGAAGAAACTCATTGAGCTGATTCCTTACAAACAGAAGCAGGCGGTGTCCTGTAATTCCAAGGATAAGGGAAAAGCAGTGATGAGCGCCTGTCAGGTGGGCTGTATCGGCTGTAAGAAATGTGAGAAGGAATGTCCGAAAAATGCCATTACCGTGGTGGATAATGTGGCGCATATTGATTCTGAGAAATGCGTCAACTGTGGTATCTGCAAGAAGACGTGTCCGAGAAAGATTATTTTGTAAAAATATGAAATGTGCAACCCCCTTTCAAGTTTCAACTTGTGGAACCTTGAAAGGGGGTTGTGTTGTGATGCGAGCATTTCACGAACACACATTTGCATTTTCGGCTTTCCTGTGATAAGATAAAACCCAGAAAACGAAACAGGAGATGTTTATGAAGAAAAAAGATATATTTCTGGTAGGAGGAATTTTAATCCTTGCCCTTCTTTGCTGGTTGGTGCCAAAGGGACTGCGTCTGGTTGACGGGAACAAAGAAACAGAACTTAAAATTACTGTTGCCGGAGAGGTTTATGGAACTTATTCCTTGGAAAAAAACCAGGTCATAAAGATTCAGGATACGAATGTGTGTGAAATAAAAGATGGAAAAGTAAAGATGACAGAGGCAAGTTGTCCGGACCATGTGTGTATCCGGCAGGGAACGATTGACGCACCGGGAGAGACCGTGGTGTGCCTGCCTAATAAAGTGGTGCTGGAGATTGTGTCCAAGGACGGGGAAGAAGACGGCCTGGACGCAGTGGTGAAATAAAAGCAAAGGAGAAATCATTATTTATACAAGAACAGGAAAAATCGCATGGCTGGGGCTTATGGCGGCTCTGGCAATTATTTTGGGATATGTGGAAATGCTTCTGCCTGTATTTTTCGTAGTTCCCGGTATGAAACTGGGGCTGGCGAACCTAGTAACCGTGTTTGTGCTGTACAGGTATCGGGCAAAAGAAGCGGCAGTTATATCCCTTATCCGCATTGTAGTGATTGGTTTTCTCTTTGCCAATCTGTTTTCTATTCTGTACAGTCTGGCAGGAGCGGCTTTGAGTCTTTTGTGTATGACCGCAGCCAGGCGGTTTTCGGGGCTGTCTATAGTGGGAGTCAGCATTTTAGGCGGTGTGACCCACAATCTGGGGCAGCTTATAGTGGCGGCTCTTGTGGTAGAAAACGGCAATGTATTTTACTACTTTCCGGCGCTTTTGATTTCCGGTCTGGTAACCGGGGCGCTTATCGGGATTGTGACAGGAGAAATTTTAAAGAGAACGACAGGAAGGAAATCAATATGATAGCATATATAAAAGGTGTTGTGGCAGAAATTTGGGAGGACAGAATTATTTTGGAGTCCCAGAACATGGGGTACAATATTTTTATGCCTATGGCCAGTGTGGATACTGCGCTGCACACGGGGGAAGAGGCAAAGATATACACCTATCTCAATGTCCGGGAAGATGCCATGCAGCTTTTCGGATTTCTCACAAAAGACGATTTGAATACTTTTAAGCTGCTTTTGAGTGTTAATGGTATTGGACCTAAGGCGGCTCTTGGGGTTTTATCCGGACTTTCAGCAGACGAACTGCGGTTTGCAGTTCTGGCTGATGATGTAAAAACCATCTCGAAAGCGCCGGGTATTGGAAAGAAGACAGCCCAGAAGCTGATTTTGGAATTAAAGGATAAGCTGGATTTGCAGGAGGCTTTCCAGCTAAAGACTCAGCATGTGCAGGAAACAGGCAGCGATACGGCGGACCTGTCCGGTATGCGGAAAGAAGCGGTAGAGGCGTTGACTGCCCTGGGATATTCCGGCGCAGATGCCCTGCGGGCTGTGAAAAAAGTGGAACTTACAGCAGATATGAACGTAGAGGCGCTTTTAAAGGCAGCTTTGAAAAATATGTTCTAAGAGGCGGAGAATGTCATGGAAAAGAGAATTATTACTACCGACGTCATGGAAGAGGATTTGCGGACAGAAGGCAATCTGCGTCCGCAGTTTCTTTCTGACTATATCGGTCAGGAGAAAGCAAAGAGCAATCTGAAAATCTATATTGAAGCGGCCAAGCAAAGAGGTGATGCCCTGGACCATGTGCTTTTCTACGGTCCTCCGGGTCTTGGAAAAACCACTCTTGCGGGAATTATTGCCAATGAGATGGGCGTACATATGAAAGTTACCAGTGGTCCGGCGATTGAAAAACCGGGAGAGATGGCAGCTATTCTCAACAATCTGCAGGAAAATGACGTGTTGTTTGTAGATGAAATCCATCGTCTGAACCGGCAGGTGGAAGAAGTTCTGTATCCTGCTATGGAGGATTATGCCATTGATATTATGATAGGAAAAGGGGCAACGGCCCGCTCTATCCGTCTGGATTTGCCGAAGTTTACCCTGGTAGGAGCCACCACCAGAGCGGGGCTTCTGACTGCGCCTTTAAGAGACCGTTTTGGTGTGGTACATCATCTGGAATTTTATACGGAAGAGGAATTGCAGACCATTATCCTTCACTCAGCAAAGGTGCTGGGGGTAGAGACTGACCGGGACGGGGCTTTGGAAATGGCCAAGCGTTCCAGAGGTACGCCCCGTCTGGCAAACCGGCTTTTAAAGAGAGTACGGGATTTTGCACAGGTAAAATACAACGGGAAAATTACAAAAGAAGTGGCGGATTTTGCCCTGGATTTGCTGGAAGTGGACAAGTATGGTCTGGACCAGACCGACCGACTGCTTCTGACTACGATTATTGAGCGGTTTTCCGGCGGCCCGGTAGGTCTGGATACGCTGGCTGCAGCCGTGGGAGAGGATGCGGGAACCATTGAGGATGTATATGAACCATACCTGATTAAAAACGGGTTTTTACTGCGTACTCCAAGGGGAAGAGCTGTAACAGAGCTGACCTATCATCATCTGGGAATAAAATAATGGTTGTTTTTCCCGAAAATTCGATTATAATAGACATAGGAATGTAGAAAAGGCAGGAGGAACCAGATGGCAGTGAAGAATACAACCCAGGTGCTGATTGGCGGTAAAATCATCACATTGAGTGGTTATGAAAGTGAAGAATACCTGCAGAAGGTTGCAAATTATATGAACAGCAAGATGACAGAACTGGGACAGATTCCGGGATACAACCGGCAGGCTCAGGAGACCAGACATACGCTTTTAAGCCTGAATATTGCCGATGACTATTTTAAGGCAAAACGGCAGGCTGAAATGTTCGAGGAAGAACTGGAAGCCAAGGACCGGGAAATGTACGATTTGAAACATGATTTGATTAACGGTCAGGTGGAGTTGGAGCGCGCTCAGAAGGAAACCCAGGAAAGTACTCTGCAGATAAGGTCTTTAGAGGCGAAGATTGCAGAGCTGGAGCAGGAATTGGACGAGCTTTTAAAGGAATAAAAGAAGGAAAGATGGAAGGGGTGGGCATTTTTGTTTCGCCCCTTTGTATTTTACAGGAAAGGAATTATATGAGAGCAGAATTATTAGCGCCGGCAGGTTCTTTTGAGGGACTGCAGGCTGTGGTTAAGGCAGGGGCAGACGCAGTATATATTGGCGGAAGCATGTTTGGCGCCAGGGCCTATGCCAAAAATCCCCGGAAGGAGGAAATGCTGGAAGCCATTGATTATGCCCACATACATGGGAAACAGATATATCTGACGGTAAATACACTTTTAAAAAATCAGGAACTATATCGGCAGTTATACGAGTTTCTGGCGCCTTATTATGAGCAGGGCGTGGACGCAGTGATTGTACAGGATTTGGGTGTGCTGTCCTTTTTGAAAAAGGAATTTCCGGAGCTTGCCATTCACGCCAGCACCCAGATGGCCATTACAGGACCAAAAAGCGCCGGGCTTTTAAAGGAAGCAGGTGCGTCCAGAATTGTGACGGCAAGAGAACTTTCTCTGGAAGAAATCCACCGGATTTATCAGGAAACAGGGGTGGAGATAGAGAGTTTTGTCCATGGGGCTCTTTGCTATTGCTACTCCGGCATGTGTCTTTTCAGCAGTATGCTGGGGGGAAGAAGCGGCAATCGGGGACGGTGCGCCCAGCCCTGCCGTCTGCCATACACAGCATTGGAAAAGGGAAAAGCCGTAAGCAGTACAGAGCCGTCCTATCTGCTTAGCCCCAAGGATATGTGCACAGTGGACATTCTGCCGGAAATTCTGCAGGCAGGAGTTTACTCTCTGAAAATCGAGGGAAGAATGAAGAAACCGGAGTATGCAGCCGGAGTGACCGCCATATATAGGAAATATCTGGATTTGTACCTGCGTACAGGACAGGCTTATGAGGTGGAAAAGGCGGACCGGCAGGAGCTTTTGGATTTGTATCAGAGAGACGGTTTTCACAAGGGCTATTATTATATGCACAATGGCCCGGAAATGATGGCCACGGTCAATGAAAAGGAGCAGAGCCGGAAGCAGGGGACGGTTGGAAAGCGAAATGAGGCGCTTTTTGCCAGACTGAAAAAGCAATATTTAGACACAAAAAAACAAGAAAAAATTAATGGAAATTTAATCCTGTTTGCCGATACACCTGCTATACTGGATTTAGACTTTCAGGACATCCATGTGCAGGTACAGGGAGACCTGGTAGAAAGAGCCCAGAAAAGACCCCTTCTGGCAGAACGTGTAAGGCAGCAGATGGAGAAGACGGGACAGACGCCCTTTGTCTTTGATTCTCTGGAAATTCTCACAGATGAGGCAGGCTTTCTCCCTATGCAGAGTCTTAATGAACTGCGGCGGCGGGGACTGGAAGAACTGCAGCAGCAGTATCTGGCCGGGTATCGAAGAACGCTTCGAAAGCCGGAAACAGAACAGAAACCGTCTTTGGCAAAAGAGAAAAGGGCGCAGGCAGAAGCGGTGAAATTCTATGTGTCTGTAGAAAAGAGAGAACAGTGGGAGACTGCTTTAAAGCAGAGGGAGGTCACTGGAATTTTTTGCAGCATGTCCATGTTTAAACGAAAGGAATTTCTAAAAGAGGTGCTTTGGGCTGCAGAGGAAACCCACAGGGCGGGCAAAGAATTTTATCTGGCGCTGCCTTATATGCTGCGAGAGGGAAGAATGGACGGCATGGAGCGGGAAATAACCCAAATCGCAGAAAAGACCGAGGGATTTCTGGTGAGAAATCTGGAAGAACTGGGATATCTGAAAAAATTGGGGCTGCTCTTTAAAGCAGTCACAGACTATTCCGTGTACAGTTTTAATGACCTTGCGGAAGAATTTCTGGAAAATCTGCAGGTGAAGAGAACCACGGTTCCGCTGGAATTAAATAGCAGTGAAATCCGGCACAGACGTCATGAAAACAGCGAGATGATTGTATACGGCTTTTATCCCATGATGGTTTCTGCCCAGTGCGTGAAAAAGACCTGCGGCTGCTGCGACCATAAGTCAGGGGAACTACAGATAAAAGACCGGTATGGTCAGCAGTTTACGACAAAATGCTTCTGCGATTTCTGTTATAATGTGATTTACAACAGTGTGCCCACCGGGCTTTTGGAGGAGGCAGAACAGATAAGAGACATGGGATTTTTGGCGCTGCGGATGAATTTCACATCCGAAGGGCCGGAAAGGATGAAAGAATTGTTAAATGCATTTGCGGCGGCTTATCTGGCAGAGGAAAACAAAGGGAAAAAGAAAGACGCGTTTCAAATATCCGGTGTTACGAAAGGACATTTTAAACGTGGAGTGGAGTAGGTGAAAAAGTGCTTAATATCATTATTGAACTTTCAAAATACCTCATACTGATACTGATTGCACTCTATACCTTAGAGAGCTTTACAGTTTTTAAGTATGAGGACGATTACGACAAACGGTATATTTTAAGAAAACAGCTTTTGCTGATTGTATTTATGGATTTTACGGCTTTTCTGGTAATCTTTCTGAAGGAAGAAAAGCTGGAAATAGTGTATCTGTTCGGTGCGCTGTTGTTGTATCTGGTGGTTGTGCAGGGGCTGTACCGGCTATGTTATAAGAAGGCGTCCATCCTTCTTCTAAATCATATGTGTATGCTTTTGTCCATTGGTTTTATTATGCTGGCAAGGCTGTCTCCGGATTCGGCTAAGCGGCAGTTCATCATTGTGGCAGCGGCTACGGTCATTGCCATGATTGTGCCGATTCTCATTAAAAAAATGTATTTTCTGAAGATGTGGACATGGTTTTATGCAGCCGCGGGATTGGGGCTTTTGCTGGTGGTACTGATTTTTGGGGCCAATGTCAACGGGGCAAAAATCAACATCAACCTGGGTTCTTTCGTTTTTCAGCCTTCAGAATTTGTAAAGATTATTTTTGTGTTTTTTGTGGCCAGCAGGCTGTATAAGAAAAGTGCGCAGTTTAAAGATCATGTGATTACTACCATTGTGGCGGCGGTACATGTACTGGTGCTGGTGCTATCCAGGGATTTGGGAAGCGCCGTGGTATTTTTCATCACTTATGTGGTGATGCTGTATGTGGCGACTAAAAAGCCTGTATATCTTGTGGCCGGCCTGGGAAGCGGCGCTCTGGCGGCTATAGTTGCCTATTTTCTCTTTTCTCATGTGCAGCAGAGGGTTATAGCCTGGAAAGCGCCCTTTTCTGTGTATGAGAGTTCTGGCTACCAGATTGTTCAAGGTCTGTTTGCCATTGGGGCAGGAGGCTGGTTTGGCATGGGGCTTTGCCAGGGTTCCCCGGAAATGATTCCTTTTGTGAAACAGGACTACATGTTTGCAGCTATCTGCGAGGAGCTGGGCGGCCTGTTTGCCATATGTATGATTCTCATTTGCATGAGTATGTTCCTTTTGGTAGTGAACATTTCTCTGCGCATTAAAAAACGTTTCTATAAACTCATTGCCCTGGGGCTTGGGACAGAATACGCCTTTCAGGTTTTTCTTACCATTGGAGGTGTCAGCAAGTTTATTCCCATGACGGGAATTACCCTTCCCCTGGTCAGCTACGGAGGAAGTTCTGCACTGAGTACCATTATTATGCTGGCCATTATTCAGGGCTTGTATATTTTAAGAGAAGACGAGGACGAGGAACTTGAAAAGCAAAAATAAAAATAAAAAAAGAAAAAAAGCAAAACGGGCCCGGAACAGGGAGTATACCATTATCAGTTATTTTTTTGTAGTGATTTTTCTCTCCCTGATTGGCTATATGGTCTATTTTAATGTGGCAAAGCGGGAGGCGGTTATCAGCAGCCCTTATAATACCCGCCAGAATCAGATGGAAGAGCGGATTTTAAGAGGAAGTATTCTTTCCGCAGACGGACAGGTACTGGCCAGAACAGAGACAGATGAAGCGGGAAACGAGACGAGAGTTTATCCGTATGGAAATATGTTTGCCCATGTGGTGGGATATGACAGTCATGGGAAGAATGGTGTGGAGGCTTTGGCTAACTATTCTCTTATGACTTCACACAGTGACTATATTGATCAGGTGAAAAATGAGATTCTGGAAAACAAGAATCCGGGGGACAATGTGGTGACTACACTGAATACCAAGCTGCAGGAAAGGGCTTACAATGCCCTGGGCGGATATAATGGTGCAGTTGTGGTTATGGATCCTAAAACAGGGGCGGTGCTGGCCTCTGTGAGCAAACCGGACTTTAATCCCAACACTTTAAGCGCAGACTGGGACTATCTGGTCAGCGATTCCAGCAACAGCAGTCTTTTGAACCGGGCTACGCAGGGTGCATATCCGCCGGGCTCCATTTTTAAGGTAGTAGATGCATTGGCATATATGCGGAAAAACGGAACCATTGACAATTTCTCCTATAACTGCACAGGCAGTATTACAGTGGATAACCATACCATTCCCTGCTTTGGCGGGGAAGTGCATGGCAGTGAAGATTTCACAACTGCTTTTGCAGAATCCTGCAATACGGCTTTTACCCAGATAGGATTGGATTTGGGAGGCAGCAATCTGCAGAAGACGGCGGAAGATTTGCTGTTTAATAAGAAATTGCCCATTCCCATTGATTATACCAAGAGCAAATTCGACCTGGGCAGTACACCGGGCAATCCGCTTTTGATGCAGACTTCCATCGGACAGGGGAATACCCTGGTATCTCCTATGCATATGGCGCTGATTACCAGTGCAATAGCTAATGATGGAAAACTGATGCAGCCGTATTACATTGACCGGGTGGAAACAATTAACGGCACAAAGGTAAAAAGTACAAAGCCAACGGTTTATAAGGAACTGATGACAGCAAGCGAAGCAGCTACTCTGACAAACCTTATGGCAGAGGTGGTGAACCGGGGAACCGGAACTCAGCTTTCCGGGGAGAGTTATTCTGCGGCAGGAAAGACAGGTTCTGCGGAATACTACGGTGCAGACGGAAGCATTAAGACTCACTCCTGGTTTATTGGATTTTCCAATGTGGAAGACCCGGATTTGGTGGTGGCTGTCATTGCAGAAGGCGCAGGAACCGGAAGCTCGGTAGCAGTTCCGGTGGCTCATGAAATTTTTAATGCCTTCTATTATGGCTAAAAACAGGGAAAACTTAACAAAGTCCACAAATTTTACCGCTATAGTTTGTTAAATTTATTGCACTTGTCCGAAAAAAGAGGTATACTACCAATAAAGAAACACAACGCAGGCACCGTAGGTGCTTTAAGCAGGAGGATTGTGCAAAATGATTGAAGCAACAAGCTGTGGCGGGGTGGTAATATATCGAGGAAAAATACTGACCTTGTACAAGTCCTACAAGCATAAATACGAAGGCTGGGTACTGCCCAAGGGAACCGTAGAGGAGGGCGAAGACTATAAGGATACGGCGCTGAGGGAAGTCAGGGAAGAAGCCGGAGTAAATGCCAATATTATTAAATATGTAGGAAAAAGTCAGTATAGTTTTTGCATACCGGAGGATACTGTAGAAAAGGATGTCTACTGGTATCTGATGTCTGCCGGAAGCTATTACAGCAGGCCTCAGAGGGAAGAGTATTTTGTGGACTCCGGTTTTTACAAATTCCATGAAGCTTACCATCTTTTACGTTTTTCAAATGAAAAGCAGATATTGGAAAAGGCTTATAGTGAATACCTGGATTTGAAAAAAGCAAATCTGTGGGGAAATCGGAAGTATTTCTAATCAGGGCTGTCCCATGAGCGGCACATTCGGGAGTGCATGCTTCGTGCGGCAGCCTTTTTGGCAAAGGTGCAAAAGGAGGAAGAAATATGCTGGAACAGATTGACCTTACAAAGAAAATGACAAAGGAAGCTTATCAGGAAGGCATAGATAGTCTAAAAGAGCGGCTGGCCGGCCTGCAGAGAGAGTGCAGAAGCCTGGGGATTCCGGTCATACTTGTTTTTGAAGGACTGGATGCCTCTGGAAAAGGGGTACAGATTAATCATCTGATTCACCCGTTAGACCCCAGAGGGTTTCAGGTTTTTGCCATTAAGGAGGCAAACGAAGAGGAAAGACTGCACCCCTTTCTCTGGCGATTCTGGACAAAGATTCCGGAGAAGGGAAGAATTGCTATTTTTGATACCAGCTGGTATAGGCGGCTTTCCACAGAACGGTTTGAAAAAAACTTTCCGGAAAAAGAGTTTTTGCATACCTGCGAGGAAATTAATAGTTTTGAGCGAACTCTGACAGACGACGGCAATGTGCTTATCAAGTTTTTTCTCTATATCAGCCAGAAAGAGCAGAGAAAACGGTTTGATAAAATGCTGGGTTCAAAAGAAACCGCCTGGAAGGTCAGCAGGCAGGACGAAAAGAGAAACAGGAATTACCGCAGATATAAAAGTATAAATGAAGAAATGCTGGAAAAGACAGAAACAGCCTGTGCGCCCTGGGTTATTGTGGAGGCAGAGAACCGGAGATTTGCTACTGTAAAGATTTACACAGAGGTTATCCGCCGTCTGGAAGAGGCGGTGCGGGCTAAGAAAAAGGAAGAAGAAAAAAATACAAAGACAGACGATGGAGCGCCAAGTGTGCTGCCGGAATGTTCGTTGGTGTCTTCGGTTTTGAGTAAGGTGGATTTATCTCTTTCTTATACAGAAAAGGAATACAAACAAAAATTGAAAAAACTGCAGAGCCGCATAGAACTTCTTCACAGTGAAATTTATCGCAGGAGGATTCCGGTAGTACTGGGGTTTGAAGGTTGGGATGCGGCTGGGAAAGGCGGAGCCATTAAACGTCTGACAGAACCTATGGACCCCCGAGGGTATGTGGTGAACCCTACGGCTGCTCCCAGTGATTTGGAGAAAAGCCATCACTATCTCTGGCGATTTTGGAGAAATATGCCCAAAGCCGGACATATTGCTATTTTTGACAGAACCTGGTACGGCAGAGTTATGGTAGAGCGAATTGAAGGTTTTTGTACAAAAGAAGAATGGCAGAGGGCTTACCGGGAAATCAACGAAATGGAGGAGTCTTTGGTTCATGGGGGTGCCATTGTGCTGAAATTCTGGCTGCAGATTGACAAGGAAGAACAGAAGCGGCGCTTTGATGCCAGAATGGAAAATCCGAAGAAACAGTGGAAAATTACGGAGGAAGACTGGCGGAACAGGGAAAAATGGGATCTCTATGAGGAGGCCGTCAATGAAATGATTATCCGTACATCTACCTCACAGGCGCCATGGATAATTGTGGAAGGAAATCAAAAATACTATGCCAGAATCAAGGTTCTGGAAACCGTGGCAGAGGCTTTAGAGGAGCGTTTGAAAAAGGAAAAAAAGGAATCGTTATGTTGAATTGGTATAAGAAACTGTATGTTGGTGATAATGCAAGAAAGAAGAAAAAACAGCTGATACGGAAAATCAGTATGGGCGCAGGGGTGGTGGATGTTTATCTCATTACCCTGGCATCCAATCCAAGGAACCAGCTGGATATTTTTTCGGCCAATGAACTGAAGCAAAGAGCCAGAAGAAAACATTGTCCCTTGATTATAGGACTCTGCCGAGGTTATGGGGAAGCCCTGGAGATGACAGAAATGCTGGTGCGAAAAACATACGAACAGACCGGTACAGCCCAGGTGCGGCAGTGGCTGGAACATCAGATTGGAGAGGAGAGCAGCAGGTGACATTATGATTGTGCTACATATCTTACTGGGAATTTTAAAAGCAGTGGGTATCCTTCTGCTGATACTTCTGGGACTGCTTCTGCTGCTCATATTCTCTCTGCTGTTCTGTCCGGTAGGCTATGGGATACAAGGGGAAAAAGATGAGGCAGGATGCAGAGGAACGGCAAAGATATCCTGGCTTTTTCATCTGGTATCTGTGAAGGGAACCTACAGCGGAAGCACCGGGGAAATGCAATGTACGGTGAGACTGTTTGGAATTCCCCTGGAAAAAAGACGGGAGCGCAGGAAAAACAGCAAAAACACTGTTTCTTTTCTCGCAGAAGCATCAAAAGAACAGGCGCAGGAACAACCTCCAAGGACGGAAGCGAAGGCGCAGGAAACAGAACCTAAGCCGGAAACAACAGAGGAGAACAAACAAAAAAAGCAGAAGCACACTCCCCCAAGGGAGTCATGGTTAAAAAAAGCATGGAACTTTCTGAAAAAAATGTGGGAGCTGCCAAGCAGATTTTTCAAAGCACTGAAAAATTTCCGGTTAACATGGAAGAAAATCTGTGCTAAAATGGAATCCATCAAAAAACTTTTGAAATCAGAACAGTTTCAAAATGGAAAGTCACTGCTTTTTGCAGAAGTAAAGAAGTTTCTTCGCCGCATACGTCCCGGCAAAGTGGAGGGACATGTGAAATTTGGACTGGAAGATCCGTGTCTGGCCGGTGAACTTTTGGGCGCGGCGGGCATATTTTACCCTCTTTATGGGAAACACTTTACCATAGAACCTTATTTTGACCGAAATCTTTTCCAGGGAAGAATCGGTATTAAGGGGCGGATTTACGGAATTCACTTTGTGCTTCTGGCATGGAACCTGTTTTGGAGCCGGGATATCCGGTATCTGGTGAAAAAAATAAGAACATATTTTTAAGGAGGAAGCAGACATGGCTGCAGAGAATAATTTTCGGACTACAGTAGAATCTTTGTTTAAGGGAATGGACAGCTTTATTACTACAAAAACAGTGGTAGGAGAAGCGATTACCGTGGGAGATACCATTATTCTGCCTTTGGTGGATGTTTCTTTTGGCGTAGGGGCAGGTGCTTTTGCCGAAGAAAAGAAAAACAACGGCGGCGGCGCTATGGGAGGAAAGATTTCTCCCAGTGCGGTGCTGGTCATTTCCGGCGGTGTGACAAAACTGGTGAATATCAAGAATCAGGACGGTCTTACTAAGGTTTTGGATATGGTGCCGGATTTCCTGAATAAATTTACAGAGGGTAAGAAAGAATCTGAAGTTGTGATTCATACCGAAGAAAAAAAAGAGGAAAAAACAGAAGACAAAGCCCAGGAAACAGGGAAAACAGAATAGAAAGGAAGCGGCTTTGCATATACTAATAGGGAAAAGGCAAAGGAGAGCAGAGCATGAGCCGTGTATGTGGATTGTTTCTGTTTGCATTCGGAATGGGACTGTTTATTGCTTTGATTTTTCCCAAGACGCTCTTCATGGTGGTTGTGGCAGCTTTGTGCCTGCTGATAGGGTACAATCTGTTCTGCAGCTGCCATTTTTAAAACAAACAAAAAACAGACCTTGTCTTTTCGACAAGGTCTGTCAATGTGTCAATCAGTATTAAGCTCTTTCCACTTTACCACTTCTTAAACAGGAAGTACAAACATACATTTTCTTTGCGTTTCCGTTGTCTGTTTTAACTTTTACAGATTTGATGTTGGATTTCCACATTTTGTTTGACCTTCTATGAGAATGGCTCACGCTGATTCCAAAATGAGCACCTTTTTCACAAATTGCGCACTTTGCCATGGTAGCACCTCCTTAAATATATAATAAGTCCGTGTAACAAACTCACAACACTGACTATTTTAGCAGATGATATACACTTTTGCAAGTAAAATTATAAAAAATTTAAATTATTATTTCGTTTTTGGAAAAGATATGGTAGAATACATATTATAAAAAAGTATGGAGGTATCCGTGCATGAATGGATTTGTTGATACAGGATTAGGAAAAATTATGATTGATACCGATGTGATTGCCACTTATGCGGGCAGTGTAGCAGTAGAATGTTTTGGGATTGTAGGTATGGCTGCCGTGAGCATGAAAGACGGACTTGTAAAATTATTAAAAAGAGACAGCCTGAAGCATGGAATCAATGTCACCATTGCCGATAACAAAATTACTCTGGACTTTCATGTGATTGTTGCCTATGGAGTTAGTATTTCAGCCGTTTCTGACAACTTAATCAGCAACGTGAAGTACAAAGTAGAAGAATTTACAGGCCTGACTATAGAGAAAATCAATATCCTCGTAGAAGGCGTAAGAGTAATTGATTAATAAGGAGGAAACTTGTTTTGAATACCAATACCGTTGATGCGAAGATGCTTGGCAGAATGTTCCTTTCCGGGGCAAAAAATCTGGAAGCGAAAAAAGAGTGGATTAATGAATTGAACGTCTTTCCGGTTCCTGATGGAGATACCGGAACCAATATGACTCTGACGATTATGTCAGCAGCCTCCGAAGTGAGCGCGCTGTCTGATTCCAGTATGAAAGCTTTGGCAAAGGCTATTTCTTCCGGTTCTTTAAGAGGTGCAAGAGGAAACTCCGGTGTTATTCTTTCTCAGCTTTTAAGAGGATTTACAAAAGTCATCGAACATTACGATACCGTAGACGCTGTTATTTTTGCCAGAGCGTTTGAAAAAGGTGTGGAGACTGCGTATAAAGCGGTTATGAAGCCAAAAGAAGGAACCATTCTGACTGTGGCAAGAGGGGCGGCAGAAAAAGCCCTGGAAATTGCCGGAGAAAGTGACAGTCTGGAAACCTTCTTTACCGATGTAATTGCAGAGGCAGAGTTGGTGCTTTCCAGAACTCCGGACATGCTTCCCGTGCTGAAGGAAGCAGGCGTAGTGGATTCCGGCGGACAGGGTCTTTTGGAAGTATTGAAGGGCGCTTTTGACGGATATATGGGCAAAGAAATTGACTTAAATTTTGAAAAACCCAAAACAGCCGTGTCAGGCAAGCCGGTTTCTGCAGAAGAAAGCAATATCAAATTCGGATACTGCACAGAGTTTATCATTATGCTGGAAAAGCAGTTTACGGAAAAAGACGAGCACGAGTTTAAAGAATATCTGATGTCTATTGGAGATTCTCTGGTTGTGGTAGCGGACGATGAGATTGTCAAAGTCCATGTACATACCAACGATCCTGGTGAGGCAATCCAGCGGGCTCTGACGTATGGACAGTTATCCAACATGAAGATTGACAATATGCGTCTGGAACATCACGAAAAGGTTATCAAAGAAGCAGAAAAAATGGCTGCACAGCAGGCGGCGGCAGAACCGGAAAAAGAGGTTGGTTTTATTTCCGTATCCGTTGGAGCCGGTATGGGAGAAATCTTTAAAGAACTGGGTGCGGATTACCTGATTGAGGGCGGACAGACCATGAACCCCAGTACCGAAGACGTGCTGCAGGCTATTGAACGGGTCAATGCAAAGAATATTTTCATTTTCCCAAACAATAAGAACATTATTCTGGCAGCAAATCAGGCCAGAGATTTGACTGAGGACAAAAATATCATTGTCATTCCGACCAAGACCATTCCTCAGGGAATTACCGCCTTGATTTCCTATGTACCGGATAAGGCGGTAGAACAGAATACAGAGGAAATGATGGAAGCAGTGGGAAATGTAAAGACTGGTCAGATTACTTATGCTGTCCGTGATACAAAGATTGATGACAAGGAAATCCGTCAGGGGGATATTATGGGAATCGGCGATCATGGCCTTCTGGCAGTGGGAACCGGTATTGAAGATATTACTGTAGCGGCCCTGCAGGAAATGACAGATGAAGATTCAGAAATTATCAGTGTATACTATGGACAGGATGTAAGCGAAGAAGATGCAGAACATCTGGCAGAACGTCTGGAAGAGCAGTATCCTGATTTTGATATTGAAATTCATAACGGCGGACAGCCAATTTACTACTATATTGTTTCCGTGGAATAAACTTTTGGAAACCCCTGTAAGAAAACGGGGCTGCGGCACAGAGCGGTGTGTTTCATACCGTGTGTGCCGCAGCCTTTTCCTGTACGGCAAGACAAAGCCGGACAGAACACAGAGAGAAAAGGCAGTAGGAGCAGAGGAATATGAGAGAGCAGGACAGCATACGAAGCATAAAAGGAATTGGGGAAAAAACAGAAAAGCTTTTCACAAAACTGGGGATTGCCACAGTGGGAGATTTTTTGCGGTATTATCCCAGAGATTATGATGAATATAAAGAACCGGTATCTGTATCGGAGGCAGAAGAGGGAAAGAAAACAGCCGTTCTGGGGCGGATTGCAGGAAGAGTAGGTATGAGCAATACCGGAAAAAGAACTGTAGTGACGGTTTCCCTGCGGGATGAGAGAAGCAGTCTGCAACTAACCTGGTATAATATGCCGTTCCTTAGGAATACTCTGCGGTCAGGGGGACTTTATATTTTTCGTGGAATCGTTGTGAAAAAGGGTGGGCGGCTCACCATGGAACAGCCGGAAATCTTTGGCAGAGAGGATTATGAGGCTAGGCTTCATACCCTGTATCCGGTATACAGTCTGACAAAGGGTCTGACGAACAAACTCATGGTCAAGACCATGCATCAGATTCTGGACAGCCGGGAAATTACAGCAGAATATCTGCCGGAGGAATATAGGAATCATTATCAGCTGGCAGAATACAATTATGCCTTGTCCCATACGCATTTTCCAAAAGATAAGAAAGATTTGGTCATAGGGCGCAAAAGGCTGGTTTTTGATGAATTTCTGTTTTTTATTCTGTCTGTCCGCATGATGAAAGAAAAAAATATGGATTCCCGGAATGCCTTTGCCATGAAACCAGTGTGGGAGACTGAAAATGTGATAGAAAATCTGCCATATCCTTTGACCAATGCACAGAAGCGTGTTTGGAACGAGATTGAAACCAATATGACTGGACACACACGGATGTCCAGACTGGTACAGGGAGACGTGGGAAGCGGAAAGACGATCATTGCGTTTCTTTCTATGATACTGACAGCGGCAAACGGGTATCAGGCAGCGCTTATGGTGCCTACGGAAGTGCTGGCCAGACAGCATTATGAGGAGTTGTGTAAACTGCTGGAAAAGCAGGGGATGCCTTTTGAAGCTGTGCTGCTTACAGGTTCTAATACAGCCAGGGAAAAAAGGGAACGATATGAAAAAATTGTATCCGGAACAGCACGTCTTGTTGTAGGAACGCATGCTTTGATTCAGGAAAAGGTTATTTATGAAAATCTGGCCCTTGTAATTACAGATGAACAGCACCGTTTTGGGGTCGGACAGAGAGAGAATTTGTCGAAAAAAGGAACAAAGCCCCATGTGCTGGTTATGAGTGCTACGCCCATTCCCAGAACGTTGGCGATTATTCTTTACGGAGACCTGGATATCTCTGTTATGGACGAACTTCCCGCAAAAAGACTTCCCATTAAAAACTGCGTAGTGGATACATCCTATCGGCCAAAAGCATACAGCTTTATTCAAAAACAGGTACAGGAGGGGCGGCAGGTCTATGTTATCTGTCCCATGGTAGAAGAGAGTGAGGGGCTGGAAGCGGAAAATGTACTGGATTACAGCCAGAAATTAAAGGAAGCGCTTCCCGGAAATATTCAGGTGGCTTATCTCCATGGGAGAATGAAAGCAGCAGAAAAAAACAGAATCATGGAACAGTTTGCAGCCAATGAAATCCAGGTGCTGGTATCTACCACGGTTATTGAAGTAGGAGTCAATGTGCCCAATGCTACTGTGATGATGGTGGAAAATGCAGAACGCTTTGGGCTTGCACAGCTTCATCAGCTCCGCGGCCGGGTAGGGCGGGGCGAACACCAGTCCTACTGTATTTTTGTACAGGGAGGACAGGACGCAGAGACGAAGGAGCGATTGGAGATTCTGGTAAAGTCCAATGATGGCTTCTATATTGCAGGGGAAGATTTAAGGCTGAGAGGACCGGGAGACTTGTTTGGAATACGGCAAAGCGGTCTTTTGGAATTCCGGCTTGCAGACATCTTTCAGGACGCAGAGATTTTGAAAGAGGCCAGTGAAGCTGCAGGTTCTATTCTGGCACTGGACAGGGATTTGTCTCTTCCGCAGAACGCCCGTCTTAGGGACTGTCTGCAGTCCTATACGAAAAATCGAATAGAAACACCGGGCTTGTGACAAATGGAGGGAGTATACAAAATGAATGAAAAATTGCCAGGAGATACGAATGGTAAAGAAAATTAGATTTTTGATAGTAGGAATAGTAATGTTGTTGGTAATTGTTCTGCTTATCAGGAAACCGCATGAGAGTGAAACAGAATCTCTTTTGGCTTATGCAAAGATTATGGTAGAAGGGCAAGAAATAAAAACAAAACAATATAATGAGATAAAAACATATCTTCAGTCTTCAGAAGAAAACAGTCAGCATGATTTTTTGGCAGGAGTAACTGCTTATGCACAGGGGGATTATGGAACGGCGGCGAAAGAGTTTATGTCAGCAGCGGAAAGGATTCAAGAACAAGACGATGATTTTATCAAAATATATACATACGTTCTACTGAATGAATCGCTTCAATATGATGAAAGAGAAACAGAAGATTTCGCAGAAAACAGTCAAAAAGCGTTGAATTATATGGCGCAATCAAAAGAGTATAGAAATAATGTTGATTTATGCTGGAGGATTGCATCCATATTTTTGGAAAACCAAGAGAATAACAAGCAAGGTGCCAGACTTTTAGAAGAGTATGTGACAAATGTGAAGGGACTGAAAGCGGAAAGCAAGGTTAGGCTGTATGGAAATATTGGACAATTATATTCGATAGACGGGGATTATTCTGTTGCTTTACAATATTGTTGGCGTGGACTTGAGTTATTGGAATCCTCTCCTCTGATTCCCAATCGTTCCAAATATATGTCAAAATTTTTGGCAGTGCTTGGAGACAATGCTTATGGGTTGGAACAGTATCAAACAGCAATCGAATATTATGAGCAGTCTTTGGAGATTTTCCAAAAGAGAGAGGATGATGATTTGTTGGCGGATGCCAGTCTTGCTTTGGTCAATGAAGGAGCCGCATATCTTGAACTGGGACAGCATAAAAAAGTGCTTTCTGTGTTGGATGAATTGGGGGAACTGATACCTAAAATACCGGAATCCCAGAAAGATGATATCCAAATTCTGTGGGGAAATCTGAGAGCACAGCTGTATATGAATGAGGGCAATCTTGAACAGGCAGAGTATGAACTGGAGGCTGCAAAGGAGTTGCTGAACACAGATGATGTGGAATATTCGTTGAATAAGGATGTGTATTTGGATTATTCCTATGCAAGATTGTATAAGGAACAGGGAAAATTTGATGAAGCATTGGAGTTATATCGGCAGATTGTCACACGTTCAGCAGATGCGGGGCTCGGACTCGAAAAAAATGCTTATTCTGATATGGCAGATATTTATATGCAGGAAAATAATATGAATGCATATATCGAAACCCGTGAACAATATGTGGAGGTGATTGAACTCAAAAATCAGCAGTTAGGTACGGATTATATGGAATATTCGGAAAAAGTTCATCAGTATTATTCTTTGACGGAACAGCATCAAATCAGAAAAATCATCATTGCAGTTATAAGCGTCATAGGAATTATGATATTAGCGGATATTGTATTTTGGCTGATAAAATGGCGAAAAAAGAGCTATACCGACCCTATGAGCAAATTGCATAACCGTGAGTATTTGACAAGGTACATGAGAAAAAATAAAAAGAAACTGGCGGGCAAGCCCTTGACCCTGCTTATGATGGATATTGATTATTTCAAACAGTACAATGATTATTATGGACATGTGCAAGGAGACAATGGGATTAAAGCACTTGCAGAGATTCTGGCGGAATCTGTTCGGAAAAAAGATTTGGTGATACGATACGGCGGGGAAGAGATGCTTGTGATACTTCAGGAAACAACAGCAGACTGTGCCAAGGATATGGCAGAGCGAGTCAGAAAGAATCTGGCAGATAAACATATTTCTCATGAGAAGTCGAAAGTGTCTGACCGATTGACGGTCAGTATGGGAATATATACGGTTTATTATAATGGGGAAGATATCTTTGAACTGATAGAAAAAGCAGATGAACTATTATATCAGGCAAAACGAAAAGGGAGAGATTGCTACGTATGTGCCTAAAAAGAGTTTTGAATCATTATAAGTATCCATTCAAACATCTTCAAAATGTTTGAAGAGAGTGGGAGAATTACAATATGGAGATTAAGAAAATACTACAAAACAGAGCACCGCAAGTTGCGATGAAACATCTTATGTCAGATGAAGTTATGGATTTGATTCATAAAAATATGCAACCAAGAGACACTATAATGGCGTATTATCGCTGCGCGATTATGGAAGTTGAGACAAAATTAGGGATAAGAATATTCCGCTGTCTATAGATGCGATTGAGGAAAACATCAATGACATTGCAGGAGTAAGAGTCATATGTTCGTTTTGTGAAGATATTTATATGTTGGCAGATTGTTTGCTCAAGCAGGACGACATTACGCTTATAGAAATGAAAGACTATATTAAAAATCCGAAACCAAACGGATATCGTTCTTTACATTTAATTATTTCGGTGCCGATTTTTCTTAAAGATGAGAAGCGGGATATGAAAGTAGAAGTACAGCTTCGGACAATCGCTATGGATTTTTGGGCAAGTCTGGAGCATAAAATCAGATATAAGAAAAATCTTTCAGATGACTTGCAGAGGGAGTTGGCAGAGGAATTATTGTACTGTGCAAATCAAAGTGCGGAATTGGACCTGAAAATGCAGGGGATTCGAAATAAACTATAAAACATAAAAATGGGAGACTATGGTGTAGAAGGGTGGCTTGACTGCTTTTTCAATGAAAAAAACTTGAAAGTTTTTAGCAAAAGAGGTATCATAAACAGGACATTTAAAGTTGCAAGTGACGAAGGAGGAGATAGAAATGTCAGTTAGAAAGACAACCACAAAGGCTGCAGCAGAGGCTGCCGCTGTAAAGACGACTCCAGCGAAGACAGAAGAAACAAAAACCGAAACAGCTGCAAAGAAAGCGCCGGTAAAAAGAGGGGCGGCAAAGAAGGAAGCGGCTGCAAAAAAAGCAACTGCCACAAAGACGAGAACTGCAAAGACAACACCGGCTGCTGCAAAGGAAAGCGTATTTTTACAGTTTGCGGGAAAAGAACTGGATACGGAAATCATCAAGGCAAATGTGAGAAAAGCATGGGTAGCAGAGACAGGTAAAAAAGAAAGTGACATTAAAGACGTACAGATTTATGTAAAACCGGAAGAAAACGCTGCTTACTATGTAGTAAATGGTGAATTCGTAGAAGGTGGAAGAAAAATAGACTTATAAGACAGGCTTTTTTGAAACAGGGAGAGAACTTCTTTTATGATTTGTTGTAAAAGAGGTTCTTTTTTTCTGGACTTCCTGCTGCACTTCTTTCAGAAGCTGCTTTTCGATGGAGAGTACGTCGGGAAAAATAAGAGAAGTGTTGCCCCGGCGAAGTTGTTCGATAACTTCACGGGCGTATTTCAGAAGCTGCCGCTGGGTTTTGTGGGAAATCTGTACAGGGTTTTGGGAGGCGGAATCCATGTATTCCATGGTGATGTAGCGTCTGGTGACCGGACACATATTTTGAATCAGGAAAGCCTTTTCATGTCCCAGCACCTGGCCGAATACAATGGTATTGCACCGCTGGTACCGGGCCAGTTTGCTTTTGTATACTTTTCGGAATTTGGACACCTGGGAAGAAAAAGGAATGAACCAGTAGAGCTCCGGGTGCTGTCTGTCCTGAAAAGCACAGTAGCAGGGGCGGTTGTGGCTCTTTTCTTTTGTGGATTCTTTGTTTTGCATTAGGTATCGGTCGTGAAATTTTTGAAAATACTCGTCTGAAATGAAATAAAAATGATGATTTGTCATAGATTCTCCTAAGATTTGATTGGACTGATATGATTTTGGATATGCTTTAAGAAGGGGCTGTATTTGAGCCTGGTTATCTTTGGGTTGCATACCAGGAAGCAACGGACATTTGAGCCCGGGTATCTTTTCGTTGCATACCGGGAAGCAACAGACATTTGAAAGGGAAACGTATGTTTTTGTATTTCCTATCATACACCCCTGAAAAAGAAATGTCCAGAGGAAAATATTGGAAATTTGCACAAAGAAAAGAGGACCTGTAAAAAGCCCTCTTTTCCGTGAAAGCAGGAATGGTTCTTTTAGAACTGCTGTGTAGAGCCGCTTCCGCTCATCTGTCTTTCCTGTGCTTCAATCATTTTTTTGACCATATAACCGCCTACGGAACCGTTCTGTTTGGAAGTCAGGTTTCCGTTGTATCCGTCTGTAAGAGGTACACCTAATTCGTTGGCTACTTCATATTTAAAACGGTTTAAGGCTCCTTTTGCTTCTGGTACAGCTGCTCTGTTTGAAGAAGAATTGTTGTTAGACATTTTTTGTTCCTCCTTTGAAATATGATTTTGTGTTACAATGCTATTATGTGAATTTGAAAAGATTTTAGCCTAGAAGTTCTTTCAAGTTTTGACAAATTTTGTGAATTGTATTACAATATGAAATCGAGTTTCATAATCAGAGCATTTATGAGGTGAAAGCATTAGACTTTTTGTAAAAAGTGTATAAATGGACAAAAAATAATTGCAAAAACTTGGTGTTTTTGCTATAATGACTCTGGACTACAATACCAGGTGGTACAGAACCCGGCATTGTTGCTATTATAAAAAATAAGGATTGATGTAGATGAACGTTGGAATTATAGCACATAACAGTAAGAAAGCCCTGATTGAGGATTTTTGTATTGCCTATAAAAATATACTGGCAAAACATGAAATCTATGCTACGGGAACCACAGGAAGGCGTATCGAAGAAGCTGCAAATCTTCGGGTTCACAAATTCCTTCCGGGAAGCATGGGCGGAGATAAGCAGTTTACGGAAATGATTGAGCGCGGCGATATTGATATGGTAATCTTTTTCTACAATCCGGCTATGATAGATGCAAAAGAGCCGGACGTGTATCAGATTTCCAGATGCTGCGACCAGTACAACATTCCCATTGCGACCAATATTGCAACCGCAGAGTCCCTGATTCTGGGACTGGACCAGGGCGATTTGGATTATCGCCTGAATCGTTAAATGTGATACTTTGAAAAAAGGACAGAAGATATGAGAGTAATTGCAGGCAGTGCAAAAAGTATGCCGCTTAAAACCATTCCGGGGCTGGAGACCCGCCCCACCACAGACCGTATTAAAGAGACGCTGTTTAATATGCTGCAGCCCTATCTTTGCCAGTGCAGATTTCTGGATATTTTTGCAGGCAGCGGGGGCATTGGGATTGAAGCTTTAAGCAGAGGGGCAGACTTTTGTGCCTTTATTGAAAAAAACAGAAGAGCAGCCGCTGTTATAGAGGAGAATCTGAAATTTACCAGACTTGCGTCCAAAGCCCAGGTATACAGCCAGGACGTTTTTGGTGTTCTGTCTTCTCTGCAGGAGGCAGAGCCTTTTGACTGTATTTTTATGGACCCTCCTTATGACAGGGAACTGGAGAAGCAGGTACTGGAGCAGCTGCGCGGGGCAGCCTGTGTGGATGAGAACACACGGATTATTGTGGAAGCTTCTCTTTCTACAAAATTCGATTATCTGGAAGAGTACGGATTTTTCACGGAAAAAGTGAAACAGTATAAGACAAATCAGCATGTTTTCATAAGAAAGGCACCAAAATGACAAGAGCAATTTATCCGGGAAGCTTTGACCCGGCGACCTATGGACATTTAGATATTATAAAAAGGGCGGCAGAGCTTTTCGACGAGGTAATCGTGGCAGTTTTGAATAATTCTGCAAAAAGTCCGTTGTTTTCTGTTGCGGAACGTGTTAATATATTAGAGTATATAACAAAAGACATACCAAATGTAAAGGTGCAGTCTTTCGACGGTTTGTCCGTGAATTTTGCACGGAGCTGCGAAGCAAAGGTTATTATCCGCGGTCTGCGGGCAATTACAGATTTTGAATATGAACTGCAGATGGCGCAGACAAACCGGGTACTGGCAATGGATATCGACACCATGTTTTTGACTACCAGTCTCCAGTATGCCTATTTAAGTTCCACCACGGTAAAGGAAGCAGCTTCTTTTGGGGCGGATATTTCCAAATTTGTGCCGGAATATGTGGTGCAGAGGGTGGAAGAAAAATACAGAAACAGACATTCGGAAAAAACAGAATGAGATACGATAAGGAGAATTAAGAAATGAGCAGCAGAATTGAACAGATTATTGAAGAAATTGAAGAATATGTAGAGAGTTGTAAATATCAGCCTTTATCCACAACGAAAATCATTGTGAATAAAGAAGAAATCGAAGAACTTTTAAGAGAACTGCGTCTGAAAACTCCTGATGAAATTAAACGATACCAGAAAATCATCAGCAACAAGGATGCAATTCTGCAGGACGCCCAGGCAAAGGCAGATAATATCATTGAAGATACCAAGAAACAGGTACAGGAAATGGTAAAAGAATCTGAAGTCATGCAGCAGGCGTATGCACAGGCCAATGAGACTGTAAACAGTGCAAACCAGCAGGCACAGGCTATCATTGATGCAGCAACCAATGACGCAAACAATCTGCGGCTCAGCGCAGTTTCCTATACGGATGAAATGATGGCAAATATGGGACAGATTGCTTCTTCTATGTTAGAGGATGCGGCTGCTAAGTACAATGAATTTGTCCGTACCCTGCAGGCTTCTGTAGATGTTATCAAACAGAACCGTGCAGAGCTTTCTCCGCAGCTTACACAGGGCGGCAGTGCGCCTGTACAGGAAGAGGCTGCAGCACCGTCCCCTGCACAGGCGGATTCCTATGAACCGGATGATTACGATGATGATTTAGACGATGACTTTGACGACTTCGACTAAGAAAAAGGTCAGAGCCAGAGTAATGGTAAGACAGCAAAGCTTTCCTTTCAGATAAGGGATAAGAGACAAATCTGTATCGGCCAGCATGGATTTTGTCTGGGCTGCTACGCATAGACCGCCAAATGAAGTAAAGGATACGGTGAGAATGTAGAGCAGGGAAAAGGGCAGCCGGCTTTGGGAAAGAGCAGAAAGCCCGGTGGTGATTTCCATAAGTCCCAGTACCGGATAACGGATACAGGGAACTGCTGGAAGCCATGTCTTCAGGAAACTTTGTAAAACTGAAAACAAAATCATATATCCTCCCAGCTTGGTGATGGATAGGAATGCATTTAAGATAGAGGCATCCAGGGCTTCTCCCAGAGACAGGGAGGCGGATGTCTCTTTTTTTAAGTTTTCCCGGAAAGGTGCAGAAACAGCCGGGGTTTCCGGTACAGACTGTCGCCTGCGGGAAGGGCGAAACATCAGGGAACACAGAAAAGAGGACAGGTAAATCACCAGATAAGTCCATCCGGTCACGTCTTCCCTTCCGAGAATTTCCACACAGAGATAGGCAGAGAGAAAGGAGGGGCCCGGATGACAGGAAAAGGTCAGCAGATAATCAGCCTCCTGTCTGGTAATACGCTGGCCTCGGTACAAATCAGCCGTGACTTTGGCTCCCATGGGATAACCGCAGAAAATCCCCATAAAGAGGGCGTAAGTTCCCTGGGGAGAAAGTCCGAATGCCCTGCGCCAGAAAGAAGCGCCCCGGCCAAAGAGTTTCTCCAAAACCTCCAGGTGCACAAACAGAGAGGACAGGATAAGAAAGGGCAGCATGGAGGGCAGGAGTGTGAAGAACCACAACATCAGCCCGGTCTTTGCCCCCAGAAGGGACTGCCTGGGAAAGAACAGGAGCAGACAGAAAAAAAGAATAAAAGGAAGAAAAGAAAAGGCACGTTTCATAAAAATCCCCCGAAAAAGTTGGGATGCTTCTTTGTCTTACTATATGAACCAGAAAATCCGGCTATGTCCGAAATGGGAATGGGACTTGCTATTTGTCCCAGAATGTGTAAAAATGAATCATAGAAAAACAGCAGGAGGTAACAGAAATGGCAGTTTTAGAAAATTTAGAGCCAAAGAGAGTTTTTTATTATTTTGAGGAACTGACAAAAATTCCTCATGGTTCGGGAAATACAAAGGAAATCAGTGATTATCTGGTGGAATTTGCGAAAAAGCGGGGACTTCGCTATATACAGGACGAAAGCAACAATGTGGTAATTTTTAAGGACGCGTCAGAAGGTTATGAAAAAGCGCCTGTGGTTATGCTGCAGGGACATATGGACATGGTATGTGAGAAAAAACTGGAAAGCAGTCATGATTTTGCCAAAGATGCGCTGCGGCTGGGAATTGACGGCGATTTTATCTATGCCAAAGATACTACTTTAGGAGGGGATGATGGTATTGCCGTGGCCTATGTCCTGGCAATTTTAGAGGATGACACACTGCAGCACCCGGCTCTGGAAGTAGTGATTACTGTGGATGAGGAAATCGGACTTTTAGGCGCGGCAGCGCTGGATACTGCGCCTCTTAAGGCAAAGTATCTGCTGAATCTGGATTCGGAGGAGGAAGGATATCTGTGGGCCGGCTGTGCAGGCGGCATGACAGCAGTATCCAAACTTCCCGTACGGTATCAGGAGTATACAAATGAGAAGTGGAAGGTTACCGTATCCGGTTTAAAAGGCGGGCACTCCGGTGCGGAAATTGATAAAAACCGGGCAAATGCAACCATTCTTCTGGCCAGATTTCTTCATGAGGCAGAAGGCGGGGCAGAGTATGCCCTGGCGGAACTTACAGGCGGACAGAAAGACAATGCTATTCCCCGGAAGGCAGAGGCGCTGGTATTGGCGGATGCAGAAGACGGAAAAGCGCTGGGTGCTTATGCGGAAACCTTTACGGAAACACTCCGCAGAGAATACACCGGAAGTGACGAAGGTATTACGGTAACCGTGGAAGCTCTGGGTGAAGGCACAGAGCCGGTTCTGCACCCGGTGAGTCAGGAAAAGGTGCTGTTCTTTCTGCTGCATTATCCAAACGGTATCCAGAAAATGTGCGGTTTTATCGAGGATTTGGTAGAAACCTCCTGTAATTTGGGAATCACCAGTCTGACACCGGAAGCGTTGTGCGGAACTGCCAGTGTGCGCAGCTCCGTGGGAAGCGCAAAACAGGCTCTGGCAGATAAAATTGCATATCTTACAGAATTTCTGGGCGGCAGCTTTGATATCGAAGGAGATTATCCGGCCTGGGAATACCGTCAGGATTCCAGCCTGCGTCCTGTTATGACAGAGGTATTCAGGGAAATGTATGGAAAAGAGCCGGAGGTCAAGGTTATTCATGCAGGCTTAGAGTGTGGTCTCTTTTATGAAAAAATTCCGGGTCTGGACTGCGTGTCTTTGGGACCTGATATGCAGAACATTCACACCACAGAAGAGAAGCTGTCCATTTCCTCAGTGGAAAGGGTCTGGAAGTATCTTCTGGAAGTATTAAAAAGAATAAGGGCTTAAAAAGTCATAAATTCCTCCGTAGGCACATAGAATGATATGTAAGGTAAAACTGTGGGCAGACGGAGGAATTTTTGTGCGAAAATGGCTGCTGGGGCTGTGCCTGCTTTTGTTTCTGGACACGCAGACGGCAGGGCATCTGAGAGAAAAAACGTCTTTGCAGGATTTGAGAGACAGAGGGATTCCTACGAGAATGTTGGAGCGGCTGGAAATTCCGGCAGAAGAAATCAGGCTCTATGGTATTTTCTGGGAAGATTTGCAGTATTTTCCCGCAGCCGGGCGAAAAGAGGTGCAGGGACAGCAGTTTTTCTTTGAAAATTCCTGGCATGCCAGGCGGACATTTCAGGGAGAACGGCTGCACGAAGGCTGTGATATTTTCGGCAGAGAGGAAAAAAGCGGATATTATCCCATTCTCAGTATGACTGACGGAATCGTGGAAAAGGTGGGATGGTTGCCTCTGGGCGGATACAGAATCGGCATCCGAAGTCCCGGAGGCGGTTATTTCTACTACGCTCATCTGTCTTCTTATGCGCGGGAATTTCAGACAGGGGAGCAGATAAAGGCGGGAGAAGTCCTGGGGTTTCTGGGTGATACGGGATACGGGGAAGAAGGAACTGCAGGAAAATTTGTACCGCATTTGCACCTGGGTATTTATGTGCGGACACAGACAGAGGAAGACCATGCGTTGAATCCATATCCGGTGCTGCAGTTTTTACAGAAAAGGCAGAAAAATTTTTTCTATTAAAAAGAAAAAAAATATGCTATACTTTATGGATATAGTTAAGGAGTAATGTTTTATGGAAATACGTTTATGGCGCGAACTGCTGATTCCTTATGAGCTTGCAGTGAAGGAACTGGTCATGAAATTTAATCAGCTGAAAAAAGAACACAAAGAAAAAGACCTGTATTCCCCTATTGAGCAGGTGACCGGACGGGTAAAGTCCATTAACAGCATTCTGGAGAAAATGCAGAAAAAAAACATTTCCTGGGATGAATTGGAGGAAAAGGTGGAGGATATTGCAGGCGTCCGTATTATCTGCCAGTTTTATGAGGATATTGAGAAGGTAGCTGAATTAATCCGCAGGCGCAGTGATATGCAGGTGCTGGAGGAAAAAGATTATGTGACTCACATGAAAGAAAGCGGCTATCGCAGTTACCATATGATTATCCTCTACGCCACAGAAACTTTAAACGGACGTAAGGAAATCCGGGCGGAAATCCAGATAAGAACGCTGGCCATGAATTTTTGGGCCACCATTGAGCACTCTTTGCAGTACAAATACAAGGGCAATATGCCGCCTCATCTGGCGAAGAGGCTGAGCCGGGCTGCAGATTCCATTCTGCAGCTGGATGCGGAAATGTCTTCCGTGCGAAACGAGGTTATGGACGCCCAGAATTCCATGCTGCACCAGTCCAATCTGGTGGCGGATATTCTGAATAACATAGAAAATCTGTACCACTATTCGAATCAGCGGGAAGTGGCGAAAATACAGGATGAATTTTACCGGATTTACAAAAACGGAGAGCTGGAGCAGCTGGAGCGGTTCCACAGGGAGCTGGATATTCTGGCGGAAGGGTACCGGGCTCAGGCGCTTACATACGAGGAAATAGAGGAAATGCAATAAAATGATAAAGTTGCCGAAAGATTACGAAGAAGAAATGCGAGGCCTTTTGGGGCAGGAATTTGAGGCGTATCTGAAGACTTATGAACAGCCTCTCAGGCAGGGAATGCGAGTGAACACTTATAAGCTGACAAAGGAAAAGTGGGAGAGTATGACTCCTTTTGGAAAGGAGCAGGTACCCTGGATAGAGAACGGATACTACATAGACAGGGAGAGCAGTCAGCCGCCCTCCCGCCATCCTTATTACTTTGCAGGGCTTTACTATCTGCAGGAGCCCAGCGCCATGACACCGGCCAGCCGTCTACCCGTAGAAGTTGGGGACTATGTGCTGGATTTGTGTGCCGCGCCGGGGGGAAAGGCCACGGAACTGGGAGCGAAGCTGAAGGGAACAGGATTTTTGCTTGCCAATGATATCAGCAACAGCCGTGCCAAGGCGCTGCTTAAAAATCTGGAACTGGCAGGAATTCCGAATATTTACGTTACCAGCGAAGACCCGGAAAAGCTTACCAGGCAGTTTCCGGAATTTTTTCACAAGATTTTAATTGATGCCCCCTGTTCCGGGGAAGGCATGTTTCATAAAGAGCCTAAAATGGCAGAATACTGGGAGGAAAAACCGCCCGCTTACTATGCTGAGATTCAGAAGAAACTTCTGGAGCAGGGGGCCCAAATGCTGCGTCCCGGCGGTATGCTGCTGTATTCCACCTGTACATTTTCCAAAAAGGAAAATGAGGAAGTGATTGCCCATCTTTTGAGCAGAAGAGAGGATATGGAGGTGGTTACTCCGGTATGGTATGAAGGCTTTGTCCATGGATTTCCTCTGGAAGAGGTTTCGGAGGAAGTGAATCGGCAGTTGGCTTCCTGTATCCGTATTTTTCCTCATAGAATGCCGGGAGAAGGACATTTTGCTGCGCTTTTGCGGAAAAAAGGACTCAAAGAGGAGGACAGGAATGGTGCAAAGGCAGCAGGTGAGAAGAAAAAAACAGACTTGCCTGCCTGTGTGGAGGAATTTTTAAAACTGGTATCTCTGGATTTTAACAAGGGCCGTTTTCAGATAGAAAAAGACCGGCTGTATTTCCTGCCAGAAGAGGTGCAGATGCCCAGACTTCGCTATCTGCGCACCGGGCTGTATCTGGGGGATATCAAGAAAAATCGTTTTGAACCCAGCCAGGCTCTGGCTATGGCTCTCTCTCCGGAAACCTTTGCTTCCTGCATTTGGCTTTCCGGAGACGATGTACGTACTGTAAAGTATTTAAAGGGAGAGACCATAGAAGTATCCGAGCAGGAGCCGGCACAGGCAAAAGGCTGGCAGTTAGTGTGTGTGGACGGCTTTCCGCTGGGCTTTGGCAAGCTGGACAGGGGCATTTTGAAGAACAAGTATTATGCAGGTTGGAGATTACAGTAATGGGAAAAATAAGACTGGATAAATATCTGGCAGATATGGGTCTTGGCACCCGCTCCCAGGTAAAGCAGCAAATTCGCAAGGGAAGCGTGACGGTAAACGGGGAAATTGTAAAGACTCCGGACTATAAAATTGACATCGAAGAAGACCGGGTGGCGGCCGGCGGTAAGTGTCTGGCTTATGAAACGTTTTCTTACTATATGCTGCACAAACCTCAGGGCGTGGTGTCTGCCACAGAGGATAAGCGGGACAAAACCGTGCTGGATTTGCTTGTCTCCAAAAAACGGAAGGATTTGTTTCCGGTAGGGCGGCTGGATAAGGATACGGAAGGTTTACTGCTGATTACCAACGACGGGGAACTGGCTCACAATCTGCTGGCGCCGAAAAAACATGTAGATAAAACCTATTTGGTAAAGCTGCGGTATTCGGTGTCTGAAGAAGAATTAAAACAGCTGGAAAGCGGCGTGGATATTGGAGAAAAAGAGAAAACTCTGCCTGCCGCAGCTAACTGGTATCAGGGAGAAAAAGACCAGGTACTGCTGACCATCCGGGAGGGGAAATTTCATCAGGTGAAACGAATGTTTCAGGCTGTGGACAATGAAGTGGTGTATTTGAAGCGGCTGTCCATGGGCAGCCTGCAGTTGGACGAAAAGCTGCAGCCGGGAGAGTACCGGGAATTAACTCAGGAAGAAATAGAGAGGTTGAAGGAACATGCTTGAGAACATAAAGGCCGTTATTTTTGATTTGGACGGCACACTGGTGGATTCCATGTGGATGTGGAAGTCCATTGACATGGAATATCTGGCGGCAAAAAAAGTTTCCATACCGGAAGATTTAGAGGCTTTTCAGGATGAACTGGAAGGCATGGGATTTACAGAAACTGCAAAGTTTTTCAAAGAGCGGTTTCAGATAGAAGATTCCCTGGAAGAAATTAAGGAGACCTGGCTTTTGATGTCCAGGGAAAAATATTGTCATGAGGTTCCCCTAAAACCGGGGGCTCTGGAATTTCTGAAAGAATTAAAGAAGCGGAAAATTTCTGTGGGAATCAGTTCCAGCAACAGCCGGGAACTGATTGCAGAGGTTTTAAAAGCACATAATATAGAAGCGTATTTCGACTGTATTACCACCTGCTGCGAGGTGCCAAAGAGCAAGCCTGCGCCGGATGTATACCTGAAAACTGCTCAGGGATTGGGAGCAGCGCCTGAAGACTGTCTGGTGTTTGAAGATGTTCCCATGGGAATCCTGGCCGGAAAGCGGGCGGGCATGAAAGTCTGTGCCATAGAAGACGCTTACAGTAAAAAGCAGGAGAGACAGAAGCGGGAACTGGCGGACTGGTATGTGCAGGATTATCTGGAAGTTCTGGAAAATGAAGCACAAAAAGGAGCGTGTGTATGAGCAGAGAATTTTTGCCTGTCACCAGAGCGGAAATGGAAGAGAGAGGCATCTGGCAGCCGGATTTTGTCTATATCAGCGGAGACGCTTATGTAGACCATCCCTCCTTTGGAGCGGCCATTATTACCCGTCTTCTGGAGAGCCGGGGGTATTCCGTAGGTATTATTTCCCAGCCCGACTGGCGGAAAAAAGAGAGCATTTCCGTTTTTGGAGAGCCCAGGCTGGCCTTTCTGGTTTCTGCAGGAAATATGGATTCTATGGTGAACCACTATACCGTGGCGAAAAAGCACCGAAGGCAGGATTCCTATTCTCCGGGCGGACAGATGGGGCTGCGCCCGGACCGGGCGGTGACGGTTTACGGCAATCTGATTCGTCAGACGTATAAGGACACGCCGGTGATTCTGGGGGGCATTGAGGCTTCTCTTCGCAGACTGGCCCATTACGATTACTGGTCAGACAGCATGAAACGTTCTGTGCTTATGGATTCCGGAGCGGATTTGATTTCTTACGGTATGGGAGAACACAGTATTCTGGAAATTGCCGAGGCTCTGGATAAGGGAATTCCTGTAAGTTCTATTACTTTTGTGCCGGGGACGGTGTATAAGGCAAAAAAAGCGCCGGAGGGGATTTTGCTGCCCTCTTTTGAAGCGTTATCTGCAAAAAAAGAAGCCTATGCCGGGAGTTTTCGGATTCAGTATGAGAATACAGACCCCTTTACCGGAAAGGTGATGGCAGAATCCTATGGAACGAAAGGGTTTGTGGTACAGAATCCCCCTGCAAAACCATTGACACAGAAGGAAATGGATGAGGTCTATGAGTTGCCGTATATGGGAACATATCATCCCATGTATGAAAAGCAGGGGAAAATTCCGGCTATTGAAGAGATTCAGTTCAGTATCACCAGCAACCGGGGCTGCTTTGGCGGCTGTAATTTCTGCGCTCTGGCTTTTCATCAGGGAAGGATTGTCCAGACCAGAAGTCACGGGTCCATTTTGCGGGAAGCCGAAAGTTATAGAGAGAAGCCGGACTTTAAGGGGTATATTCACGATGTGGGCGGCCCTACAGCAGATTTTCGTCACCCTTCCTGCAAAAAGCAGATGACAAAGGGGATTTGTACCAACCGGCAGTGTCTGTTTCCAAAGCCCTGCAAAAATCTGGAGGCAGACCACAGGGATTACCTGGAACTTCTTCGGAAGCTGCGCCATCTGCCGGGAATTAAGAAAGTGTTTATCCGCTCCGGTATTCGCTTCGACTATGTCAATGCAGATCCTTCGCCGGAATTTTTAAACGAACTGGCTGCTTATCATGTCAGCGGACAGTTAAGAGTAGCGCCGGAACATGTATCCGACCAGGTGTTGTACTATATGGGAAAACCGGAACATAAGGTGTACGAAGAGTTTCTGAAAAAATTCCAGCGGGCCAATGAGAAATCCGGGAAAAGACAGTTTGTAGTGCCGTATCTCATGTCCTCTCATCCGGGCTGTACCATAAAGGAGGCTGTGAAGCTGGCAGAGTATGTGCGGGATATGGGCTTTATGCCGGAGCAGGTGCAGGATTTCTATCCCACACCGTCTACCATGTCTACCTGTATGTATTACACCGGGCTGGACCCCAGAACCGGGGAAAAGGTCTATGTACCGAAAAGCGCCAGGGAAAAGGCCATGCAGAGAGCCCTTCTCCAGTACAAAAATCCGGAAAACTATGAACTGGTAAAAGAAGCCCTTTTAAAGAGCGGCAGAAGCGATTTGATTGGTTTTGATAAAAAATGTCTGATTCGGCCAAGAGGCGGAAAAGGCAAACCGGAGAAAGAACATGTCCGGGATTTTCAGAAGAAACAGGTAAACAGCAGGGAAAACGGCAGAAAGAAAAAATCCATACGAAATGTGCATAAGAAAAAATCAGGTGGAAGGTGAGAAAATGGAAACAGGAAAAACCATTGCGGTGGTGACCGGAGCCTCTTGTGGCATGGGAACGGAATTTGTCCGGCAGATAGGAGAACAGAAGCCTTTCATAGAAGAAGTGTGGGCAATAGCCAGAAATCGGGAAGCACTGGAGAAACTGCAAAGAGAGGTTTCCAAGGTGAGGGTTTTTGCATTGGATATTACCAGTCCAAAGGATTTAGATACTTTGGCAGCAGCTCTGAGACAGGAACGTCCCAGGATAGCCTGGCTGGTGTGCAGCGCCGGAGCAGGAGTGCAGAAAACCGTGGAAGAAACCGGTTTGTCTGATTTGCAAAACATGATTGAGTTAAACTGCACGGCGCTTACTGCGGTGACAAAACTCTGTCTTCCCTACTGCAAAAAGGGGCACCTTCTTTTACTGGCCAGCGGCGCGGCTTTTGTGCCGCAGCCGGGTTTTGCGGTTTATGCGGCTTCAAAAGCTTATGTACTCAGCTTTGCCAGGGCTCTGAACGTGGAACTAAAGAGAAGCGCCAGAGTAACGGCAGTGTGTTCCGGACCGGTGGATACGCCGTTTCTGGATAAGATGGGCGGAAAAGAGCAGATGCCTGCATACAAGAAACCCTTTATTGCTTCTGCAAAAAAGGTGGTAAAAAAAGCTTTAAAGGATGCTGAAAGAGGCAGAGAACTTTCCGTGTACGGCATTTCCATGAAGGCTACCAGAATTTTCTGCAAAATAGTTCCGCACAGGATGATTATGAGGTGTATGTATGGAGACAAAAGAGGAGCATAGAAAACATGAGTAAAACAAAACAGAAAATACAGAAGGGCGATTACGGTTATATCAAAAGCCAGCAGAAAAAGAGGACCCTGTATACGATACTGGCGCTTCTTGCCCCCCTTCTGGTATTTTTTACAGGTTTATATATTCACAGAACGAGAAATACCGTTTTTACTGTTGTAGCTGTAGTTGCCTGTCTTCCTGCGTGCAAATTTGCTGTGGGCATGATTATGATGTATATGCAGAAGCCCATGAAACGGGAAGACTACGAACAGATAGAAAAGCATAAAAAGGGACTGACCTGTTCCTATGAACTGGTGATTTCCGCCTATGAGAAACAGTCTTTCGTGGATTCCATTGCTGTGTGCGGCAATACGGTTGTGGGATACACCAGCAGAGCAAAGACGGATACGGCTTTTACAGAAAAACATATACAGGACATTCTGCGGCAGAACGGTTTTTATGTCAGCGTGAAAATTTTCACCAGACTTGGGGATTACACGTCCCGTCTGGATTCCATGTGGGAACACAGGGAATCGCTGGAAAAAGACATAAAATTCCGTCCGGACCCGGCAGAACCCAATCTGACGAGAAACGGGAAAATCATGCGGGTGATTCACGCAATTTCCCTGTAGGAGAAAGTATGAAGCAGTTAATCATAAAAGAAATGGAAAGCGGACAGAGGCTGGATAAATTTCTGGGTAAGTATTTAAAGGAAGCTCCAAAAAGTTTTATTTATAAAATGCTCCGCAAGAAAAATATTACCTTAAACGGAAAGAAGGCAGACGGAAGCGAAAAACTGAAAACAGAAGATGTGGTGAAGCTGTTTTTTTCCGAGGAAACGCTGGAAAAATTTTGCGGACAGGTAAAACAGGGAGAAAAAACGGCTTTGGATATTGTTTATGAAGATGAACAGGTACTTTTTGTGAACAAGCCGGCGGGTATGCTGTCTCAGAAAGCAGAAAAGGAGGATGTTTCTCTGGTGGAATATCTCACCGGATATCTGCTGGAGACGGGAAGCCTTACCAAAGAGGATTTGCGGACTTTCCGTCCCGGTGTGTGCAACCGTCTGGACAGAAATACCAGCGGTCTGGTGGCGGCCGGGAAAACCGTACAGGGTCTGCAGGAATTGTCCCGGTGTTTTCAGGAGAGAAGTATGCACAAATATTATCTGACTCTGGTAAAAGGAGAAATCCGGGAAGCAGCCCATATTAAGGGGTATCTGTGGAAAGATGAGAAGCGGAACAAAGTGACCCTGTGCAGCCGGAAAAGAGAGGGAAGTCTGCCCATTGAGACAAAATACGAGCCGCTGGCTGTGGGGGATAATGGGGATACGCTTTTGAAGGTGCAGCTTTTAACCGGACGTTCCCACCAAATCCGAAGCCATCTGGCAGGTACGGGGCATCCGGTTATCGGAGACTTTAAATACGGGGACGCCAGGGTGAATGAGAAGTATTGCCAAAAATATGGGGTGCAGTATCAGCTTTTGCATGCCTGGAAGCTGGAATTTCCAAAGTCCGAAAAGAGATTGGAAAATCTGGCGGGAAAAGAAGTGACGGCACCGGTACCCGACTTGTTTCAGCAGGTGCTAAAAGGGATAAACATAAGGGAGATGAAGCTATGAGCAAACCATTTAAGAAAAAATCTTTGTGGAAGGAACTGTGGGAGTATGTGAAAATGATACTTTTTGTTGTCATTGTGGTTTTGGTGGTGGACAATTTCCTGCTGATTAATGCGGTGATTCCCTCAGAATCCATGGAGAACACCATTATGACCGGGGACCGGATTTTCGGAAACCGTCTGGCCTATTTGTTTGACGATCCGGAGAGATTTGATATTGTAATCTTTAAGTATCCGGATGATGAAAGTCAGAGATTTATCAAAAGGGTTATCGGTCTGCCAGGGGAAACCGTGGAAATCCGGGAAGGAAAGGTGTATATCAATGGTTCGGATACGCCTTTGGATGACAGCTTTACCCCTGAAACCCCTGTGGGAAACTTTGGACCATACACTGTACCGGAGGGTTGTTATTTCATGCTGGGGGACAACCGGAATAATTCCAGGGATTCCCGTATGTGGGACAATCCCTATGTGAAGAAAGAAAAGATATTGGGAAAGGCAGTGCTGCGGTATTTTCCGGGCATTGAGGTTCTGAAATAGAAAGGCGGCATTATGGCTACATGGAGTTCCAGAGGGCTTCGCGGCTCTACCTTAGAGGAATTGATTAACCGAACCTGTCAGCAGTACAGGGAGAAAAAGCTGGCGCTGATTCAGAAAGTGCCCACCCCCATTACGCCGGTGCGCATTGACCAGAACAGCCGTCACATTACCCTGGCCTATTTTGACCAGAAAAGTACGGTGGACTATATTGGGGCTGTCCAGGGAATTCCAGTGTGTTTTGACGCAAAGGAGTGCTGCACAGATAATTTTCCCCTGCAGAATATTCATGCTCATCAGGTGGAGTTTATGAAAGACTTTGAGAAGCAGCAGGGGATTGCTTTTTTGATTCTCTATTTTTCTCACAGAGATGAAATCTATTACATGCCTTTTCAAGAGATGTATGCCTTTTGGGAACGGGGGCAGAATGGGGGAAGGAAACACTTCAAATACAGCGAACTTTCGCCCCGGTGGTTTCTGCAGAGGACAGGCAGTATTATGGTTCCTTTTTTGGAGGGAATACAGAAAGATTTGGAGAGCAGATAAAGGGTAAAATAAATAAAAAGAAGAATTGACACTCTCAAGACTTTATGTTAGAATTTCCTAAAAAGTGAATTTTTTAACAAAGAGGAATTTGGTGGTTGTGCATAAAAGCAGAGAAAGGGGTGGACACATGAAGGGCAGAAAACAGGTACTGACGTGGACATTTCTTTCTGTGTTTCTGTTGGCACAGACCACCATTTTTTGTATACAGGACAGTGCGGTACAGCCGAAAGAGCAGGAAAGCGCAGAAGAAGGATTGGAACGACGGACGAGACCTGTAGGACATGCTCTGGTACATCGAGATGTAAAACATCTCCTCTACGGAGTGAAAAAAGGGAAAGCTACGTTTGGGCAGCAGGCTGTATGGCAGCAAGCGGGGGGACGGAAGAAGCCAGAGGAGGTCTGCAGCTATAGTAAGCAGAACTGCGGATGGATTCGGCCAAGGGAAACCAGCACTATACGGAGCGCTTTAAGAGCGCCGCCTTTTTTGCAGCACAGCGAAAAGGGCAGGGCATAAAAAGAAAAAGGAGCGCATGAGAAAAATGAAAAATACGCATAGAGACAAAATTGTAGTAGTAGGTGCAGGGAATGTAGGTGAGGCCATTGCCTACACCCTGATGGTAAGAGCACAGGCCAACGACATTGTACTGATTGATGTCAATGAAGACCGGGCAAAAGGAGCGGCCATTGACATTGCCCATGGAACCAGTTTCCACAAGCAGGTCTGGGTTAGACAGGGCGGTTATGAGGAATGCCGGGATGCACAGATTATCATTATCACAGCAGGAATTGCCAGAAAACCGGGACAGACACGTCTGGAACTGGCAAAAACCAATGTATCCATTGTAAAGAGCATTACAGAGAACATTATGAAATGTGCGGAAAATCCGTTGATTCTGGTGGTATCCAATCCTGCAGACATTACTACCATGGCGGTTCTGGAAACATCAGGACTTCCGGCAAACCGGGTTATCGGAAGCGGAACCTCTTTGGATACCGCAAGACTTCGCTATAATTTAAGTTCCAGACTGCATGTAAATGTAGAGGATATAAAGGCTTATATTACAGGAGAGCACGGAGACAGCCAGGTGGCTGTGTTAAGCTCTGCAACGGTAGGAGGCTTTCCTCTGGAAGAGTACGCAAGGCAGGTTGGAATTACTCTTGACAAAGAGGAACTGGCAGAACATACCAAAAACGGCGGTGCAGAAATTATTGGCTTAAAGGGCGCAACCTTCTATGGTGTGGCCATGGCGGTTTCCACCATTGTAGAAACCATTATGAAGGACAACAGCGCAATTCTTCCGGTAGCACATATGCTGGACGAAAGCTTTGGCAAGTGGGCAGGCGTTGCCGTATCCCTTCCATGCCGTGTGGGCTGGGAAGGCATTGAAGCAGCTTTCAAAATTCCTATGAATGAGGAAGAAGAAGCAGCTATGAACCGTTCCGTAGAGCTTTTGAAAGATTTCTGGGCACAGGTAAAAGAACAGTAAAACATCAGAAAAGGAGATTAAAACCATGGATAAAAAAGAATTTGCATTAAAACAGCACGAAGACTGGCAGGGAAAAATTGAAGTTATCAGCAGAGCAAAAATCGAGACACCGGAAGAACTGTCCGTTGCTTATACACCGGGCGTTGCAGAGCCATGTCTGAAAATTTCAGAAGATGTGGATTTGTCTTACAAATACACACGCCGCGGCAACATGGTAGCCGTTGTCACAGACGGAACCGCCGTTCTGGGACTGGGTGATATCGGACCGGAAGCAGGTATGCCGGTTATGGAAGGAAAATGCGCGCTGTTTAAAACTTTTGGCGATGTAGACGCTTTTCCGCTGTGTGTACGTTCCAAAGATGTAGACGACATTGTAAAAACCGTAAGTCTTCTGGCTGGCAGCTTTGGCGGTGTAAACCTGGAAGATATTTCTGCACCGAGATGTTTTGAAATCGAAAGAAAATTAAAAGAATGCTGTGATATTCCGATTTTCCACGATGACCAGCACGGTACTGCTGTGGTAACTGCAGCAGCGCTGATCAATGCATTGAAATTAACAGGCAAAAAATTGGATGAAATTAAAGTGGTAACCTCCGGGGCAGGTGCAGCCGGTATTGCCATTATCAAACTTTTGGTAAGCCTGGGACTGAAAAACGTGGTGATGTGCGACAGACAGGGCGCTATCTACAAAGGTCGTGAAAACTTAAACGCTGAGAAACAGGAAATGGCAGAAATCTGCAACCAGAACATGGAAAAAGGAACTCTGGAGGAAGTATTAAAAGGCGCGGATGTCTTCATCGGTGTATCCGCTCCGGGAACAGTAACGGAAGAAATGGTAAGAAACATGGCAGAAAAACCAATCCTCTTCCCAATGGCAAATCCGACACCGGAAATCATGCCGGATTTGGCGAAAAATGCAGGTGCAGCTGTTGTGGGAACCGGAAGAAGCGACTTCCCGAACCAGATTAACAACGTACTGGCATTCCCGGGTATCTTCCGCGGCGCTTTAGATGTGCGTGCTAAAGACATTAACGATGAAATGAAAGTGGCAGCTGCTTATGCCATCGCTGAGCTGGTAGAAGAGGATAAACTGTCTCCGGATTACATCATTCCGAATCCGTTTGACAAGAGAGTAGCTCCGGCTGTAGCAAAGGCTGTAGCAGAAGCTGCTAAAAAAACAGGTGTGGCAAGAATCTGATAAGACAGAAAACAGAATACAGAAAGTAACCAAAAGAGTGCAGCTTTTTACAGAGGCTGCACTTTTTCTGCTGTGCAAAGAAAAATTTCTATGCTTTTTCGCCCTGCTATGATAAAATAAACGTATTACAGAAAAGGATTCCTGTTTTCGGGAATTTATGGGGGAGGAATACTATGGAAAAACTGAATTACCGCCGCACCTTTTTTATCGGGTTGGCCTTTCTTTCCATCTGTGCTTTCTGGCAGATGTACGACAATATCATTCCGCTGATATTGCAGAATACGTTTCATTTGAATGAAACTTTCACGGGAATGATTATGGCCGCGGATAATGTGCTGGCTGTGTTTCTGCTTCCTTTTTTCGGCACTCTTTCGGACAAGGCGGATACGCCTCTGGGAAAGAGGACGCCTTTTATACTGGCAGGAACGGGTATCTCGATTGTTTTTCTGATGATACTGCCGGGGGCAGACCGGACAGAAAATTTTCTTGTGTTTGTGGTTTGTCTGGCCGTACTGCTGGTTTCCATGGGACTTTACCGCTCTCCGGCAGTGGCTTTGATGCCGGATTTGACACCTAAGCATTTGCGAAGCAAGGCCAATGCAGTGATTAATCTTATGGGAGCGGTAGGGGGTGTGTATACGCTGCTGCTGATTCGTTTTCTGGTAAAAGACGGCAGCCGTCCGGACTATACGGGAGTTTTTGCAGGCGTAGCCTTTATTATGACAGCGGCCGTTTTGCTCTTGCTGCTTACGGTGAGAGAGAAAAAGCTGGCGGCACAGATTGCAGCAGAAGAGATACAGGAAGAAAAAGAACAGGGAGAAGCTGTTGCAGCCCATACCAGCGAACTTCCAAAACCAGTGAAGAAAAGTCTGTATATGATATTGCTTTCCATCTTTTTCTGGTTTACTGCTTATAATGCCGTGACGACTGCCTTTTCCAGATATGCGGTAAAGGTGTGGAAGCTGGAGGGCGGCGGGTTTGCGGACTGCCTGATGATAGCCACCGCAGCAGCCATTGTCAGCTATATTCCCATTGGCTTTCTGTCGGAAGAATTCGGAAGGAAAAAGTGTATCCAGGGAGGTCTGGTGCTTTTGCTCCTCAGCTATCTGGGGGCAGCTTTTTTCCCGGTGTATCATCCTGCTATTAATATAGGCTTTGTGCTGATTGGCATGGGCTGGGCTTCTGTCAGTGTCAATTCCCTTCCTATGGTAGTGGAAATCTGCTCTCTGGGAGATGTGGGGAAATACACAGGTGTCTACTACACCTTTTCCATGGCTGCCCAGATATTTACCCCTGTTTTTTCGGGGTTTTTCATGCAGCATATATCTTACCGTGTACTTTTCCCTTATGCCTGCATTTTCACCTGCATGGCCATGGTGACCATGAGTATGGTACACCACGGGGACAGCAGACCACAGGAAAAGAAAAGTGTTTTAGAGCATTTTGATGTGGAGGATTAGCATATGAACAAAAAGAAGATTATGGGGTATACAGGACTGGGTTATCTGGCGCTTGTTATGCCCAGAATATTTCACAGACCGCAGAAGAGCCGGGAGACATATTATGCCCACAGAGGGCTGCACAACAATGCCGGAAATGCGCCGGAAAATTCCCTTGCGGCTTTTGAAAAAGCAGTGAAAGCAGGGTATGGGATTGAACTGGATGTGCAGCTTACCAGGGATAACCAGGTCGTGGTGACCCACGACTTTCATCTGCGGAGAAACTGCAATGTGCAGAAAGAAGTGGACGCATGCACTTACGAAGAACTGCAGCAGTACCCTATCTTTTTTTCAAAAGAGAGGATTCCTCTTTTGACAGAGGTGCTGAAGGTGGTAGATGGAAAAGTACCTCTGATTATTGAACTGAAATACAAAGAAAAGAGCAAAATCTGTGAAAAGACCGATGAAATATTGAAACAGTATCATGGAGCGTACTGTATAGAATCCTTTCATCCCCAGGTGCTTTTGTGGTATCGGAAACACAGGCCCCAGGTGTGCAGGGGACAGCTTTCCATGAATTACCAGAAGGAAGAAGGGTGGCGCAAGCCGCAGTATTACATCCTGCGGCATTTGCTCTTAAATTTCCTTACGAAACCGGACTTTATTGCTTATGACTGCAGAAGTCCGCATGCAGTATCCTTATGGATATGCAGACATCTCTTTCGGTGTCCGGCTTATGCCTGGACCGTAAAGAGCAAAAATCAGCTGGAACGCTGCAGAGGACAGTTTGACGCCTGGATTTTTGAAGGGTTCCGGCCGGAGAATGGACGGGAGTAGGACACATGGCAAAAAAAGTTTATGCAGTAAAAAAAGGAAAGACAACGGGAATTTTTCTCACCTGGGAGGAGTGCAGAAAAAATGTGAATGGATTTCCGGGAGCGCAGTATAAAAGTTTTCCCACTTTGCAGGAAGCAGAGCAGTATCTTACGCAGGGGACGGGAAAGGTTTCCCCTGCAGAGCAGGAAGAATCCGAGGGCTGTACGGCTTATGTGGACGGCAGCTTTGATGCGGCAAAGAAGGGATATTCTTATGGCTGTATTCTGCTCTGGCAGGGAAAAAAGATAGAAATGAGCAAGGCTTTTTATGGAACTGAGGATATCAGTATGAGAAATGTGGCAGGAGAGCTGGAGGGGGCTATGGCAGCCATGGCATATTGTGAGGAACACAAAATTCCCCTTCTGCACCTGTATTACGATTATCAGGGCATTGAGTCCTGGGCCACGGGAGAGTGGAAACGCAATAGACCGGGAACCATCCGCTATAAAGCGTACTTCGACAGTTTAAAAAACGTGCAGGTTGTCTTCCACAAGGTAAAGGGACACAGCGGAGTGGAACTGAACGAGGCAGTGGATGCTCTGGCAAAGGCAGCCCTTGGCATCAGGTAAAGGGTTGTGAAAGAAAAAGAAAAGGAGGGATGGCATATGGTAAGTCAGAAAGTGAAAATCCTGAATCCGTCAGGACTGCACTTGAAAACAGCTACGGTTTTGTCAAACAGTATTTTGAAATATGATGCGCTTGTGCAGTTTCAATATGAAAAAAATAATGTAAAGGGTACGGTGAATCTGAAAAGCCTGTTGAGTATTGTGGCGGCCGGCGTTCGCCAGGGACAGGAGATTGAAATAACCTGTGAGGGAAAAGACGAGAAGGAAGCCCTTCGGGCTGCTGTGCAGGCAGTAGAGAGCGGTCTGGGAGAAAACCTGAAAAAGTAGGCTCCGCACAAAATGGACGGGAGAGGACAGAAGAAAGATAAAATCTTACAGAAAGCAGCGGAAGGGATATGTGGACAGACTTTCCCGGGCAAGAAAGAAAATAAAGTACTACCTCTGGGTTCTGGGTATTCTTGCGCTGGGAATTATAGGGTATGGCTTATACGGTATGCTGTATATGAGAAAGCAGGAGGCCTGTATAGGGAAAATGACAGGGGTACTGGCTATTAGTTTTTTGGTTTTTGGAATCCTCTTTTTTCTGCTTTTTAAGAGTTATAACGAAAGCGGAAAAAGACTGGAGCAGCTGGCGTTTTCAGATGAAATTACCGGAGGCATTAATAAAATGGAGTTTGCCATGCGCTATCAGGAACTGTGCAGAAAACAAAAGGCTGATCAGTATGCGTTGGTTTTCATGGATTCTGTGGATTTTAAACAGATTAATGAAACCCTGGGAAAGCAGAATGGAGACAAAATGCTGCGATATTTCTACACGGTAATCGAAAAATTTCTGGACAAAGAGGAATATGAGTTTGCCGCCCGTACAGAAATGGATCATTTTTTTCTCTGCCTGAAGGAAAGAGAACCACAGAAGCTCCAGAAACAGATGGAGAAAATTATAAGGGAAATCAATTCTTTTCAATATACGGATTTGCCCAGGTATAGAGTGAAATTTCGTCTGGGCGCCAGCTTTGTGAAAGATAACGGGACAGATATCACTGTGATTCAGGACCAGACAAGAGCTGCATTAAAGAGCCAGACCGCAAAAGAGGCGGGAAAGTGCGCTTTTTATAATTGTGAGGTGGCACAGAAGCAGCAGAGGGAAAGAGAAATGAATAACCGCTTTGTCCAAGCGCTGGCTGATGAAGAGTTTCAGGTATATCTGCAGCCCAAAGTCAGCTTGCAGCAAAGAAAAATTAAGGGAGCTGAAGCACTGGTCAGATGGGATTATCCGGGAAGAGGGATTTTGCCGCCTTCGGAATTTATTCCTCTTTTGGAGAACAGCGGAAAAATCCAGGCATTGGAAAAGTATATTTTTGAAAGAGTTTGCAGATGGCTGAAGCAGAGGGAAGGGGAGAAGAAAAAATTATATCCGGTTTCCGTAAACCTTTCCAGAAGTCATTTTGCAAGAGAAGATTTTATGGAAGATTTTATCCGTATTGCAGATGATTATAGGGTGGATAAATCACTTTTGGAATTTGAAGTCACAGAGACGCTGTTTCTGGAGCATGCTCATTTGTCCAGGGTGGAGGAGGGAATCCGGATTATGCATGAGCAGGGATTTCTTTGTTCTCTGGATGATTTTGGATCAGGCTATTCGTCTTTCACTATGTTGAAGGATTTTGACATTGATGTACTGAAGCTGGATCGTTCGTTTTTCTTGGATTTGCATAGCGAAAAGGCAAGAAGTATCATCGCATGTATTCAGGAACTGGCAGAGAGCCTGCATATAAAAACCGTAGCAGAGGGGATTGAAACACAGGAGCAGCTGGCGTATGTGAACTCCATGCACTGTGATGTGATACAGGGTTTTTATTTTTCCAGACCCCTGCCCTTAAAAGAGTTTGAAACCTGGGCGGATACGTTTGTCTTTCCCGATTTCGAGATAAATATGTGCGGGGGGGGTAAATCCCTGCAGCTAAACAGAGCTGCTGCATTTTGCAGCAAGCTCTGTTTCTTTCTGAAACTGTAAATACAAAACGAACAACACAAGGAGGAATCAGATGCTGACTATTGGTTGTCATTTATCATCAGCAAAGGGCTATACCGCCATGGCAAAGGAGGCGGAGAAAATCCATGCCAATACCTTTCAGTTTTTTACCAGAAACCCCAGGGGCGCCAGAGCAAAGGAAATCAATCCCGAAGATGTAAAAATTTTCCATAAAAAAGCAAAAGAGCAGGGGATTGCGCAGATTCTGGCCCACGCGCCTTATACCTTAAATGCCTGCTCCGCAGATGAGAGTGTGCGGGAATTTGCAGTAAACATCATGCGGGACGATTTGCAGAGAATGGAATACACGCCGGGAAACTGCTATAACTTTCACCCGGGCAGTCATGTAAAACAGGGGCCAGAGACGGGCATTGCCTATATTGCCCAAATGCTCAATGAACTGCTGAAAAAGGATCAGAGTACCACGGTACTTTTGGAAACCATGGCGGGGAAGGGCAGCGAAGTGGGAAGAAATTTTGAAGAACTGCGGGAAATTCTGGACAGGGTAGAACTGCAGGAAAAAATGGGCGTGTGCCTGGACACCTGCCATGTGTATGACGCCGGTTATGATATTGTAACGGATTTGGACGGTGTTCTGACAGAATTTGATAAGGTTATCGGACTGAACCGGCTAAGGGCTGTTCACTTAAATGACAGTATGTTTGGCCTGAGCAGCCACAAGGACCGCCATGCCAGAATCGGGGAAGGGAAAATCGGGCTGGAAGCCATTGTCCGTGTCATCAACCATCCGGCCCTTTCGCATCTGCCTTTTTATCTGGAAACGCCCAATGATTTAGAGGGATATGCCAGAGAAATTGCACTTTTGCGGGAAGCTTATAAAGAATAATGGGTTTTTTGAAAAGAAAAAAAGGAAATCGCCAAGGAATCGGAAATAATTATTGTGAAAGATTCTTTTGAAGAAAGACAGGTGACTGCCTATGAATATCCGCGAGCAAATGGAACAAAGGGAACTGCAGTTTTTAAATCCCTATGCGTCCTGCAGTATCCGTTCTAAGGGAAGGGACCGGCAGGAGACGGAATGTGATATACGAACTGTATACCAGCGGGACAGGGACCGGATTGTCCACTGCAAGTCTTTTCGCAGAATGAAAGACAAGACCCAGGTGTTTTTAGCGCCCCAGGGGGATCATTACCGGAACCGTCTGACCCATACCCTGGAAGTTTCTCAGACAGCCAGAACCGTGGCAAAGGCGCTGTGCTTAAATGAAGATTTGGTAGAGGCCATTGCCCTGGGCCATGATTTGGGTCATACGCCTTTTGGGCATGCAGGAGAGCGGGCACTGAACCGGGTATGCCCTCTGGGATTTGCCCACTATAAACAGAGTGTCCGGGTGGTGGAGCGTCTGGAAAAGGACGGCAGAGGGTTAAATCTGACCCGGGAAGTCCGGGACGGGATGTTAAATCACAGAACCAGCGGTACGCCTCACACCCTGGAGGGACAGGTGGTGCGCTACTGTGACAAGATTTCCTATATTCACCATGATATGGACGATGCCCAGAGAGCGGGGATTATTACGGAAGATGATATTCCTATTACCCTTCGCATGCTGCTGGGATATACCACCAGGGAACGGCTGAATACCTTTGTCCATGACATTGTGGAACACAGTCAGGGAAAAGACCGGATTTCCATGTCACCGGAAATCGAGGAGGGGCTTCGGGATATCCGTGCCCTGATGTTTCAGGATGTGTATCTGAACCCTGTGGCAAAGGGAGAGGAAGAAAAGGCAGAGCATGTAGTGGAAGAATTGTATCTGTACTACAGCAGATATCCGGAGAAAATGTCGGAGGAATATCGGAAACTTCTGTATGAGGAGGAACCGAAAGAGCGAGTAGTATGTGATTATATATCAGGAATGACAGACCAGTATTCTTTAGAAAAATTTCGGGATATCTTTATTCCCAGAGGCTGGAGCGTTCCTGGAAAAGGGCAGTAGAAATGAGGGAGCAGTATGTATTATTCCGATGAAATCATAGAGGAAGTCCGTATGAAAAATGACATTGTGGATGTGATTTCCGGATATGTGAAATTGCAGCGAAAGGGCAGTTCGTATTTCGGACTGTGTCCTTTTCACAATGAGAAATCCCCTTCCTTTTCCGTCAGCCCGGACAAGCAGATGTATTACTGCTTTGGCTGCGGGGCAGGAGGAAATGTTTTCACCTTCATTATGGAATATGAAAACTACAATTTTGTAGAGGCATTAAAATATCTGGCAGAGCGGGCCGGAGTGAGGCTTCCGGAAGAGGAATTTTCCAAAGAGGCCAGGGCGTCTGCAGATTTGAAGTCCCGGCTTTTGGAGATACAGAAGCGGGCGGCTTCTTTTTATTATTATCAGCTTTGGCAGGAAAGTGGCAGGCAGGGACTGGATTATCTGAAAAACCGTCAGCTTTCCGATGAAACCATTAAAAAGTTCGGGCTGGGCTATTCCCCCAAGTATTCCGGTACGCTTTACAAATATTTAAAGAGCAAGGGCTATACGGACGAGCTTTTAAAGGAGTCAGGGCTGTTTCATATCGAGGAACGAAGAGGCATGCAGGATAAGTTCTGGAATCGTGTCATGTTTCCCATTATGGATGTGAACAACCGGGTAATTGGCTTTGGGGGCCGTGTTATGGGAGACGCCAAGCCAAAGTATTTGAATTCTCCGGAGACAAAGGTTTTTGATAAAAGCCGGAATCTGTATGGGCTGAATATTGCCAGAACCTCCAGAAAACCCTATCTCATCATCTGTGAGGGATATATGGATGTCATTGCCATGCATCAGGCTGGCTTCAACAATGCAGTGGCGTCTCTGGGAACGGCCCTGACTTCGGGGCATGCCAGCCTCATGAGCCGGTATACAAAAGAGGTGCTTCTGACTTATGACAGCGATGAGGCGGGACAGAAGGCGGCCCTTCGGGGGATTCCGATTTTAAAGGCAGCAGGAATCCGGCCGAGAGTGGTCAATCTGACCCCTTATAAAGATCCGGATGAATTTATCAAAGCAGAGGGAAGAGAGACCTTTGAGAAACGCCTGGAGGAAGCAGAAAATGCGTTTTTGTTTGAAATACGGGTTTTAGAAAAACAATATGATTTATCTGACCCGGAGAGCAAAACGGCATTTTTCCGGGAGATAGCCAGAAAGCTGCTGGAATTTCCGGAGGAACTGGAGAGAAATAATTATATAGAAAGTCTTTCCGGTATTTATCAGATTAAATTTGAAGACTTGCGAAAAATGGTGAACAATATGGCTCTTTCGGCTGTGTCTTCCCAGCCCCGTACACCCCGTATCCGGGAAACAGGCGGGAAAAAGGACAGCAGGGAGGACGGCGGACGCAAAGCCCAGCGGCTGATGCTGACCTGTCTGACCTCTTATCCTTCTATGTTTGACACCATTGCAGGTTACATCACACCGGAGGATTTTGTCACGCCTCTGTATCACCGGGCAGCCGAACTGGTCTTTGCGCAGCATGAGGAGGGAGAGGTAAATCCCGCCAGACTGCTGAACCAGTTTTCAGACCCGGAGGAGCAGAAGGAAGTCACCGCCCTTTTTCATGCAACCCTGCATTTGGAAGGGGAGGAAGAGGCCAGAAAGGCTGTATTGGAAACTGTGTGCCGTTTAAAGAGGGACAGCATTACATGGAAGAATGAACATCTGGCCCCGACAGACCTGGCAGGGCTGCAGCAAATCGTAGAGGCCAGAAAAAGGCTGGAGGATTTGGAGCGGGGCAGAGTTACCCTGCATATTTCCTTTGATTGAGGAAACCATATAGAAGAAAATCAGATAAAAGTAAGAACACATGGAAAAACTTATAGAGTAAAGAATTGAGAGGATGGAACATTTATGGAAATGAACATGGCGAAATTCAGTGAGAAACTGGGAGAACTCATGGAACTGGCTAAAAAGAAGAAAAATGTACTGGAGTATCAGGAAATCAATGATTTCTTTAAGGATTTTCCTTTGGACCCGGAACATTTGGACAAGGTCTTTGATTTCCTGGAAGCAAACGGCATTGACGTGCTGCGGATTCAGGACAACGATATGGACGATTTGATTATCGGGGATGACGATGATTTGAATCTCAGCGAAGAAGACGAAGTAGATATGGAAAACATTGACCTTTCCGTTCCGGAAGGCGTCAGCATTGAAGACCCGGTTCGTATGTATTTAAAGGAAATCGGAAAAGTGCCTCTTTTAAGTGCAGAGGAAGAAATCACTCTGGCCAAGAGAATGGAAAACGGAGATGAAAGTGCGAAAAAACGTCTGGCAGAAGCCAACCTTCGTCTGGTAGTCAGCATTGCAAAGCGTTATGTGGGACGCGGTATGCTGTTCCTGGATTTGATTCAGGAGGGAAATCTGGGTCTTATCAAAGCGGTGGAAAAATTTGATTACCGTAAGGGATATAAGTTTTCCACTTATGCAACCTGGTGGATTCGTCAGGCCATTACCAGAGCAATTGCAGACCAGGCCAGAACCATTCGTATTCCGGTGCATATGGTAGAGACTATCAACAAGCTGATTCGTGTTTCCCGCCAGCTTTTGCAGGAACTGGGAAGAGAGCCTCAGCCTGAGGAAATTGCAAAGGAAATGAATATGTCCGTAGACCGTGTAAGGGAAATTCTGAAAATTTCCCAGGAGCCGGTTTCTCTGGAAACCCCTATCGGTGAAGAGGAAGACAGTCATCTGGGAGATTTTATTCAGGACGACAATGTGCCGGTTCCTGCAGATGCCGCCGCCTTTACTCTTTTGAAAGAACAGTTGGTAGAGGTTCTGGGAACCCTGACAGAGAGAGAGCAGAAGGTGCTGCGTCTGCGTTTCGGTCTGGATGACGGAAGAGCCAGAACCCTGGAAGAAGTAGGAAAAGAATTTAACGTTACCAGAGAGCGTATCCGTCAGATTGAGGCAAAGGCTCTTAGAAAACTCCGCCATCCGAGCCGCAGCCGCAAGCTGAAAGATTATCTGGATTAAGGAAGAATCGTATGAGAGAACTACAAATTTCCAGAAGGCTGAAAGCCGTTGCCGGATTTGTGGGGAAGGGCTGTGTGCTGGCAGACGTAGGCTGTGACCACGGTTATATCCCCATTTATCTGCTGCAGAAGGAACAGATTCCGAAGGCCATTGCCATGGACGTAAACGAGGGTCCTCTGCTGCGGGCAAAAGCTCATATTCGGGAATGGGGATTGGAAAATTACATAGAAACCCGTCTTTCAGATGGTGTGCAGGCTCTGAAAAGAGGAGAAGTCCAAAGTGTGGTGATTGCTGGCATGGGCGGTCCTTTAATGGAAAAGATTCTTTTGGAGGGACGGGAGGTTCTTTTGGAGATTTCGGAACTGATTTTGCAGCCCCAGTCCGAAATTGCCCATTTCCGCAAGTTTCTGGCACAGCAGGGATACCGGATCGTGCAGGAGGACATGATAGAAGAAGAGGGAAAATATTATCCCATGATGAAAGCCGTACATGGGAAAATGTCCTGGAAGACAGAGGTGGAATATGTATACGGCGGAGAACTTCTAAGACAGAAGCACCCTGTTTTGAAGCAGTATCTGAAGGGGCAGCAGCAAAAGGCAGAAAAGCTTTTAGAAAGCCTGCAGAAATCAGAAACAGAATCTGCAAAAAAGAGGACTGCAGAACTTCAGCAGGAAATTGCACAGAGAAAAGAGGCGCTGGCTTATTATGAAGGCGAATGAAATTATAGAGAAAATAGAAGAAAAATATCCCGTGTCTTTTGCAGAAAACTGGGATAATTCCGGCTTTCTTGTAGGGGATAGAGAGTGGGAGGTAAAGAAAATCTTTCTGGCGCTGGATGTGACGGATGAAACCTTAAACAGAGCCATTGCAGCAGGGGCGGATATGATGATTACCCACCATCCTCTGATTTTTTCAGGAATGAAGCAGGTAACAGCCGGAGATTTTATCGGACGACGCATTTTGAAACTCATAGAAAATCACATTTGTTACTATGCCATGCACACGAATTTTGATGTGCTGGGAATGGCAGACCTCAGCGCAGATTTGCTGAAGCTCACAAAGCGGCAGGTACTGGAGGTTACGTTTGAAGAAGAGAACCGCCGGGAAGGCATTGGAAGAGTGGGAATGCTGCCCGAAGAGATGACTTTGGAAGCATGCGGCAGATTTGTGAAAGAGCAGTACGACCTGCCTTTTGTAAAGCTGTATGGCAATCCGGAACAGAAAGTGCGCAAAGCGGCAGTCTGTACCGGTTCCGGTAAGAGCCTGATGCAAGAGGTACTCCGACAGAAGGCACAGGTTTATGTGACAGCAGATATGGATTACCATTCCTCCATAGATGCGGTGGCGCAGGGAGTGGCGGTCATCGACGCAGGTCACTATGGTACCGAATACATTTTTATGGAATACATGAAACAGGAGCTGCGGAAGATGACACCGGATTTGGAGGTGGAAACCATGGAAGTTTCGCACCCCTGCAGAGTACTTTAAAACAGGGTTTTCAGAAACACAATGAGGGTTTTAGTATGAAGAAAAAGGGAATGATATTGGGAATCTTGTGTATACTTCTTTGCCTCTGTGCCGTGCCGGTGTGGGCAAGAGCCGGCGGAGGCGGAAGCTCAGGCGGAGGAGGTGGAAGTGCAGGAGGCAGTTCCTATCACTCCGGTAGAAGTTCCGGCGGTGGAACCTCTGATATTGTGTCTGCGGCGCAGTTTGGACTGGGAGTTTTCGTGGCAAGCGGAGGAGCCGGTGCAGCAGTGCTGCTTTTGAAAGCCCGCAGGGCAAGGCGCCGTACCCACCGGGCCATGGCGGTATTTTCCGAAAGCGGAAGAAACTGGGATTACCGAGAGGTTCAGAAACAGGTGGAGGAATCCTATTTTCAGATTCAGGAATGCTGGAGAAGAATGGATGTTACTTACGGCGTGCCTTATATGAGTGAACGGCTGCAAAAGGATTTTAATGTAAAACTGCAGTGGATGCATATGCGTGGGGAAGAGGTCGTGCAGAAAAAAGTGAAGCTTCTTAGTGCCATCCCGGTAGGCGTGCAGGATGAAGAGGGAGAGGATCAGGATGTTATCTGGTATCTGATTCATGGAAAGATGACGGGTTTTTACATAAATAAAAATACCAGGGAAATTATCCGGGGAAAAAACCGGCCCGAGGCTTTTTTTGAATATTGGAAGTTTGTGTACCGGAATGAACGGTGGGTGTTGGATGAAATCAAACAAAAAGAGGAAATCGATATCGATGCCTTCCATGTCTGACGCGTATAAAAAAGCAGATCAAGGGCAGACTGTACACTAGACACAAAAGACATTTCTCAAAAGGAGGAGTGTCTTTTTTTTGTGGAAGGAAAAAGAGGAGAAAAGGGTAGACAGTATAAATGACGGAATATGAAAGAAAGGGGATAAAAAAGTGAATAAGTATGACTGATTGTGAAAATTGCATAAGAAAACAGGAAAAAAATTGTAAATTAATATGATTGAAATTGACGGAATATGACTATATAATAGGGCTATAAAACAAAGGACGCAGGAGGAAAGAAACAATGGTTTACACAGTTACTTTTAATCCTTCTCTGGACTATATTGTTTCAGTAAAAGATTTTCAGATGGGAATGACCAATCGTACCCAGACAGAACAGATGCTTCCCGGAGGAAAAGGAATCAACGTATCCACAGTTCTGGCTAATCTGGGCATAGAAAACACTGCACTGGGATTTACCGCAGGGTTTACAGGAGCAGAGATTCAGCGCAGAGTAGAGAAGCTGGGATTTTGCTGTGACTTTATTGAAGCAGAAGAAGGATTTTCCAGAATCAACGTGAAATTGAAGGATTTTGACGGAACGGAGATTAACGGGAAAGGACCGGGGATTTGCAGAGAAGATATGGAGCAGTTTTTGGAAAAACTGGAAAAGCTGAAAGCGGGAGATGTTCTGGTTTTGGCCGGCAGCATACCGGAAAGCCTGCCCAATTCCATTTACCGTGACATTATGGCAAAACTGCAGGGAAAAGGTATCCACTTTGCAGTAGATGCTACAGGGGAGCTGCTGTTAAATGTTCTGCAATATAGACCGTTCCTCATTAAGCCCAACAATCATGAACTGGGAGAAATCTTTGGAGTTGAAATCCGTACCAGAGAAGAGGCTGTGCCTTATGCCAGAAAAATGCAGGAAAAAGGAGCCAGAAACGTACTGGTGTCCATGGCAGGACAAGGCGCTGTGCTGGCAGCAGAGGATGGACAGGTTTACGCGCTGCCTGCACCTAGGGGAACACTGGTCAATGCCGTAGGCGCCGGAGATTCCATGGTAGCCGGATTTCTGGCAGGATGGCTGGAGAAAAAAGATTACGGACATGCATTTAAAATGGGGGTTTCCGCAGGAAGCGCCAGTGCTTTTTCAGAGTTTCTGGCCACAAGAGAAGAAGTAGAAGCGGTTTATAACCGTCTGGAAGAAGAATAACAGGAAAGAGGGAGAAAAAATATGCGAATTACAGATTTGCTGGATAAAAGAAGTATTTCGTTAAACAGCTGCCCACATTCTAAGAGCGAAGCCCTGGACGAAGCGGTGGCATTAATGGTAAAAAGCGGTAAAATCCGGGACGAGGAAGCTTACCGTAAGCAGGTTTATTTAAGAGAAGAAGAGAGCACTACGGGAATCGGTGAAGGCATTGCGATTCCCCATGGAAAATGTGATGCCGTGGAGAAACCGGGTCTGGCAGCCATGGTCATCAAAGACGGCGTGGATTTTGATTCTCTGGATGGAGAGCCGGTACATCTGCTGTTCCTCATTGCAGCGCCCAATACAAAAGACAACATTCACCTGGACGTACTGAGCAAGCTGTCCGTGCTTCTGATGGATGAGGAATTTGTGGAAAAACTGAAAAATGCAAAAGATGTGGAAGAATTTCTGCAGGTGGTGGATGAGGCAGACGATGAAAAACCGGATCTGAACGAACAGCTTGCAGCCCAGAGCGAAACGGCTCAGGACGAAAAGGTGTGTAAAATACTGGCCGTTACTTCCTGCCCTACGGGAATTGCCCATACTTATATGGCAGCAGAGGGTCTGGAGAAAGCAGCCAAAGCAGCTAACTGCTTTATCAAAGTAGAAACCAGAGGTTCCGGCGGCGCAAAAAATGTGCTGACAGAAAAGGAAATTCAGGAGGCGGACTGTATCATTGTAGCAGCAGATGCCAAAGTGCCTATGGAACGTTTCCACGGAAAGAAACTGATTGAATGTCAGGTTTCAGATGGTATCAGCAAGGCTGATGCTTTAGTGGAAAGGGCTATCAAAGGAGACGCGCCGGTTTATCAGGCAGGAACAGCAGGAAAGGCAGAAACGGTAAAGACTTCCGGCGGAACCGGACACAAGATTTACATGCAGCTGATGAACGGCGTTTCCCATATGCTGCCTTTCGTAGTAGGCGGCGGTATCCTCATTGCTCTGGCCTTTCTGATTGATGGTTTAAGTGTGGATATGAACAGTCTTTCCGCAGAAGCGAGAGCAAACTTCGGTACCATTACTCCTGTAGCTGCCATGCTGAAAGAAATCGGCGGCATTGCATTCGGACTTATGCTTCCGGTACTGGCAGGTTTTATTGCCATGAGTATTGGAGACCGTCCGGCGCTGGCTTTGGGATTTGTAGGCGGTATGATGGCAGCAAACGGCAAATCCGGATTTCTGGGTGCGCTGGCAGCCGGATTTCTGGCAGGTTATCTGATTCTGCTTTTGAGAAAGGTGTTTGACAAACTGCCTCAGGCCATTGAAAAAATCGCCCCTGTGCTTTTGTATCCCTTTGTGGGAATCCTGCTTATGGGACTGATTATGAACTTTATCATTGAGCCTCCGGTGGGCGCATTGAACACAGCGTTAAATACAGCATTGACCAATATGAACGGTTCCAGTAAAATATTACTTGGAATTATTGTTGCGGGCATGATGGCCATTGATATGGGTGGCCCGTTCAACAAAGCCGCCTACGTATTTGGAACAGCTTCCATTGCTGCAGGAAATTATGATATTATGGCAGCCGTTATGATTGGCGGTATGGTTCCGCCTTGTGCCATTGCACTTTCTACCTTGTTGTTTAAGAATAAATTTACAAAAGAAGAAAGAGAATCCGGTCCGGTAAACTTTATTATGGGACTGGCCTTTATTACCGAGGGAGCCATTCCTTTTGCAGCTTCTGACCCGGTTCGTGTACTGCCTTCCTGTATGATAGGCTCTGCACTGGCGGGAGCGCTGTCCATGGCTTTTGGCTGTACCCTGATGGCGCCTCACGGTGGAATTTTCGTGTTCCCGGTTGTAGACCATGCTTTGTTCTACCTGGCAGCTTTGGCAGCAGGTACGGCAGCAGGAGCATTGCTTCTGGGCATTTTGAAAAAGAAAGTAACAGAATAAAACAAATATAAAAGTACATTCAGGAGGAAAAAATTATGAAATCATTTCAGTATGTAATCACAGACGCAGAAGGAATCCACGCACGTCCGGCAGGAGACTTTGTAAAAGCAGCAAAAGGCTTTGCTTCTTCTGTAAAAATCACAAAGGGCGGCAAAACCGTAGACGCTAAGAAGATTTTCGGCCTTATGGGACTTGGCGTAAAACAGGGTGAAGAAGTGACAATTGATGTGGAAGGTGAAGACGAAGAAGCTGCTGCAGCAGCACTGGAAACTTTCCTGAAAGAGAATTTATAAGAGCAGAGGGCGGCTGAAAAATCATGAAAACATACAAGGGAAAAAGTGTATTTAACGGCATTGCCATAGGAAAAATCTGCGTTTACAAAAAAGATGAGCAACAGGTAAAGCGCAGCAAAATCATGGACGTAGAGGGAGAAATCCAACGTTTTCACAAGGCCCGTGAAACGGCCATAGAGCAGCTTCAGGGACTGTATGAGAAGGCGCTCACCGAAGTAGGGGAAGCCAATGCGGCAATTTTTGAAATTCATCAGATGATGCTGGAGGACGAGGATTATCTGGAATCCATTGAGAATATTATCCGTACCCAGGAGGTCAATGCGGAGTATGCAGTGGCGGCTACCAGCGATAACTTTTCTGCTATGTTTGCCGCTATGGATGACGATTATATGCGGGAAAGAGCCGCAGACGTAAAAGACATTTCCGAACGTGTCCTGGCTGCCTTAAAGGGAGAGGACAAGAGTAAAATTCTGACAGAGGAGCCGGTGATTATTGTGGCAGACGACCTGGCTCCCAGCCAGACGGTACAGCTGGATAAGGACAAGGTGCTGTCCTTTGTTACCGTACATGGCTCTGTAAATTCTCATACCGCTATTCTGGCCAGAACCATGAGTATTCCGGCACTTATCGGTACAGATTTGCCCCTGGATGACACCATAGACGGAAAAATGGCGGTGGTAGACGGCAATCAGGGCTGTATCTATGTGGAGCCGGATGAAGAAACCATGAAACTTATGGAAGGCAAACTGGCAGAGGAAAAGGAAAAAAGAGAACTTCTTCTGACCCTGAAGGGAAAGGAAAGCGTTACGCTGGATAACCAGAAGGTGCTGACTTATGCAAATATCGGAAACAGCCGGGATCTGGCTATGGTGCTGCAAAATGACGCAGAGGGAATCGGACTTTTCAGAAGTGAATTTATCTATCTGGAAAGCGATACCTACCCTACAGAGGAAGAACAGTTTAAGATTTACAAGACGGTTGCCGAGACCATGGCAGGCAAGAGAGTGATTATTCGTACCCTGGATATCGGGGCAGACAAACAGGCGGATTACTTCCAGCTTGCGAAAGAAGAAAATCCAGCCATGGGACTGCGGGCTATCCGTATCTGCCTGACCAGACCGGAGATTTTCAAAACCCAGCTGCGGGCTATTTTCCGGGCAAGCGCATACGGCAGACTGGCTGTGATGTATCCCATGATTACCTCTGTAGCGGAAGTCCGCAGAATCAAAGAAATCGTGGAAGAAGTCAAAAGAGAATTGCAGCAGGAAAATCTGGCCTTTGGAGAAATCGAGCAGGGAATCATGATAGAAACTCCTGCAGCGGCCATTATCAGCGATTTGCTGGCAAAGGAAGTGGACTTCTTCAGTATCGGAACCAATGATTTGACCCAGTATCTGCTGGCTATTGACCGCCAGAATGAAGAACTGGACAGCTTTTATGACGCGCACCATACGGCTGTGCTCCGCATGATTTACCAGACGGTGCAGAATGCGCACAAGGAAAACATCTGGTGCGGTATCTGCGGTGAACTGGGCGGCGATACAGAACTTACCCGTCTGTTTCTGGCTATGGGCGTAGATGAACTGTCCGTATCTCCGGGCAAGGTTCTGCCCCTTAGAAAGATTATCAGAGAAACCAGAGTGGAAGAAGACAGAGAAAAGCTTTTACAAACATTTTTATAAAATATATCGGTTGCCCCAATCCCTTTTTCTGTGTAGAATATAGGGAAAGGGGCAGCAATGCTTTTAGCAGGATGGGGAAAGGAAGGAATGGAAATTCCAGAGGGAAAAGAAAATGCTGACAGAAACAAGACAGGAAGAAATACTGCGGATGTTGGAGCAGAAAGGCAGTGTGACCGTACAGGAATTAAAAGATGTCTTTGGGGCATCGGAATCCACGATTCGCAGAGACTTGAATGTACTCCATAAAAAGGGAGCTCTGATTAAAGTTTTCGGCGGTGCGGTGCAGACAGAATCCAGAATCAACACCAGGGAAGAGGAAGTGGCTCTCAGAAAAGAGCAGAGCAGAGAAGAAAAGCTGCGGATTGCCCGCTATGCGGCATCTTTGATTGAGCCGGATGATTTTATCTATCTGGATGCGGGAACCACCACGGGCTACATGATTCCCTATTTGACGGAACGCACGGCCATGTTTGTTACAAATGCCGTTTCCCATGCGCTGATGCTGGCAGAGAACGGCTTCCGGGTGATATTAATCGGCGGAGAATTAAAAGCAGCCACGGAGGCGATTGTGGGAAATGAAGCCTATGTCAATCTGAAAAAATACAATTTTACAAAAGGCTTCTGGGGCGCCAATGGAGTCAATCCCATGGCCGGATTTACGACCCCGGACATCAATGAGGCCATGATAAAAGAGTGTGCCATGAAACACACTCAGCGGCCTTATGTGCTGTGTGACAGCAGGAAATTTCACCAGGTCAGCCCGGTGAGCTTCGGTGAGTTCCATGCAGCTCAGATTATTACAGACTGTATGCCGGACGAAACCTATGCAAATTATCAGAATCTGATTATTGTATAAGCAGTTCTCCCAATAAAAGAAAACACAAAAACCCGAAAACATGGAAATTGAACATGTTTCCGGGTTTTTTATCATATTTTTTGAAAAGAGGAATAGATATAATATAGACAAACAAAAGAGAGCTTTACAATAAGGGAGGTAAAACATATGAAATTTAAAAAAGTATTTGCAATGCTGCTGACAGCTGCTATGATGACATCCATGCTGGCCGGCTGCGGAGGAAGCGGCACAGACCAGAGCTCCGAAACCAAAAGCGAGGACAAGTCTTCGGAAAAAGACAGCAATACAGCGAAAAAGGGCGGAGACGGTAAGGTGTATTATCTGAACTTTAAACCGGAACAGGCAGACCAGTGGACAGAACTGGCGGAGCAGTATACAGATGAGACAGGGGTGGACGTGGAAGTCCAGACAGCCGCTTCCGGAACCTACGAGTCTACCTTGAAGTCCGAAATGGCAAAGGACGAGCCCCCGACTCTGTTTCAGGTAAACGGTCCGGTGGGGCTGGCTTCCTGGAAAGACTACTGCTATGACCTATCCGATTCCCAGATTTACAAAGACGTCAGCAGTGATGACTATGTATTGAAAGACGGAGACGCAGTACAGGGTATTGCCTATGTCATTGAAACGTATGGCATTATTTACAACAAGGCACTGTTAAAAAAATATTTTGAACTGCCGGATGCAGAAATCAAATCCATAGAGGAACTAAATAGTTTCGACGCCTTGAAAAAAGTAGCAGATGGTATTCAGAAGCATAAAGAGGATTTAGGAGTTATGGGAGCCTTTACCTCCGCAGGTATGGATTCTTCCTCTGACTGGAGATTCAAAACGCATCTGGCAAATCTGCCGGTATACTATGAATACAAGGACGAAGGCGTGACCTCATCAGAAGCAATAAAGGGAACCTATCTGGACAATTTCAAAAATGTCTGGGATATGTATCTGAAAGATTCCACCTGTGAACCGTCTATGATTTCCTCTAAAACAGGTGAGGACGCCTCTTCCGAATTTGCTCTTGGGGAAGCTGTATTCTATCAGAACGGAACCTGGGCTTACAACGATATCAAAGATATGGAGGTGGCAGACGAAGACATGGGTATGCTGCCCATCTACATCGGTGCCGAAGGTGAGGAAAATCAGGGACTTTGCACCGGTTCTGAAAACTACTGGTGTGTAAATAAAAAAGCGTCCGAAGAAGATATTCAGGCTACTCTGGACTTCCTGACCTGGGTTGTGGAAAGCGATGAAGGAAGAGACATGCTGGCAAACGAAATGGGATTCATCACACCGTTTACTACTTTTGATGAATATCTGCCGGAAAATCCTCTGGTAAAAGCCAACGATGAATACACGAAAGCAGGCAAAACTCCGGTAAGCTGGAACTTTACCACTATGCCTTCTGAAGAATGGAAAAACAAAGTGGGCTCCGCTATGCTGGAATACGCACAGGGAACCGGTGACTGGGACGCAGTTCGGACGGCCTTTGTAGACGGCTGGGCTTCTGAATACGCTGCAGCCCATGCAGAATAAGCCCTTCTTAGAAAAAGGGGGAAGAAATCGTGGAAAAAACCATTAAAAAATATTTTCCGGTTTTTGTACTGCCTACCATGCTGGCCTTTGTTCTGGGATTTGTGGCACCCTTTGCACTGGGAATTTATCTTTCCTTCTGCAAGTTTACCACAGTCACAGACGCCAGATGGGTGGGTATCAGCAATTACCTGAAAATATGCAATGATAAAGAATTTATACATGCACTGTGGTACACGGTACTGTTTACCGTTGTATCCGTGATTCTCATTAATGTACTGGCCTTTACTGTGGCCATGCTGCTTACGAAGGGGATTCGGGGAACCAACCTGTTCCGTACCGTATTTTTCATGCCAAACCTTATTGGCGGCATTATCCTGGGCTATATCTGGCAGCTTTTGCTAAACGGTATTCTGGCACAGTATGGAAAGACCTTGACCTATTCTTCCGTGTATGGATTCTGGGGTCTGGTGATTCTGGTGTGCTGGCAGCAGGTGGGCTATATGATGATTATTTACATTTCGGGCATTCAGAATATTCCCGGAGAACTCATAGAAGCGGCAAAAATCGACGGGGCAAACAAGAGACAGCTTCTGCGCCATGTAACCATTCCCATGGTCATGCCTTCTGTAACAATTTGTACCTTTCTGACGCTGACCAATGGCTTTAAGCTTTTTGATCAGAACCTGGCGCTGACCAACGGCGCGCCTTCCAATATGTCGGAACTGCTGGCTCTGAATATTTACAGAACTTTCTATGGCAGAACAGGCTATGAAGGCGTGGGTCAGGCCAAGGCCGTTGTATTCTTTGTACTGGTTGCCGTCATTGCGCTGGTACAGAACAGAATCAGCCGGAAAAAGGAGGTGCAGCAGTAATGAACCATGCAAGAAAAGCGAAACATGGCTGGATTCTTACCCTGTTTTTCTCCATTGTCAGTGTTTTGTATCTGTATCCCATTGTGCTGGTTGTGATAAACTCCTTTAAGAAAAAAGCCTATATCAGTCGGTATCCTTTCCGGATTCCCAGAGATAGGATGTTTGTGGGGCTGGAAAACTACGTAAGAGGACTGGAAAAAACAGGATTTCTGCCGGCCTTTGGCTGGACTGTGCTCATTACGGTGTGTTCTGTGGCGCTGATTATTCTGTGCTGCTCCATGTGTGCCTGGTATATCAGTCGGGTGAAGACACGGGGGACAAAAATCATTTATACGCTGTGCCTTTTTGCCATGGTTGTGCCTTTCCAGATGGAAATGTATACGTTGTCCAAAATCGCCAATATGCTGAAACTAGACAATCCCTGGGGGCTGGTGATGATTTATCTGGGCTTTGGAGCCGGGCTGGCTGTCTTTATGTTTACGGGATTTGTGAAGTCCATTCCCCTGGAAATTGAAGAAGCCAGTATGATTGACGGCTGTACGCCTCTGCAATGCTTTTTCAGGGTCGTGCTTCCGGTGATGAAGCCAACCTGCATTACCATAGCCATTCTGGATGCCATGTGGATTTGGAACGATTATCTGCTGCCGGTGCTGGTACTGGATACGAAGAAATATAAGACCATTTCCATTGCCATTCAGTACTTAAAAGGCGGATACGGTTCTATTGATATGGGAGCTATGATGGGCGTGCTGGTACTCTCCATTATCCCGATTATTGTATTTTATCTGTTCTGTCAGAGATACATTATTGAGGGTGTGGTGGCAGGAGCCGTAAAGGGCTGACGCGTTGACAGAAATGGAAATCATGTTACAATAAAACAGACAGGACTGACGCAACTTTCTGTGTCGGTTCTGTCTGTATTTTCCGTTAGCGAAAAGAAAAGGAAGGAAAGAACCATGTACACGATTTTGATTGTAGATGATGAAAAGATAGAGAGAAACGGAATGAAATTTCTTTTGAAAAGAGAAGCAGAAGAATTTCAGATACTGGAGGCATCCAACGGCAGAGAGGCTCTGGGAATTTTAGAAAAACAAAAGGCGGATATTCTTCTGACAGATATTAAAATGCCTTATATGAGTGGGCTGGAACTGGCCCGGCAGGTGTCTGAGAAACACCCGGCCATGAAAATGATTATGTTCAGCGGCTACAGCGATTTTTCCTATGCACAGAGCGCCATTCGCTACGGGGTGTCTGACTATATTTTAAAACCGGTAGATCCGGGGGAATTTTCCCGAACCATACAAAAGGCAGTGGGAGAAATTAACGGACAGAGAAAGGAACAGATGATACAGACCAGACAACAGGATTATCTGCAGCGTTTTTTTCTTCAGAATTATCTGTATACCGGGAAAATTGAGGGCGAGGGACAGTGGAATACAGAAGAATGGGAGCCGTATCATTACATGGTACTGGCAGAAACCTCCAGCAGCTTTTTTGAGGTGGAGGAAGAGATTTTTCGGGAAAAATTAAAAGCGGAAATTCATCGGAATTTTTATTATCTGAATCTAAATGCAGGGGAATCTCTCTTCTTTTTCCGGGAAAAATCCAGTGATTATGAATTGCTGTGCAGGCAGCTGTATCAGTTTTTTTGGCAGAATTATGAAGCGCAGTGCTGCTTTGCTGTAAGTAAAGAAATCCAGAATTTTCAGGAGTTTCCTCAGGTGTTTGCAGGCCTGGAGCAGCTTTTGGAAGAACAGTTTTACCAGCCCGGAAAGCATATATTCTCTTTAGAAGCACAGGAAAAAGAGCAGCAGGACATCTCTTCTTTGCAGGATTCAGAACTTCTGAAAAAGATTCTGGAAGACATTCATAACAAAGATATGCTGCACTTGAAGAAGCATTTTCGAACCCTTCGGGAAGTCTATCATCCGGAAAAATCCTATTCGGAAATGTATGTGAAATTTCTCTTTTCCAGTATTGTGAAGGGGATTTATGAAGTGATGGATTTGCCGGATGAGAAAAAGCTAAGCCGGGAAATTGACCGTCTTTACCGCTGCCGTCACTTAAAAGATGTGCTGGATATTACAGAGAAAGCAGTGGGAGATTTGGAGGGATTTCTGGCAGAAAATACAAAAGGAACCCGCAGCGAAGTCACCAAGGTGAAAAATTATATTTATGAGAATTATCAGGAAGATTTAAGCATTGATATGCTGGCAGAAAAGGTATATCTGTCTCCCGGATATTTAAGCAGTATCTTTAAACAGGAGACAGGTATGAACCTGAACCGGTTTATCAAAGGCTACCGTATGGACAAGGCCAGAGAACTGCTGGAATACAGCCCGAAGAAGATTTCTCAGATAGCCAGAGAGGTGGGATTTTCCAATAACTCCTATTTCTGCAGAAGTTTCCGGGAGCATTTTGGCATGACTCCGGAAGCATGCAGGAAGGGATTGGGAAAAGATGAGGAAGCTGCTGCAGAAATATAAAAATTTAAAATACCGCTATAAACTTACTGTAATTATGATTTTATGCAGCCTGATACCGGCTGCTGTTATCAGTGCTTATACGCTGTTGCGCACGGTGGATATGATGCGGGAAAAGGAGAAAGATACCCTGCAGCAGGTGGTAAACCAGTCCATGGAGAGCATTGAAAATAAGGCAGAGATTTATGGGAATCTGCTGCATTATCTGGCCTATTCCTCAGATTTACGCAGAATTATGGAGAAACAGTACGAGTCTGATTATGAGGCTTATCTGGAGTATACGGAAACAGCAGACCCTCTTCTTACGATGCCTCAGCTCTATCATGAGGAAATCCGGGGAATTACGCTGTATGCCTCCAATATTCAGGTAGAACATGGTTCTACGCTGGCTCCTTTGTCCACCGCCCAAAGCCAGCAGTGGTATGCACAGATATATCCTCAGGATACCATACAGTGGATTGTGCGCCAGGGAAATCCAAAAGAAATTCTGGCAGTGCGGAAGTTTTATAAGCAGGAAGAAATCCATGCACTGTTAGTCATTACCCTGGATTATGACAAACTTTTAGAACCCTTTGCCTCTGTGCTGGAAAATAACCAGGGCGGACTGATTACAGACGAAGAGGGAAATGTGATTTTTTCCGGCCGTGATATGGAACCGTCATTGACGCCGGAAAAAGAAACCTCTCTGATTTATCTGAAGGAACATTATGTGTGTACCGAAGCAAGGGCGGAGACTACAGGCTGGAACTTTTGCTTTTATCAGTCCCAACAGGTGATAGATGCTGCAGTGGCAAATTTAATGTGGGGAAATGTACCTGTACTGGCCGGATGTCTGGTACTGATTTTCCTGCTGGGATATTTCTTTTCCAGAGGTATGGTGGCACGGCTGGAGCAGTTGACAGAGAATATGAACCAGATTAACCTGGGACTTCGGCAGGTAACGGTGGTCAGCGATTCCAAAGATGAAATCGGCGTGCTTATCCGTACATTCCGGAGAATGATGAACGAGATTAATAAACTGATTTCCCAGGTGTATGAGGCAAAAATCCATCTGCAGAAAACAGAAATGCAGGCTTTGCAGGCACAGATAAATCCCCATTTTCTCTATAACTCCCTGTCTATTATTAATTGGAAGGCCATTGAAGCGGGAAATGATGAAATCAGCCAGGTAACGCTGGCCTTATCCACTTATTACCGTACCAGTCTGAACAAAGGGGAAACGATGACCATTGCGGCCAATGAACTGCGGAATATTGAGGCGTATCTACACATTCAGCTGGTCATGCATGACGACAGTTTTCAGGTGGAAAAGCAGGTAGAGGAAAAGATTTTAAGCTGTTCTGTGCCCAAATTGATTCTGCAGCCTCTTGTGGAAAATGCCATTGAACATGGATTGGATGTTTCGGAAAAAGAAGAGAAAAAGCTGAAAATTTCTGCGCTTTTAGAAGGGGGAGATTTGGTGTTTTTTGTGGAAGACAATGGTGCAGGAATGGAAGAAGAACAGGCGGAGTCCATGCTGACGTATCAGTCCAAAGGCTATGGCATGCGCAATGTCCATGACAGAATCCGGCTGCTCTATGGAGAAGAATCCGGGCTGAAGATTTACAGCAAAAAAGGAGAAGGAACCCGAGTAGAAATCCGGTTTCCGGCAGACCGGGAGGAGCATACGTATGAATAAAAACAGAAAAATTCGTGAATTTTTGATACTTGGCGCAGGCGTGTTGTGTCTTGGATTTTTCAGTTTTTTCTTTTGGAAAGATTCCTTAAAAAAGGAAAAGGCAGAGGGGAAAGAAACAGAAATTTCAGAAAAAGATAGGGAGAAATCCTGGGAAGAAGCTGCACACACACCTTATGGGGCTTATCCGGAAACCGTATACTATACCCTGGGAAAAATTTCGGGACGGGATAATTCTAATCTTCCGGCAGGGGATACCTATGAGGACAATGGCTATACCCGGTATTTGAGAAAAATGCTGAATATTCAGAATGAAGATGTTTTTGAACTGGAGGAAGGCAGCCAGTATGAGGAAGCTGTGGAAATGGCAGTTAAGGACAAAAACATGCCGGATATTCTGGTGGTAAAAGGCAGGGATACCTTACAGAAGTTAGCCAGGGAAGGGCGGATTGAAGATCTGACGGCTGTGTATGAGACGTGTACGACTCCCAGAATCAAAGAAATGTATGAAAGCTATTCCCATGGGCTTTTGGATTCTGCCCGCTTTGAAGGCCGTTTGTATGGTTTTCCGGACACGGTTATTGACCATGGTCCCACGTTGTTATGGATGCGGAAAGACTGGCTGGATAAGCTGGGACTTCAGGAACCGGAGAGCATGGAGGACGCCATGGCCTGTATTGGGAAATTTGTAGAAAAAGACCTGGCGGGAAACGGGGAAACCATCGGGCTGGCATGCAACACCCAGCTGGTAACCGGCAGTAATGCCAAATATTCGGCAGATGGGATTTTCACCATGTTTCACGCAAAGCCGAGGAAATGGATAGCAGGAGAGAGCGGAGAGATTACCTATGGCTCTGTTACAGAAGAGACCAAGTGTGCACTGGCTTATATGAACAGTCTGTACACAAAAGGAATTTTGGACAGCAAGTTTCTCCTGCGCACAGAAGACAACCTGACGGAACTCATTGCCGAAGGAAAATGCGGCGCTTTTTTCGGTAAGTGGTGGGCGCCTAACAATCCTTTGATGCAGTCCTACGACAGAGATAAGGAAGCCGTGTGGAAACCTTATTTTCTCACGGAGGAAGACGAAAATCAGGTGCAGGAATACGAAACTTATGATGACACTTTGTATGTAGCTGTGCGAAAAGGCTACGAACATCCGGAGATTCCTGCAAAATATATCAGCGTGATTTTTGATTACTCCCGGTATGATGATGGAAATGCAAATGAAGTCAACGAATATTTTTCCTTAAACGTAGACCCTACGGCAAGACCCATGAATATCAATGTGGATTACAAAGATGCCTTGTATCGTACCACCAGGCATATCAGAGAAGCTCTTGAGGGAGAGAAAAAGCCGGAGGCGTTGTCCGGATTGGAAAAGTCTTATTACACCACCTGCAAAGCCTATCTGGACGGCAGCCTGACTACAGCCAATGCCTGGGCGGCGTATACTTCACGCATTACAGCAGTAGGGCTTTTGGCGGATTCCGGTTTTGAAACGGCTCAGTCTCTGCCGTTACAAGGGGAAAATCCCGGACCGGAGGAAGACCTTCTGAAGCTGGAACAGCAGACTTTTATTCAGATTATATGTGGAGAAAAACCGGTGGGCTATTTTGATACTTTCGTGAAAGAGTGGTATGCGGCAGGAGGAAAAGAGATTACCCAGAAGGCCAGAACGGCAGTAAAGGAGGAAAAGGAATCATGAATATTCGGGAATTGGAATACTACAAAATGGTGTGTCAGCAGAAAAGCATTACCAAAGCAGCCCATGCCCTGTATATGACGCCCCAGGGACTGAGCAAGATTATTAAAAATATTGAAAATGAACTGGAGGCCACGCTTTTAAATCGAACTTCTTCCGGTATTACACTGACAAAATCCGGGGAATATCTGTATGAACATCTGGAAGATTTTCTTGTACCTTACCATCATATCTGCAGTGAAATCCGCTGCATTGAGCAGCGCTTCCTGCAGGGAGAGGGCAATGTGGCGTTTACGGTGGGAGATTCCAGCACCGGATATATGGATGCTACTTTTATGGAAAAGTTTGAGATTAAGCTGCTGGTAAACCGTGAGCATGCTCTTGCAAAAAAGGAATCTGTGAGCATTGCGGATTTAAAGGGAGAGCGTCTGTATCTTGAAAGCCCGGAATTCAGTATTCATCATCTGATTGTGGACAAATGCCGGGAGGCGGGGTTTGAACCGAACCTTGTGTTTGAAACCAGCGGTTTCAGCCTGTGCCATAAGATGGTGCAGCAAAACAAGGGGATTTCCGTAACCGTAGATTTTATTTTTGAGGACATGAAACAGGATTCCTTAGTCATGCTGCCCTTTTCAGACGGGGAGTATTTCTGGTCTACTTATATGCTCACCCGGAAAGGAAGTGTGCCAAATCCTGATATTTTGCTCTTTCACAATCATGTCATGCGCTGGCTGAAAATGATAGCTGAGAAGAAACTGATACGATAGCCGCAGGAATTTGCAGAAGGGGTATCACGAATTTGTTTAGGGGGTACAACCCTTTGTTGCTTATCAAAAAGGGAAGGCTATGATAGGATAAAGAGGAATTCACAAATAATATACTTCTTAAAAGGAACTGCCGCCGGGATTGGCGGCGGTTTCTTTATGCGTCGAAAACGAAGAATCCTGCGATGTCATTGTGGCCGATTTGCGGAAAGAATAGCTACAAAATCCTGCGGCTGTGTGGTATAATCAGAACAATAATACAATACACGAACAAGTGATAAAAGTTAGATTATGGCAGGAAAAAGAAAATGGTGATTCGGAAATATCAGCCCTCTGACTGCAAAGAACTGACAGAGTTATTCTATCATACGGTTCACACAATCAATGCGAAAGATTATACAAAAGAACAGTTAGACGTATGGGCTACAGGACAGGTAAACTTAGAAGAATGGAATCAGAGATTTCAAGAGCATTACAGCGTGGTTGCAGAGGGAAATGGAGTTCAGACAGGTTTTGGAGATATCGATGAAACGGGATATCTTGACCACTTATATGTCCACGCAGACTATCAGAGAAAAGGGATTGCTGCGGCTCTTTGCCGGGAGTTGGAGCAGGCCGTTTCAGGAAAAATTGTTACCCATGCTTCGATTACAGCAAAACCTTTTTTCGAGAAAAGAGGTTTTCAGGTGGTTCGTGAGCAGCAGGTAGAGAGACAGGGGATTTTCCTTACAAATTTTGTTATGGAGAAGAGATAAAATTTTCAATTTACGGAGGTACTTATAGATGCAGCATGAATGTAAAATAACAGTATTAGAGACAAAAGTATTTACAGATTACCAGGAAAAATATCTGGCGAATCCCCGGTCAGGCCCGTGTCCCTGCTTTAAAGAGGGAGATACCTTTGTCTTAAAAAGAACCAGTGAACGTGATGATTTTTATCATTTGATGAATGGGAAATTCTGTGGCGAGGCATGGGATGCCATCAGCAGATATGTGTACACAGCTTTGCAGGGTGGTTCAATCATGCATAAATGGACAAACGATGAGCGAATGATGATTGCCTGCTGTAATGATGGCACCAGACCGGTTATTTTCAAAATTGAAAGAATTGATATTCCTGAAACAGAGGAAGAGAGCGCGTGGCTTGAAAAACAAAACTTTAAAAATACTGTGGAAGAGGCTTATACGGGGTGAGAAATAATAAACGCAGGAGTTTTTGTATGTCCTAACTGAGATAAAAAAGAAGGGTTTTGATGAAAAAGATAATAGAGAAATTAGATGTGTACTTAAATAACATAAAAATAAAGAAAAAGATTTTTCTCCTCTATTTCTATTGTATAATGATTCCCCTAGTTGTTACAGACACCGTTATTTGCGGGATGTTTATTCATGATGAAGAAGAGGGGAGAAAAACCAGACTGAAAAATATGGTGAAATCCGTGGAATATATGTTAAGCGGTGATGCAGATAAGGCAGCAGCCTTATCTGAAAACATATATTTCAATAAATATATTAACGAATTCCTGAATCAAGAATTTTCATCAGGGCTGGATTATTATAATCAATACCAGGAACTTTTAAAAGATTCTTTGTTTGAAAGTTCCCTGGGAATCAGCAATGTTGTGATTACTATGTATACAGATAATCCGACTGTAGTAAACGGAGGGAAGTTCTGGAAAATGGAAAGCATTACGAATGAATCTTGGTATCAGGAATTTACACAGTCGCAGCAGGAAATGCAGATGTATTTTTACTATGACAATTCTCAAATTACAAAGTTTGCGTCTATTCGGAAGGTTTCTTTTGTACGAAAACTGAACCGCTATAAACGAGATCCGTATGAGAAATTGCTTAAAATTGACCTGGACTATGTAGGAATCAATGAAAATCTGGTGCAGTCAAATTATGAGGATGAGGTATATGTATGTGATGGTGAGAAGATTATTTTCTCTAATCGTTACGATATGAACACACAGCAGGATTTTGAGAAAATCACAGATGTCCGTAGAAAAGAAGAAGAGTATGTGGAAGAATTTTCTCTGTTTGGACAAGAATTAGAGATTTATGCAGTACCCCAGGAGGATAGTTTTTTCCGTGGGATTTATAGACATTGGCCGGCGATTGCTCTTTTGATTTCTTTAAATATACTTATACCTTATGCTATGCTACGGCCTCTTAGAAGAACCTTTACAGACAGGTTGGAAATTTTAAACAAAACCCTGAGCTATAGGAATCAAGGAAAATTAGAAGAAATTCAGGGGATTCAGGGTACAGATGAAATTGCATTTCTTATGCGTAATTATAACAGTATGGTGCAGGAAAATAATCACCTTATAGAAACCGTATATAAAAGCCGTTTGAAACAGCAGGAAATTAATATTGCCAGACAGAAGGCAGAACTTTTAGCTCTTCATGGTCAAATTAATCCTCATTTTCTTTTCAATGTGTTAGAAAATATAAGAATGAGAAGTGTATTAAAACAGGAATACGAAACAGCAGAGATGATTGAGCAGCTTTCTATTATGGAGCGCCAGTATGTAGAGTGGGGAACCGATTTACTGACAATTCAAGAGGAAAGTCAGTTTGTGGAATCGTATTTAAAATTGCAAAAATACCGATTTGGAAGCCGTTTGTCTTATTCTATTGAAATTCAGCAGGAATGCAGCGGATATAAGATTCCCAAACTATCGTTGGTAACGTTTGTAGAAAATGCCTGTGTCCACGGAATTGAAGATAAGGCGGCGCATTGTTGGATTTTTGTAAAAGTATTTACAAAACAAGAGTATTTATATATGGAAATCGAAGATACAGGAAGTGGAATTTCAGAGGCATACCTCTCCACACTCAGAGACAGGATGGAACATGCAAGTATTGAAATGCTGAAGCAAAGCGGAAGAGTGGGCGTAGTGAATGCATGTCTCAGATTAAAAATGTTTACAGATGGAAATGTAAAATTTACGCTGGAAAGTGAAGAAAATGTGGGAACCATAGTGACCATTTCCGTTCCGGTGCAATTTCTAAATAGGGAGGCAGAGAAAGATGCTAAAAGTTCTGATTGTTGAGGATGAGCAATATATTGCACAAGGACTTTCCATGTTAATTGACTGGGAAAGCTGTGGATATGAAATTGCAGGTACTGTTTATAATGGACAGGATGCAATTGATTTTTTGCAGGATACTCAGGTGGATTTGATTTTGTCTGATATTAAGATGCCGGTTATGGATGGAATTACGCTTTTGAAAAGAATCCGGGAGGAAGAAATTTCAGAGGCATTTTTTGTTATTTTAAGTGGGTATGGAGATTTTGCTTATGCACAGCAGGCTATTAAGTATAAATGTACAGACTATATTTTAAAACCTATCCAGAGACAACAGCTATATTCGCTTTTGGAGAAAGTGAGCACTTTATATAAAAAACAGAAACGAAAAGAAATAGAGCAGAAAAAAATGGGCCGAGCCTATTTTGTAAGATATATTCAGGCATTACTGTTGGGCCGTGGAGATGAGGAGGCATTGGTTTATGTGAATAAAAAACTCTCTTTTTCTGACCGGATTCGGTATATTCACATGGAGTTAGAAGATGAGGAACACAGTCTGGAATTTCAGAAAATGAGGACTTATCAAAAAGCAGTGTATCAGAATTGCAAAGCTTATCTGGGGCCAGAAAAAGAAGATTTGGTGTTTATGGATATTGTAGGGCGTAAGGAATGGCTGGATATTGGGTTCTTATATGACGTAAGCATTGCTCATGAGTTTGGAATGGAAGAAGAGGAATATTTAAGGAGTTTTCTCGGGAACATTAGCCAGGATTTGCCTATTCAGGTTCGGAGTTATGTGGGGGATACAGTAAGTTCGGTGAAAGACATTTCTGAATCTTTCCGGACTGCTATTCTGGCCAGAAGCTTTCATGTATTTCAAGTGGATAAAAATATTCTGTATTATTCAGAAGAAAAAACAGAAGCTGGTGGAAAGATTATTAATAAGGCTAGTATTGAAGAATTATTAAAAGCAGTAGAAGAAAATGATGCTTTGAAGATTGAGAAAAAAGCCAGGATTGTATATGAAGAACTAAATCAGCAGAATATGAATTTAGAAATGACCCAGATGAATATGAATTATCTGCTGGTAAATTTGGTTCATTTAGGATTGGGGCAGGATGACAGTCTGAATCAGGATGAAATTATACAATATATCCAGAAAAATGTATTTGAAAACAGTGTACTTAGAGGCGGGAAAGAAAATTTCCAGAGGTTTATGCAGGAATATGGAGAATATTTAGGAGAACTGCGAAAAAACACTTCACGAGGAGTTTTGGGATGTGTAGAAAAGGAAATACGGGAACGTTATCAGGAGAACCTTACCTTAAAAGAATTCAGTAAAAAATATTTTGTCAACAGTGCTTATTTGGGGCAGATGTTTCGCAAGCAATATGGGGTCTCCTTTAAAGAATATCTGAATCATTATAGAATTGAAAAAGCAGCAGACTGTCTGTTGCATACGGATGATAAGATTTATCAGATTGCAGATAAGGTAGGCTACCGAGATTTAGATTATTTTATTAATAAATTTATTGCAGTGAAGGGATGTACCCCTACCAACTATAGAAAAAAGGCAAAATGTGGGGTATAAGTATGTGAAAAGCAGGATAAATTTTCATGATTCTATAAAGAACTGAAATTTGTCCTGCTTTTTGCTGTTGTTTGTCGGGTTGTAAGGAGAAACAAAACTGTTAAAATTAGAGTATCAAAAAACAGGAGGAACGTAATATGAAAAGAAAACAGATGTTAGCCTTTGGACTTACAATTGCTATGGCAGCATCACTTCTCGCTGGATGTGGAGGAGAAAAAAAGGACAAGGAAAAGGAAGAAGGAGGAATAAAAGAGTTTACAGCGTTTTTCGCTGTACCTGGTACAGAAATCAATGATGATAATGAAATCCAGGAAAAAATCGCAGAGATTACCGGGGCGAAATGTAAAGAAACCTGGCTTACCGGACAGACAGCAGAAGAAGCAGTTGGAACCATGATTGCAGGTGGGGAATATCCGGACTTTATTGACGGTGGCGATGCCATGGAACAGTTATATGAAGCAGGAGCATTAGTTCCACTGGATGATTACATAGACGATTATCCTAATATCAAAGAATATTATACAGAAGAGGAGTGGGACAAACTTCGCAAAGATGATGGGCATATTTATTGGATTCAGCAGTTCGGACATATCTATGGAGAGGAAAAAGCAACTACCCATAATGATGAAGCATTCTGGATTCAGGCTCGTGTGCTGGAATGGGCAGGATACCCAGAAGTAAAAACTATGGATCAGTATTTTGACTTAATTGAGGCATACCAGGAAGCAAATCCTACTATGGAAGATGGAACGGAGAATATTCCATATACCATTCTTTGTGATGATTGGAGATATTTCTGCCTGGAAAATGCACCAATGTTCCTGGATGGTTATCCAAATGATGGATGCGTTATGGTAGATACAGACAAACTTCAGGTTATGGATTATAATACGTCTCCCACAGCTGTAAAATATTTCCAGAAATTAAATGAAGAGTACAAAAAAGGAATTATAGACCCGGAATCCTTTACACAGACTTATGATGAATATATTGCAAAATTATCTACGGGACGTGTTCTGGGAATGATTGATCAGTGGTGGGATTTTGCATACTCTGTAAATGATTCTTTGAAGCAGCAGGGATTAAATGATCAGGGCTGTGATTACATACCGCTTCCAATTACCATTGAAGAAGGAATGAAAAACCAGTGGCACAACTCAGGAGGCGTTCTCAATGTGGCAAGCGGACTGGCTATTACAACAGACTGTGACGATGTAGAAGGCGCGCTTCAGTTTATTAACGACCTTTTAGGACAGGAAGTTCATGATTTACGTTACTGGGGCGTTGAAGGTGTAGATTATGATGTAGACGAGAATGGAGAATATTATCGCACAGAAGAAATGAGGACTCAGGCCTCTGATACGGCTTATAAAGCCTCTCATTTGTGCACGTATTCATATTTTCCACAATATTCAGGAACCAGCAGAGATGGCATCAATGCCATGTCACCACAGAATCAGCCAAGAGAATTTTTTGACGGATTAAATGATGACGTTAAAAAATGCTTTGAAGCATATGGAGCGGAAACTTATGTAGATATGTTGGGAACAAGCGAAGCTCCCGGACCATGGTATCCATTGTATTCCTTTAGTGGTACATTGACAACCAGCACACCGGGAGGTATAGCATGGACCAAGATGGGAGAGGTCAAACATGAGTATTTACCTAAAGTTGTGATGGCAGAAGACTTCGATCAGGCATGGGATGATTATATGAAGGTTTATGAAGACTGCAATCCACAGGCATTTTTAGATGAAATGCAGGCGGAACTGGAACGTAGAATAGAAGAACATGAAAAATACGAATAAAAAATAGAAAACAGAACATAGAGGCTGTCGCTTTAATGTGACAGCCTTACCTTTAAAGAAAAGGAGTGACATTATGACATCGGCGGCAAAACGTAGAAAAAAAGAAAACGTGATGGATCCGGTTCCGAAGATTACGTGGAAAGAAATAAAGAGACAAAAAGTGCTGCTTTTATGGTCAGTGGTGATTGTAATATATGGAATTATTTTCTGCTATCTGCCTTTAGGCGGATGGATTATGGCTTTTCAGGATTATAAACCAAAAGACGGGCTGTTTCATTCTGCGTTTATAGGACTGGAAAATTTTAAATTTTTGTTTTCAGATGCAACGTTTTTGAGAGTTATCCGGAATACACTGGCCATGGGAGTCATTAACTTGGCATCTACCTTTGTGATGGCGATTGTATTTGCTATTTTGCTAAATGAGGTAAAGGCAAAAGGTGGCAAAAAAGTAGTGCAGACCATTTCCTACCTGCCTCACTTTTTGTCATGGATTGTAGTAACTGGTATCCTTCATGATGTGTTATCAGGGACTGGAATTGTAAATGAAATCCTTATGAGATTGAATATTTTGGATCAGCCTTTAAACTTTTTCGCTCATCCTAAATTTTTCTGGCCTATTGTAGCATTTGCAAATGTCTGGAAAGAGACAGGGTGGAACGCCATTATTTACTTGTCTGCTATTACCGCCATTGATCCATCTTTGTATGAAGCTGCCAGTATGGATGGTGCAGGACGTTGGGCAAAAATCAAGCATGTAACACTGCCTGGCATTAAGCCAACGATTATGATTTTGCTTCTCATGAACGTTGGAAATGTTTTAAATGCAGGTTTTGAAATCCAGTATCTGTTAGGAAACGGATTAGTACAAAGTGTATCTCAGACCATTGATATCTATGTATTGAAATGGGGTATCAGCCAGGGAAATTATGCACTTGGTACGGCAGCAGGTATTTTCAAGAGCCTTGTAAGTATTGTTCTTATTGTTATCGCCAACCAAATTGCTAAAAGGCACGGGGAAGAACGATTATTCTGACAGAAAGAGGTGGATAAATAAATGAAGAAAAAATCGACAGCGGATAAGGTATTTGTTGTCTTGAATACGATTTTTATGATTGTCTTTGTAACCATAACATTATATCCGGTATTAAATACACTGGCAATTTCACTCAATGACGGAACAGACGCCCTTAGGGGAGGTATCTACTTATTGCCAAGAAAATGGACGCTGAAAAACTACATTACGATTTTGCAGAAAGATAATCTGATTACAGGAGCTTATATTACAGTGCTGCGAACTATTATTGGTACTATGCTGGCGCTGTTTAGTAATGCAATTCTGGCCTTTATTGTTAGCAGAAAGCGCTTTTTGTTTAAGCGTTCCCTTTCTTTATTTTGGGTTATTACCATGTATGTTAATGGAGGAATGATTCCTGTTTTCTTGCTGTATAAGAATTTAGGTTTGACCAACAGCTTTATGGTTTATGTAATCCCGGGAATGCTCAGTGCATTTAATATGCTGGTAATCCGTACATATATGAATGGCATACCGGATAGTCTGGAAGAATCGGCACAACTTGACGGAGCAGGATATACTACTATTTTTCTGAAGATTATATCACCATTATGCAAACCGGTTTATGCAACCGTGGCATTGTTTGTAGCAGTAGGCCAATGGAATTCCTGGTTTGATGCCATGCTCTATAACAGAATGAGTCCGGAATTTACTACACTTCAGTATGAGTTAATGAAACTGCTGTCTTCTGTAACCAATCAAGGAAGTTCAGCAGAAGCCATGAAAAATGCTATTGGAACCGTAACTCCTACTTCCGTCCGTGCGGCAGCTACTATTTTAACCATGCTACCGATTATCTGTCTGTATCCGTTTTTGCAGAGATATTTTGTAACAGGACTTACCATTGGCGGGGTAAAGGAGTAAATAATGAGTATAAATCCTATTTTGAACATGGATTTTCCAGACCCGGATGTGATTCGGGTAGAGGATACCTATTATATGGTAAGTACCACCATGCATTTTATGCCAGGATGTGTGATTCTCAGGTCTTATGATTTAAGAAACTGGGAGATTGCCGGCCATATTTATGACAGTCTGGATGGTACGAAAGGACAGCGTCTGCAAGATAAGAGAGGTATTTATGGGAAAGGTATGTGGGCTGCTTCTATACGGTATCATAAAAATAAATTTTATGTATGTTTTGCGGCAAATGACACAGGGAAAACCTATCTGTACCACTCGCACACCATTTCCGGTAATTGGAAAAAACAAGAAATAGAAGGTTTTTATCATGACTGTTCTCTGTTGTTTGATGATGATGACAGAGTGTATCTTGTATACGGCAATACAGAGATTCATTTAACAGAACTGGATAGAAATCTAAAAGGGCCGAAAGAGAATGGGATAGACAGAATCATTGTGAAAGAACAGGGAACCTATAGATTAGGGTATGAAGGAGCGCATTTTTATAAGATTCATGGAAAATATTATGTGTTCCTCATACATTCATCTGGTGAAGAATGGTTCAGACGGGAGGCCTGTTTTGTATCGGACAGTATCGAAGGAACCTTTACCGGAGGAGATGTTCTGGCAGATGATTTAAACTATTGCCATCAGGGTATTGCACAAGGAGGAATTGTGGATACGCCGGATGGAGAATGGTATGGGGTTCTGTTTCAGGACAGAGGTGCAGTGGGAAGAATTCCGGTACTGGTTCCTGTGAAATGGGAAAATGACTTTCCTGTGTTTGGTAAACATGGCAGAGTACCGGAACGAATTGAAACAAAAAGTAGCAGGCCCGAATATCAATATACTCCTTTATTTTCCAGTGATGATTTTCAGTATCTTCCAGACAAAAATGGAAAAATTTCATTAAAGGAAGTGTGGGAATTTAACCATCAGCCGGACTCCTTGCACTGGTCAATTGCAGATGGGGAATTTCGAATCCAGTCTGATAAACTCTGTACAAAACTGGAAGAGGCAGTCAACACACTTACTCAGAGAACACGATATCCTAAGTGTGAAGCAGAAGTGACGATAAATGGAAGCGACATGAATGTGGGAGATTATGCCGGAATTAGTGCATTTTTAGGATGTTTCGGATTTGTGGCATTGAAAAAAGAAGAAGATCATATGTCTCTGGTTATGGTAGGAAAGCAGGAAGAGGATGAATCCCTGAATGGAAAGAAAAACTGGGATGCAGGCACAGAGTATGAAAAAATACGAATACCGTCAGATTATGTGAGATTAAAGGTAGCAATTGATTTTGAATATAAGAAAGATGAAGCAGAATTTTTTTATGAGACAGCAAAAGGATGGAAGAAAATTGGAAGAACACAGAAGCTGTATTTTAAAATGGACCACTTCTGCGGATGCCGGTTTGCACTTTTCATGTATTCTACACGTGTTACTGGGGGAAGTGCTGGATTTACCAATTTTATCTATACATAAACATCAGATTACAGAGTAGGAAGGAATCAGGAAGATGTCAGGAGCGTTTGAAACAGAAAATTATAGAAATTTATTCAAAGAGTATGGCTATCCGGAAGAAAAAATTGAGAAAAAATTGAAGGATGCTTTTGAAACTGTTTTTTATGGAACGGAGGCAGAGCGGTTTTATCATGAGGTCGGGGAGGATATGGGCTATCTGGAAGATACAGGAAATCATGATGTCCGCACAGAGGGAATGTCTTATGGAATGATGGTTTGTGTTCAGTTAAATAAAAAAGAGGAATTTGACCGTATCTGGAAATGGGTAAAAACTTATATGTGGATGAGCGAAGGCGCAGGACGCTATTATTTCCGCTGGTCCTGCAGCACAGAGGGAAGTCCGAATTCTGATGGCCCGGCTCCGGATGGAGAAGAATTCTTTGCTATGTCATTATTTTTTGCTTCTCACCGCTGGGGTGACGGTACAGGAATTTTTAACTATAGCCAGGAAGCGAAAAACATTTTAAAAGAATGTGTACACAAAGGAGAAAATGGAAATTTGGGAGAACCTATGTGGGATAGAGAAAACAAATTGATTAAATTTATTCCAGGGGTAGACTTTACAGACCCCTCTTACCATCTTCCACATTTTTATGAATTATTTGCATTATGGGCAAACAAAGAAGACAGGGAGTTTTGGAGACAGGCAGCACAGGCCAGCAGAACATATCTTCATTGTGCCTGTCATCCGGATACAGGATTGTCACCAGAATATGGTGAATACAATGGAGAACCTCATACCGGACATGTAGAACAGTTTGGGCGCCACGACTGGTACTATAGTGATGCTTATCGTACGATAGCAAACATTGGTTTAGATACCTTATGGTTTGGGAAAGACCCATGGCAGAAGGAAATTGCTCAGACTTTCCAGGAATTTTACTGTGTCAAGCAAAAAGGCCACTGGGATGGTGTGTTTCTTATCGATGGAACAAGATTAGAAGAAAAAGCTCTGCATCCGGTAGCTGTAGTTGCAGTAAATGCTCAGGCATCTCTTGCAGCAGATGGGGCATATTCCAGGGAATGTGTGGAAAAATTCTGGAACACACCCCTTCGAACAGGAGACAGGAGATATTATGACAATTTCCTGTATCTGTTCGCACTAATGGCACTAAGTGGAAATTATCGTATTTGGAAATGAGGAATGGGAATATGAGAGGACCTGTGGCACCAAAAAATCCGGAAAAAAAGCGGGCGGGTTTTTATATTATGAGAGAAAAAGAAGTTTTCGGCGCACCTCAGGAAGACGGAAGCGGCGTCCAGTTTTTATATGAATCAGATGGGAGATTAGTAAACAGTGCCAGGATTGTGGGAAATATACAGGACGAAGAAATGCTGAGCTGTTTAAAAAGTGTAGAAGGATTTCGGAGTCTGGTGCATAGTATTGGGGTAAGCATAGACGCCGAAACACCGGAAGAGGATATTGAATTTGTATTTCAAATGTATGGAAAACAGAATCTTTACGGCGGCGGGACTGCTATAAAACTATCTTTAAAGGGAAATGGCATAGAGCAGAAGATTTTACTGGAGCAAATTAAATGGTCTGAGGATGACAAGGAACCTGGGCAGATTCGGTTTCGATTCCCAAAACCAGGCCAAAAGGCGAAAGTAAGTGTGATGCTTTATGTACAGAATGGATTCCAGGTTCCAGAACAAGGTGAGGAAGTTACACCGAATCTGACAGGAGAAGCAGCAGAATCTATGATTGCCAGATCTCTTTTGTCACTGGGAAATCCTTTTCGTATGAAAAAAGTCATAGAAAAAGCAAAACAGGGAGAGGATGTCACCCTGGCTTTTATAGGAGGCTCGATTACTCAGGGGGCCGGTGCGGTGCCTATTCACCGGGAATGCTATGCATGGAAGACCTGCTGTGCTTTCAAAGATAGATTTGGCGTCGGGGAAAATGTACATTATCTGAAAGCAGGAGTAGGGGGGACTCCTTCGGAACTGGGAATGATACGGTTTGAAAGAGATGTGCTAAGGAAACAGGAGAAGCCGGATTTGATTGTCATAGAGTTTGCCGTGAACGATGAAGGGGATGAGACAAAGGGTGTATGCTATGAAAGTCTGGTACGAAAGGTTTTGCAGCTTCCCTGGAATCCGGCAGTTATCTTGTTGTTTTCCGTATTTGCAAATGACTGGAACCTGCAGGAGCGGTTAAGTCCGGTGGGATATTATTATCATTTGCCTATGGTCAGTGTCCGGGATGCAGTATCTCCCCAATTTGGATTGCCAAAGGAGCAGGGTGGGGTGATTTCCAGAAATCAATTTTTCTATGATATGTTTCATCCATCGAATCTGGGACACCTAATTATGGCAAAATGCCTGGATTATCTGTTTGAAGCAGCAGATAACAGTTTGGCTGGAAGCGAAGACAGCAGTATCTTACAGGAAAAATGTACTCCTGTTTTAGGCTGCGACTTTCAGGATGTACAACTTTTAGACCGGAAAAGCTTATGCCAGGATGCTGTTATCTGCTGTGGCAGTTTTGATGGTACAGACTGTGATTTGCAGTGTGTAGAAATGGATTTGGATCTTACACCCACACCCCAGTTTCCCTATAACTGGCAGTACAGAGGAGAAGAACTTATACGGGAGATGATTCCATTTACCATGGAGATTACCTGTAAAAGCCTTCTTCTGGTGTTTAAAGATTCTGGGGAAACCAATGCAGGTAAGGCAGAGGTTTATGTGGATCACAAACAGATTCTCACAGCAAATCCCCTCGAAAATGGTTGGACACATTGTAATGCAGTCATTCTTTTTAAAGGGAAAGAGACAAAAACACATAACATAACTATACGGCCGGCACAGGGAGAGGAAAGAAAGAATTTTACCATTCTTGGGTTCGGCTATGTAAAATAAAGCGTCAATATTTAGGAGGTACATATGCTGAAAACCAATAATCCCATTTTAAAAGGTTTTTATCCCGACCCATCCATATGTAGGGTAGGGAAAGATTATTATTTAGTAAACTCCAGCTTTTCTTATTTTCCTGGAGTTCCTTTATTTCACAGCCGAGATTTGGCTCACTGGGAACAAATAGGAAATATTCTGGACAGACCGGAGCAATTATCCTTAGACGGGGGAGAAATTTCCAGAGGCATTTTTGCCCCGGTAATTCGTTGGAATAATGGAACTTTTTATATGATTACTACAAATGTGGATCAGGGGGGAACTTTTGTGGTTACATCTAAGACACCACAGGGTCCATGGTCTGATCCTTTTTATTTGGGAGAGAACGCCAAAGGAATTGATCCCAGTTTGTTTTTTGACGAAGATGGAACCTGTTATTATGTGGGAACACGACCAAACAGCAATGGGGTTCAATATAACGGAGACTGGGAAATCTGGCTTCAGGAATTAGATTTGGAAAATATGCGCCTTATAGGGGAAAGCAGAACTATTTGGAAGGGTGCCATGCAAAATGCTATTTGGCCAGAAGGTCCTCATTTGTATAAAATGGGGGAATATTATTATTTGTTCCATGCTGAGGGAGGAACAGCAGAGGAGCACTGTATTTGCGTTGCACGAACTAAAAGTCTTGAGAAGCCCTTTGAAGGATGTCCCCGCAACCCAGTGTTTACCCACCGGCATTTAGGACGGAATTATCCTGTAACATGTGCGGGACATGGGGATTTAGTAGATGATGGAAAGGGCAATTGGTATATAGTAATGCTGGCCTGCAGAAGATGCAAGGGATGCAGCAGCATGGGCAGGGAAACTTTTCTGGCGAAAGTCCAGTGGGAAGATGGCTGGCCGGTAATCAATCCAGGTATTGGAAAATTGGAAGAGTGGTTGGAACTGCCACAAGAACCTGTGCGTTTCCCAAGAGAGGCGGGAGAGAATCTGTTTTTTCAATTTTACGGAAACCAACTGCCGAAAGAACTGGTGAGTATTTACGGAAGAGATTCTCATATGTATTCATTACATGCAAGGCCAGGTTTTCTGCGCTTACAGGCAGGAAGACATCACGTAGGGGAAAAAGCCAGAAGCACTTATCTGGGTGTGCGGCAAATGGGCTATACCTTCACAGTATCTGCAGGATTGGAATTTATACCCAAGGACAGCCATAGTGGAGCCGGAGTTTTATTGTTCCAAAATCATCGGAACTTTTTGAGGGCAGAAATACGGAATGAGAATGAAGAGCGTACCATCAGTGTAATAGAAACTATAGATGGGCAGGAACGGGTATTGGGTACTGCATCTATCTGTGAAGGACTGATAGAAATCCTGTTTCAGGCAGAGGAACAAGTGGGAAGGATTTACATAGTACAAAACGGGGAGACACGGCCTGTTGCGGAAGCAGTGGACTTACGGCCTTATAGTACTGAATACGCAGGCGGTTTTGTGGGGTGTACAATGGGAATGTATGCTTCCGCTTATGGAAAAGAAAGCCAGGATTATGCAGACTTTGCCTGGTTTATTGTGAAACAATAAAATATAGTAGTACACTTGAAATTATGAAGAAAAAGGAGAAACTGTTATAGTGAAATAGCTTCTCCTTTTTTGTATAAGTCCTCTAAGAACCTGCCGTGTCTGTATGGACAAATACTTAATGGGTAAGTACATCAATTGCCAGATTATTCAGCTTGCACAGCGTGTTTACCACGGCAAAAATCAGCACAGCCCCCAGCTTGGCCGTAGTATTATCCTGGTCAAACCGAGGGGAAATTTCGCAGATGTCAAAGCCTCTGACCTGGCGGGTTCTCAGGATATGTTTCAGCAGAGGAAGCACCGCTTCCGGATCCAGTCCCAGGGTCTGTGTGGCACTTACGCCTGGCGCAAATGCAGAAGAAAATACATCCGTGCAGATGGTAATATAAGCAGAATCACATTCATACAGGAAAGTGTCGATTTTCTCCAAAACGACCGAATAATTGGAGGTTTGAATTTCCTTTGCCAGAATATAATCCGCTCCGATTTCCTTCGCGTATTTGAACAGGCTGACCGTGTTGCTGTGTTCCTGGATTCCCAGAGGCAGATAGTGATAAGCAGCTTGTTCTTTTTTATAAATATCTGCAATCTGACGGAACATGGAGCCTGAAGACGGGCCATGCTCATAAGGTCTTAAATCAAAATGCGCGTCAAAATTGATAATGCCCATATCCAGGGATTCCTTTTTTTTCTTCAAATCGGCGAACTGTCCCTGAAAGTGCCCGAAAGTGGTTTCGTGGCCGCCGCCCAGAACAATGGGAAACAGGTTCATATCCAGAATTTTCTCCACAGCAAGTCCCAAAAGACGCTGTCCCTCCTCCATGCAAATCTCCTCACAGAGAATGTTTCCGGCATCGTAGAACTTTACTTCCTGGGAAAATGTACAAGGGAAATTTGACATTTGTGTCCGGATAAAATCCGGTGCAAGAGCGGTTCCTATACGGCCTTTATTTCGTTTTACCCCCTGCTCACTGCAAAAGCCTATAAACGCAAATCCAAGTTTCCCGTTTTCTATTTCTGTAACTTCGTTTAAATCTAATGGCTGTACCCACTGATGCCAGCGGAAAGCATCGTAATCTGTGGTGCTGTCCACCCGGCCTTTCCAGCAGTCCATGGCCGCAACATAATTGGTCAATCGCATAGTTTTTGAATCCTCCTCGAAGCAGTTATTTTTCCTGAACTTTTTATATCTTATTGTACCATAAGGGACAGTTGGCTGTATAGCGGAAAAAAGTCAAATACTTTTGTATCAATCATTGGTTGATACCTTCAATAAACCGTTGATAGGAAACTTTGACGGAGATTGTTATAATATAGACAAACAAAAATAGTTGGAGGTAGAGATGAGTATATTCAGATTGACAACCATTGAAGAATTTGAACAGGCCACGGAAAGACTTCTGGAAACAGGACAGAAGGTAGGGGCGGATTCCTGGCAGGCCAGAGTGAAGAACCAGACGCCCCACTGTAAGTTTGGAGAAGAGGGTATCTGCTGCCGTATCTGCACCATGGGCCCATGCCGTATTACCAAAAAGGCACCGAGAGGTATCTGCGGCTGTGATGCCCACGGTATTGCAGGACGAAATTTTCTGCGTTTTACAGCCGGAGGCGCAGCAACTCATTCAGATCACGGAAGAGAAATCTGCCATACCCTTCACGCAGCTTCCCCGGATGGCAATTACCAGGTAAAAGATCCGGAAAAACTTATGCGCATTGCAAAAGAATGGGGCGTGGAAACAGAGGGAAAAGACATTTATGATTTGGCACATGAGATGTCCGAACTGGCTCTTTTGGAGTACGGAAAGCCATTTGGCGTACAGCGCTGGTTAAGCAGAGCGCCGGAACACACCCGGAAACTGTGGCAGGCCGCAGAGCTGGAGCCGAGAGCCATTGACCGGGAAGTTTCTACCGCTATGCACATGACCCATATGGGCTGTTCCTCCAAACCGGAAGCACTGGTAAGACAGGCTCTGCGTGCAGGTATGTCGGATGGCTGGGGTGGTTCTATGTGCGGGACGGAATTTTCCGATGTGCTGTTCGGCACGCCAAAAGCAGTGGACACGGAAGCAAATCTTGGGGTTATGAAAGAAGACCAGGTCAATATCATTATTCATGGACATGATCCAAGTCTGTCAGAAATGATTTGCGAATATGCAGAAGACCCGGAAATGATTGCCCTTGCAAAATCTTTGGGAGCGACGGGTATTCAAGTGGCAGGTGTCTGTTGTACATCCAATGAAGTCGCTATGCGAAGAGGTGTTCCTATGGCAGGAAATTTCCTGCAGCAGGAGAACGTGGTACTGACGGGGGCCTGCGAAGCCATTGTGGTAGATGTGCAGTGTATTTTTCCGGCCCTGGGTCCATTGAGCAAATGTTTCCATACGAAATTTATCACCACTTCTCCCATCGCACAGATGCCGGATTCTGATTTTATCCGTTTTAATGCCAAGACAGCAGGGGAAAATGCAAAGCAGATTGTACGCATGGCAGTAGAAAACTTTGTCAACAGAAAGCAGGATTTGGTACATATTCCCCAGATGAAGCAGAAAGCCACAGTCGGTTATTCTGTAGAGGCTATTATCCATGCACTGGATGGTGTGGCAGCAGGACAGGGAGAAGCGCTGGGCACTACCAAACCTTTGCTGGATTGCATTACCTCAGGTGTATTGAGAGGCGCAGTAGCTATGGTAGGCTGTAATAACCCCAGAGTACGTCCGGATTCTGCGCATATAAAATTAATGAAAAAACTGATTAAAAACGATATTCTCGTTATTCTTTCCGGTTGTTCTGCTCAGGCAGCAGCCAGAGCAGGCCTGATGGATAAAAGAGCCAAGGACTTATGCGGAGACGGGTTGAAGAGAGTCTGTGAACTGGCAGATATTCCGCCGGTGCTGCACATGGGTTCCTGTGTGGATATCAGCCGTATGATGGTACTGGCTTCTAAGCTGTCCATAGACTCCGGACTTCCTGTTTCCAAGCTGCCTCTGGTAGGCTGCGCGCCGGAATGGATGTCTGAAAAGGCAGTGTCCATTGGCAACTATGTTGTGGCAACCGGTATTGATACCTTTCTGGGCGTAGACCCTCAGGTCAGCGGTTCTTCGGAAATGGTTTACTGGCTGACGGAAGGCGTACGGGACTGGGTAGAGGCTTCCTACACGGTGGAAAAGGATATTGAAAAACTGGGAGATGCCATGATTGCCCGGATTGAAGAGAAGAGAGCAGCACTGGGAATCTAGAAGAAACTAACAGAAGAGGCCCTTTTGTGAGAGGAGACTGTATTGGCGGCAGTCTCCTTTTTCCGTTTGTATTTCCTGATTTCATAAATCTATTGACAAACGAATAAATCAAGTGTAATATTATAAATAAATAGAATAATAAAAATAAATATAATAAAAAAAATAAGTAGACTGGAGGGGAAGGGATGAATAAAACAGAAGTATTAATACATCCGGTAAGATTAAGCATTTTGCAGTATTTGTGCATACACAAAAAAGCTACCACAAGTGAGATTATATCTTCATTACCAGCCGTTTCAAAGGCATCCATTTATAATCATATTAGATTACTTGAGCAGAATCAGATTATAGAAGTGGTGCAGGAAAATAGAATCCGAGGGACCATAGAAAAGATATATTCGCTGAAAAAAGTGGCTAAAAACAATGACTTTAATGCAATATTGACTTTCTTATTATCTTTGCTTTCAGATTTCCAGAAGTATTACGAAAAGGAACCTGATCCCACAAAAGATATGTTGTTTGCAGGGAGAGATTACTTATTGCTTACGGATGCTGAATATCAGCAGTTCATCCAAGAGCATGAAAAATTATGCCAGAAATATTATAGGAAAAACAGTCCGGGAGCAAAACTCAGAAATATTTCAATCATTTCCGCTCCTGTTAATGAGAAAGAGAAGGAGGAGTTAGATGAATAAATACTGCAGACATTCTAAAAACTCCTTGTTTATTTACATGGTATTAAATATTATAACAGCTGTTTTATCCGTGGCAATCGCACTGATTATTGAACTGACAATTAATATAGTAAGTACTGAGCAGATGGATGACTTTAGGAGGATTGTTTTTGGTGCGTTGATTTTTATAGTGCTATATTTTGGATTTAACTATCTAAGGAATTTTTACATGCAGAGAATGATTAATCGTTATATAGGACAATTACGTAGTCTTTTGTTTCGAAAAATAATGTCATATTCGTTTGTTGGTTTTCGGAAATCTTCAACATCAGATTATTTGTCACTTCTCACAAATGATATTCAGATTTATCAGGAAGGAATAGTGAGAAGTAAACTCTGTGTAGTACAAAATGTCATATCAGCAACAATTGTACTGCTGGCTCTATTGGGCACAAACATAAGTATCACTTTTCTGATTATTACATGTACAGTAATTATTTATTTTTTGCCACGTCTTTTTAATAAGAAGATTTCTCTGGCACAGGAAAAGGTTTCAAAACGACTTGCTCTTATAACTGGGACTGCGTCAGATTATTTGGAAGGATTTTATGTGATTAGTACATACAATTATCAGGAAAAAGCAGGAGAAAAATTTGATTCTGCGAATGAAAAATATTATGAAAAAAAGAATTCACTGGATAAAAATCTATCCAAAAGTGAGACATTTTCCTCCGTTCTGTCCGTTGCGACAGAATTGCTGGTACTGTTTGTGTCGGCTCAATTTGTGTTTATGAATATATTAAATGTCGGGGAAATGGTTGCGGTGATGCAGCTGACAGGTGCATTTGTTCAGCCGTTGATACTCATTATGACAAATTTGCCAAAGATTTCTGGTGGCCGGGCAATAGAGGAACGATTTTTAAGCATATTGACTGTAGATGAAAATGATAGGGGAAACCAAAAAGAAGAATCTGCATTACTTCTTTTTGAAAAAGACATTGAACTGTGTAATATCAGTTTTTCTTATGAAGGGCAGAAGGAAATATTACATGAAATTTATTTGAAAATACGAAAAGGTAAGAAATATGCAGTAGTAGGAGGCAGCGGTGCAGGAAAGACAACATTAATCAATCTTATTAACGGTATTTATAAGCAGAACGCAGGAAATATTCTGGTAGACGGATGCGGTATTGAAAACAAATATCGTCAATATATCAATTTGTTTGCAACAGTTGGTCAAAATACTTTTTTGTTTCATTCAACCGTACAAGAGAATATTACACTTACGGAAAAGGAAGATGCAAAACGTTTGGTGGATGCCTGCACAATCAGTGGAGTCTTGGAATTGATACAAGATCAGAAATGTAGGCTGGAGCAGGTAATACAAGAGAATGGAGCAAACTTGTCAGGAGGGCAAAAGCAAAAAATAGCATTGGCACGGGCTGTTTATCATGAAAAGCCGATATTGATTCTTGATGAGGGAATGTCGGCGATTGATAAGAAAAGTGCTTATGATATAGAGAAACGGCTTCTTAGTAGGAAGAATGTGACATTACTGTCGATTACGCATGATATTCATTCTCCGCTTTTAAAAGAATATGATGAAATTATCTTTCTTGTAGATGGTGGAATTGAAATGGCAGGCAGTTATAATGCCGTTTTTGAACATAGCGAGAAATTTCGAGAATTTTTGAATGGAACTGGTTGATGCTTTATCAAAAAAAGGGGGTTGCTCCATAGATACTCACTCACCTATTTTGCAACGCCCCGTTTCCACTTTACTTTTAGTATAGAACTATCAAGACGTAACATTATACAATCCATTTATTTCTGTCTCTTAATAATTCTTGAGATATTTTCGCCTCTTTTGTTGCTTCTTCCTTGTCATCCATTATAGTTGTTTTCTTTCCATCAATAGCCCACAAAAAAACAAGATTTAATAAATATATTCCAAAAACTAACCATGCAGTCCAATTATATTTTAGTGGCTTCACAAAAGGAACAAAGCAAATACCTAAAATATACAAAAGTGCTACAAATGACAAAGAATATTTTATACCTTTTGCGTACTTCATTAACTTATCCCTCCCTATAAGTTATTTCCAATAAATTTTTAGATTGCCATTCAATAGTATTCAGAACATATTTTTTATCGATAAATTTGAACGGAAATTTATGTACGAAATAAAAATATTTGATATAATCAAAGTGAAGAACAGAACTATATGATATGGAAGGGGAGATAATCCATTGATAAAACTATCTTGCAGAAGATTTAATTGAAAATGAATCTGAACTGTTTCGCGAAAGACAATTTTATGATACAGAAAAAATGAGTAAAGAGCAGAGAAATATGTTTGTTGTATGGCTCATTGTTGCTATGAAAAATGTGCATTTAGATGAAAAAAGGCATTTAGAAAGTACAGGGAGGACGTGATTTTATGAGAATTCTGGTAGCCGAAGATGACAGAGATATGAATGCGATTTTAGTATCCAGGCTAAAAAAAGAGCATTACAGTGTAGATACCTGTTTTCAGGGAGAAGAGGCGCTGGACTATCTGGCCGGTGCAGAATATGATGTAGTGATTCTGGATATTATGATGCCGGTGCTGGACGGTCTGAGCGTGCTGACAAAAATCAGAAAAGAGGGAAATCAGGTTCCGGTGTTGCTTCTGACAGCCAGAGACAGCATTGAAGACCGGGTGAAGGGACTGGATTCGGGGGCCAATGATTATCTGGTGAAGCCTTTTGCTTTGGAAGAGCTGCTGGCGCGTATCCGGGTGCTTTTGCGCCGGGGAACAGGAGAGAAGGAAAACGTGTGCCGTGTGGCGGATTTGGAAGTACACCTGGATACCCATGAAGTTCTGCGGGGCGGGAAGGAGATTACACTTTCCGGAAAGGAATTTTCCCTCCTTCGCTATATGATACAGAACCAGGGAATCGTGCTGTCCAGAGAAAAGCTGGAGCAGCATATCTGGAATTATGACTATACAGGAGGCTCGAATGTGATTGACGTGTACATCCGCTACCTGCGGAAAAAGATTGATGAGGGCTTTACTTCTAAGCTGATTCACACTGTACGGGGCGCCGGATATGTGCTGAAGGAGAAAGCATGAAAAAAATATCTTTGAAAATAAAAGTGACGCTTATGTTTACTTTTTTCATGACGCTTTTAACCTGCATTTCCCTGGGGCTGTTGTTTTCCCTCAGTAGCCAGGAAATTTTAGGTTCTGTACAGGCTCAACTGGAAAAGCGGGTATATGAAAGTATGGATGAAGTAAGTGTGCAAAATGGTAAACTGGATATGGAACAGGATTTTTATGATTTGGAGGATGGCATTTACCTGGCTTTATATGATGAAACGGGAACCTTTCTCTTTGGGAGAGTGCCTTATGGTTTTCAGGAAAAGACGGTGTTTGCAGATGGGAGTATGCAGACTGTGGGAACAGGCGCCGCGCGGTGGTATGTTTTTGATATCAAGTATCGGCCGGGAGAATTTCAGGACGTGTATATCCGGGGTGTCTGTTCCATTAATCGTGCAGAAAACAGTATGAAAACCGTTCAGCGTCTGGCTCTGATTTTGTTGCCTCTGCTGGTAGCGCTTACAGGAACAGCGGGGTATTTTTTCATTAGAAGGACGCTGCGCCCGGTAAGGCAGATTACAGAAACCGTACAGGAGATACAGAAAGACAGGGATTTGTCCAGAAGAGTAGGTCTTGGCCGCGGCACAGATGAAGTCTATGTGATGGCAGAAACATTTGATAAAATGTTGGCGCAGATAGAGGAGGGATTTCAGAGGGAAAAGCAGTTTACCTCGGATGTCTCTCATGAACTTCGTATGCCGGCGGCAGTGATTCTGGCGCAGTGTGAGGAGTTGCTGGAAGACGAAAATCTGACGAGGGAGCAGAAAACGCAGCTGCAAAGGATTCAGAAAAAAGCTTTTGAAATGTCAGACATGATTTCGCGCCTCCTGTTTTTGTCCAGGGCAGACCAGGGACGGCAGGAAATTCAAAAAGAGCGGGTAAACCTCAGTGAATTGACGGAAATGGCTGCTTTGGAGATGGAACTGTTGGCAGAGAAAGAAAATATCCGGCTGGAAATGCAGATAGAGGAAAATCTTTTTGCGGAAGTGGACGAGAGTCTTTACCTCCGTATGGTGGTGAACCTGGTTTCCAATGCCATTGCTTATCACGGAGGACCGGGCTATGTGAAAATCCGTCTGCAGGGTATGGAAAATCAAATTTGGGGAAGTATAGAGGATGATGGAAAGGGAATTTCCCCGGAAGACCTTCCTCATATCTGGGAGCGGTTTTACCGGGTCGATAAGGCCAGAATACAGGACAGTCATTCCGGGCTGGGGCTGCCTATGGTGAAATGGATTGTGCAGGCCCACCAGGGAGAAATCCAGGTGGAAAGTACTCTTGGCAAGGGCAGTGTGTTTACCTTTTGGCTGCCCACAGAAGAAAGTGGAGAAAAAAAGTAAAATATTTTCTGGTTTTAATGTTTCTTTAATCTTTCCTGGGTATACTGACTTCATCAAATACAGAGAGGAGATTTTATTTATGAAGAAATATACAAGGATAACAGCTGTTTTGGTTTTAGGAGGTTTGCTGGCAGGATGCGGAGCAGCAGAAGGAAAGGATATTGGACAGGAATCTGCCAAAAGTATTGCATTTGAGAAGGCAGGGGTTACGGAAGATGAGGTTTCCAGATTAAAAGTCAGCAAGGACAGAGATGACGGAAGAAGTATTTACGAAGTGGAGTTTGATGCAGGAGAGAAGGAGTACAGTTATGACATCGGGGCCAGTGACGGAGCCGTTTTAAGTGAGGAAACAGACGTCCGTGATTCTTATGAGACACAGACACCCTCCGGTACACAGACAACAGAGGGACAGGATACAGCAAACCAGCAGAACACAGCAGAAAGCAGTTCCCAGGGAGATGCACAGAACGTTCAGGTAGCTGTCAGCCAGGAAGACGCGAAAAAAGCGGCTTTAGAACGTGTTCCCGGAGCAGAGGAAAAAGATTTGCGCATGGAACTGGATTTGGATGACGGGCAATATATCTACGAGGGAGATATTGTTTACCAGCAGACAGAGTATGAGTTTGAAATTGACGCGAATACAGGTTCCTTCCTGAAGTGGAGCGAAGAGAACTACTAAGAAATACAAGAGGAAGATGTGGCACGAAACCATATGGAGAATGAAAATGCTTTTCCTATTTTCTTTTCCATAGCTGTTTTGTGCCACATTTATTGTAAACAAAAAGTATATTGTAAACTTAAAAGTATAATAAGGTTGACAATTATTGCTACCCTATGGTAAAGTGTAGGAAGAAAAATTGAAAAACAGCAACAGGAAAGGAAAAAGAATATGACAACAATAGCAGGGGAACGAAATAAGACACAAGATTTGGTTTATGTGAGTATTTTTGCAGTATTAATTGCAGTATGCTCCTGGATTTCCATTCCGGCGGCGGTGCCATTTACACTGCAGACTATGGGAGTTTTTACTGCTGTGGGAATTTTAGGCGGAAGAAGAGGCAGCATGGCGGTTTTGATTTACATATTGCTTGGCATCATAGGAATTCCGGTGTTTGCAGGATTTACAGGAGGAATTGGAGTTCTGGCAGGAACTACCGGAGGATATATTGTGGGATTTCTGGTTTCTGCACTGGTGATGTGGGGGATGGAAAAATTCTTCGGAAGAGGAAAGGCAGCGCTGTTCTTTTCCATGCTTGCAGGACTGTTGGCCTGCTATACCGTAGGAACTCTGTGGTTTCTGGTCGTGTATACCAGCCAGACAGGTCCAGTGGGAATCGGCGCAGTATTAGGCTGGTGTGTCATTCCTTTTATTATTCCGGATTTGCTGAAAATTTTGTTGGCAATGGTTTTGACAAAGAGACTGGGAGGCGTTATCAGAAGATGAGAGAAGAAAGGCTTCTCAGATTGCGGGCACATCATGGTATGTGCCTTGCTTTTTTTGAGGGAAAAGGGTATAGTGACGGATTTACAGCGCATATGGAAAACGTTCTGGCAGGCATGGAGCAGAATCCAATCTTGCAAATTGTGACAACAGGGGATATTCTATGTAAGAAATGTCCAAATTTAAGGGAAGATATCTGCATTAGCCAGGATAAAGTGGAAGAATATGACCGAAAGGTGCTGCTTGCATGTGGACTGGAAGAAAATTGTGTCATTTCCTGGGAAGAGTTTTTTCATTTGGTGGAGAAGAGTATTCTGAAGCCAGGCAGACGGGAGGGAATCTGTGGGCATTGCCAGTGGGGTGAAATTTGCAGGAGGAAGGAGCAGGAGAGATATGGAGGATACGAAGGAACAGCCAAAGATTCGTAAGGCGGAGAAAGAGGACTACAGAGAAATCGCGGGATTTATGTAGCAGGTGCATGATTTGCACAGCCAGGCCAGACCGGATATTTATAAAGATGTGCAGCATTTTTATACATTGGAGCAGTTTGCAGAAGACATGGCTAACCCGGAAATCCTGTTTTTGGCAGCCAGCGTAAGCGGAAAAATGGTGGGCATGTGTGAGATAAAGTATCATACAGCCGGAGGAGGCAGTATTACCAGAAAAAGGCAGAGAGCCTATGTGGAGGCAATTTGCGTGGACGAAAAATATAGAAACCGGGGTATCGGAAAACTGCTGCTTATAGAGGCAGAAGCGGAAGCCAGACGCAGGAATATTTTTAAACTGGAACTGACAGCGTGGAATTTCAATCAATCGGTATTGGAATTTTACAGAAATTATGGACTTCGGTGTCAGAAAGTGATTCTGGAAAAGGAAATTTAGATTGGAAAACCGGAAAAAATGTGGTACACTATAGCTAATCACAGAGGAGGTTTAAGACTATGAGAGCAGAATTTGATGAAACATTAGTAACAGGAAATGAGATGATAGATTCTCAGCATAAAGAACTGATTGGCAGAATTAACCAGCTTCTGGAAAGCTGTGAAGACGGACAGGGTAAAATTAAAGCAGTAAAAATGCTGGATTACCTGTTGGACTATACAGAATTTCACTTTAGTGCAGAGGAGAAACTGCAGGAAGAAATGGAATATCCGGGTATCAAAGAACATAAGGAAAAACATGCGGAATTCAAAAAAGCAGTAAAAGAATTACAGGAAATGCTGGAAGAGGAAGAAGGTCCTACAGAAGCTTTTGTTGCACAGGTACAGAAAAATGTTGTGGACTGGCTCTTTGACCACATCAAAGGCTTTGACCGTTCTGTAGCGGAGTACAAATTCATGGCATCGAATGCAGAGAGATTATAAGGATCAAAATTATGTTATTATTTGTGGAATATCCAAAATGTACCACCTGCCAGAAAGCAAAAAAATGGCTGAAAGAGAGAAATCCGGAATTTTCAGAGCGCCATATTGTGGAGGACAGACCTTCCAAGGAAGAATTAAGAGAATGGTATGAAAAAAGCGGACTTCCTTTAAAGAGATTTTTTAATACCAGCGGGAATAAGTACAAAGAACTTCATTTAAAAGACAAACTGCCTTCCATGACAGAAGAAGAGCAGTTGGAACTTCTGTCCACAGATGGGATGCTGGTGAAGCGTCCGATTCTGGTGGGCGAAGATTTTGCACTTCCCGGCTTTAAGGAGAAAGAATGGACAGAAAAGCTGGAAAATGCATAAAAACAATTTCATATGCAGTCAGGGGAGCCCGTAGGCGGGCTGAGAGGAAGTGCTCAAACTTCGACCCTTTAACCTGATATGGGTAATGCCAGCGTAGGGAGATGTGAAAACCGGGAGACGTGCTGACGTTTCCCGGTTTTTACGTCTCCGAAAGAAAGGAAAAGACATGAAATGTAAAAAAGAAGATATGCAGCTTTATGCAGTGACAGACAGAACCTGGGTGGGAGAAAAGTCTTTTGAAGAACAGGTGGAAGAATCTCTGGAAGGAGGAGTTACCTTTTTGCAGCTGAGGGAAAAACATTTAGCAGAAGAAGAATTTTTCAAAGAAGCCGTAAAAATCCGGCAGTTAGCAGCAAAATACAAAGTTCCCTTTGTGATTAATGATAACGTGGAAATTGCCAGGAAGGTGCAGGCGGACGGTGTTCATCTGGGGCAGAAGGACATGGGGCTTTTGGAAGCCAGAGAAATACTGGGGCCGGATAAACTCATTGGTGTGTCCTGCCGGACTGTGGAGGATGCCAGAAAAGCAGAAGCTCTGGGTGCAGACTATCTGGGCGTGGGAGCTGTATTTGGAACTTCTACCAAGAAGGACGCAAAGCCTGTTGCAAGAGAAGAGCTGCAGGCCATTTGCCGGGCCGTTTCCATTCCGGTGGTAGCTATCGGAGGCGTGAAAGAAAGTAATCTGATGGAATTAAAAGGCAGCGGCGTTTCCGGTGTTGCTGTGGTTTCCGGGATTTACGGACAGAAAAATATAAAAGAGGCCTGCAGGCGGCTGCGGGAACTTTCAGAAGAAATGACGGCAAGGAGTATGAAAAAAGTTCTGAGCATTGCAGGTTCAGATTCCAGCGGCGGAGCAGGTATCCAGGCCGATATAAAAACCATTACTGCACACGGTCTGTATGCCATGACAGCCATTACTGCCCTGACTGCACAAAACACTACCGGAGTTTACGGGGTTCAGAACGTACCGCCGGAATTTGTGGCAAAGCAGCTGGACTGTATTTTCCAGGATATCTGTCCGGATGCTGTGAAAATCGGTATGGTTTCAGACAGCCAGATTATCCATGCCATTGCAGAAAAACTGCGGGAATATGAAGCCGAAAATATTGTGGCGGATCCGGTCATGTCAGCTACCAGTGGGGGAACTCTTATGCAGAAAGAGGCAGAGAAGGCAATAAAGGCAGAACTGTTTCCGCTGGCTGATGTGGTGACCCCCAATCTCTTAGAGGCGGAAATTCTGACAGGAATGAACATTCATACAGGAAAAGATATGGAAAAAGCGGCGCAAATCATTGGAGAGGGCATGGAGGGAGCTGTGCTCTTAAAGGGCGGACATTTAAAGGAGACGGCAGATGATTTGTTGTATTTTGAAGGAAAATTTATCTGGTATCCAGGAGAAAAAGTGGAAAATCCCAATACACACGGCACTGGCTGCACGCTGTCTTCTGCCATAGCCTGTAATCTGGCAAAAGGTTATGATGTGCCGGAGAGCGTCAGAAGGGCAAAAGCATACATTACCGGAGCCTTGCGGGCACAGTTGAACCTGGGAAACGGCAGCGGGCCGCTGAATCATATGTATGCGTTGAGAAAAGAAAATGTGGAAAATATTTTTGAGAAATACATGAAGGAAACTTGAAAAAGGGGTGGGGCAGTGGTATTCTTTTTTGAGAATACTACGAGAAAAGCAGAAAGGAACATTTTCACTATGTATTACAGAAAACCCCACTATTATCAGGATTTTGTCTGCACGGCTGACAAATGTCCGGATACCTGCTGTGCAGGCTGGCAGATATTCATAGATGAGGAATCTCTGGAAACCTACAGTCGGGTGAAGGGAGATTTCGGTATCCGTCTTCTGAACTCTATTGATTGGTCTGTGGGAGCCTTTGAGCAGTATGAAAAGCGCTGCAGCTTTTTAAATGAAAAGAATTTGTGCGATATCTATAGGAAACTGGGCCCCTCCTCACTGTGCGAAACCTGCAGGCAGTATCCAAGGCACACAGAGGAATTTGAAAACCTGCGGGAGCTGTCCCTGTCTCTTTCCTGTCCTGTGGCAGCAGAAATGATTCTGGGCTGCAAATCCAGAGTGGAATTTCTGGAAGAAGAGGACGATTTGGAAGAAATAGAGGAAGATTATGAAGACTTTGATTTTCTGCTTTTCGGAAAGCTGGAAGAGGTGCGAACGTATCTTTTTCAAATCCTTCAAAATCGGAAATACAGTATCAGAAAGCGAGTTTTCCTATGTCTGCACATAACACAGCTCTTCCAGAATGCTTTGGAAGAAGGCATACTTTTTGAAGTGGATTTTGCGGAAGAACTGCAGAAAGCAGATAAGAAAATAAAAGATAGAAAACCTGAAAAACGTTCAGAAATTCGTTTTGAGAGTATGCAGTTTATGCTGAAAGACTTGCGCAGACTGGAAGTGCTGCGCACGGAATGGGAGGGAAACCTGTCCTGTCTGGAAGCTGAATTATACGGAGAAGGAAGGTCTTCTTATGAGAAAAAGCGTGGAAAATTTCTGCAGTACATAGAAGAAAAGGAAAGGGAAAACTGGGAAATTTATCAGGAACAGATTCTTATATTTTTTGTCTATACTTATTTCTGCGGCGCTGTTTATGACGATATGGTGTATACCAAAATGGTTCTGGCTGTGTTCAGCGTCTTCTGGATAGATGAACTTTGTTTCGCAAAATGGCTGCAGAATCAGGAACGACTGACCTTTTCTGAAATTGTTCAGACAGCTTATGAATATGCAAGAGAAATTGAACACTCCGATGAAAATTTGAATCTTCTGGAAGAAATTTTCCATGAAAACGGGCAGTACAGTCCCAGGCATATGGCGGATATCGCATAGAAAAAAATAAAAAGAGAGGAGTATCAGACCATGAGTGAAGAAAAAAAACAGGAAAAACCATACTGGGAGGGAAAGGAATATTCTTTTTTTGCTCACAAAAACTGTGAGTATTTTCCTTGCCATGAAACAAAAGATTTGGAAAATTTTAACTGTCTGTTCTGCTATTGCCCGCTGTACGCCCTTGGCAGTAAATGCGGCGGAAACTTCAAATATACGGACAATGGCATAAAGGATTGCAGCGCCTGTCTTCTGCCTCATAAGAGGAAAAATTACGGGTATATTATGAGCAAATATAACGAGATTATGGAACTGGCGAAAAAAAATAAATAACAGACAGGGAAACGTCCTTTTGTCCGGCACGCTTACATTTGCCGGATAAAAGGGCGTTTGGCTAACATATTAGAGTCTGCCGGATTCGCAAGAGAGGTAGTTGTCAAAATTTTATAAATTTCTGAGAGGAGATTAGAGCAATAACCTGTGTCAAATCTTTGCATACATAATCGCAGAAAGGTTCTAAAGCAGCTGTGTAAGGAGTCAAATCAGGCACCATGCAGGTCACTCCATTTGCAGCTTTGCCCGCTTTCAATCCGTTTATGCTGTCCTCTACAATAAGGCAGTTTTGAGGCGGTATACGCAGTTTTTGGGCAGCTTCCAGAAAAATTTCCGGGTTGGGCTTGCTGTGCTGTACCTCATCACCGCAGACGGAGGCGGTCATAAATTTTGCAATATCGGCCAGCTCCCAGTAGTGAGAGGCACGCTTTCTGGGGGTGGAGGTGGCTACTGCCCACGGAATCTGTTCCTGTGTCAGATAAGTCACAATTTCCTGTAGTCCCTTCTTTTCGGGGACAGAATGCTTTTCTATGTAATCGGATAAGTATTGGGAACGTATACTCCTGGCCCGGTGGTAATCAATTTTTCCTTCAAACCATTTCTGAAAAAGCGCTGCATTTTGTTCGCTGGAACCGCCCCGCATTTGTCCAAGATGTTTTTCCGTAAGTTGAAAATTCAGTTCCTTTCCGGCTTTTAGCCATCCTTCTTTCATAACCTGTTCCGTGTCAAATAAAACACCGTCCATGTCAAAAATGACAGCCTGTATCATAAAAATCCCCCTTTCTAAAAACGGTATTTTGGTATATTTTATTTCTCTTTCAGAATAGCAGAATCCAGGAATAGGTGCAAGGGCAGAAAAGCGTTGGATTTGAAAATGGGACGTGGTATAATGATGGTACGATGTGCAGTTTACAAATATACAGGAGGTTTTGCAAAAGATGAAGATTATCATTTCTCCGGCAAAGAAGATGAATATTCGGACAGATGAACCCGTAGAGTTTACAGAGCCGGTGTATCTAAAAAAGGCAGAATGTTTATGGAATACTCTGAAAGAAAAGGATTTTCAAACGCTGCAGAAACTGTGGAAATGTAATGAGAAAATTGCCCGGCAGAATTGGTACAGACTGCAAAATCAAAATTTTTCTTCCAGACTGACTCCTGCGGTACTGGCTTATGAAGGGATTCAATATCAGTATATGGCACCTTCTGTATTTACAGAAAACCAGTGGGAATATGCACAAAAGAACCTGCGGATTTTATCTGGGCTTTACGGGATTTTAAGACCTATGGACGGAGTGATTCCCTATCGGTTGGAAATGCAGACAAGACTGGAAACGGTTTCAAATTCACGGAAAAAGCGGGATTTGTATGATTTTTGGGAAGAAGATATTTACCGGGAACTGGTAAAGGAAGAACGGATAATTTTAAATCTGGCATCCAAGGAATACAGCAAAACAGTAGCACCTTATGTGAGAGAAGACGTCCGGTATATTACCTGTATTTTCGGAGAATGGGCAGAAGGAAGAGTAAAAGTAAAAGGAACACAGGCGAAGATAGCCAGAGGCGAAATGGTGCGCTGGCTGTCGGAAAACCAGATAGAAGAAGTAGAAAAAGTCAAAGAATTCCAAGGGTTGGGATACCGATATGAACCGGTTCATTCCACTGCCTCGGAAATGGTATTTATCAAAGAAAAGGAGGGTTTGCAGAAGTGAAGAATGAAAATGAAATCCGAGAAATTATAGAGTATTATGCATCACAGCGTAATGCGGCAGAACAGGAAAATATTGTGTCCATGCTGCGGGAAATACAGGAAGTGGAGGGATATATTCCGGTAGATGCACAGGAAATGGCGGCTGAAAAACTGGGAGTAAAGCGTGTAATATTTAGCTGTATTATGAAAAGGATTCCTGATTTGAAAGAAGCAAATTACAGCCATGAACTGGTTCTCTGCACGGGAGAACGCTGCCAAAATAAAAACAGTATGGTGCTTTTAGAAACCGTGAAAAAGGAATTAAAAATTGCCAAAGATGGACTTTCAGCAGATAAAAAAGTGCACCTGACAACTCAGAACTGTATGAAACAATGCCGAACTTCTCCTAATATGAAAATAGATGGGAAACTGTATACAGGACTGACAGAAGAAAAGGTTTTGGGACTGATAAGAACATTAAAATAGGAAAAGGAAAACATGATGAGATACAAGGCGTTATTATTTGATTTAGATGGAACCCTGACAGCTTCAGGAGAAGGAATTACAAAATCCGTACAATATGCCCTGCAGAAAATGGGAAAAGGAGCACTGGGAGAGCATTTGGAAGCGCTGGAGGTCTTTGTAGGACCGCCGCTTTTGAGCCAGTTTATGGTCTATGCAGGGTTTTCAGAGGAAGAGGCCAAAGAGGCGGTGAAGTATTACCGGGAACGGTATACGGTGACCGGAATCTTTGAAAACAGGCCGTATGAAGGAATTGCAGAATTATTGGGAAAGCTGCAGGCGAAGGGATATCTGCTGGCCGTGGCGTCTTCAAAACCGGATTCCATGGTGAAAATTGTACTGGAACATTTTCATCTGGACGGATATTTTCAGGTTATGCAAGGCAGTGATATTGCACGTCCGAAGATGACAAAAGCACAGGTAATTGAAGCGGTTTTAGGGGAATTGGGACTGGAAAACACAAGAGAAGAAGCTGTGATGATTGGGGATCGGTTCTATGATGTCTGCGGGGCAAGAGAGGCCGGGCTTTCCTGTATTGGTGTCACTTACGGATATGGAAACCGGAAGGAATTGCAGCAGGAAGGCGCCCTGGAAATTGCAGAAACAGTAGAGGAACTAGGACGGATATTGGAGGTTTAAAGAGCATGAAAGATGCGTTTCAGATATATGATATAGGAAAAGAATTGTTTTCTACACCGGCTTATCCCGGTGACCCGGTGCCTTGTAAAACTCCTTTTCTGGAAATCAAAAAAGGAGATGTCTGCAATCTTACCGTGATTACTATGGGCAGTCATAACGGCACACATTTGGACGCGCCGAAGCATTTTTGCCCGGACAAAGGCGGGGTGGATACCATTCCTCTTGCCAAGTGTATGGGAGCTTGTAAGGTAGCTGAAGTCTCCGGAGAAATCACGGAAGAATGTATGAAAAAGCTATTGGAAGACGGGACGGGAAAGTTGCTTTTAAAAGGGGATATTCTGCTGACCCCTGAGGCAGCCAGCGTATTGGCAGAGGCAAAAACGGATCTGATTGGTGTGGAAAGCCAGACTGTGGGGAAAGGAGATACTCAGCCTGTAGTACACAAAATTCTGCTTTCGGCAGAGGTTGTTATACTGGAAGGGCTTGTGCTGCGCGAAGTATTGCCGGGAAACTATTTTCTTGCAGCACAGCCTCTGAAATGGGAAGGGATAGACGGTTCTCCGGTGAGGCCCGTGCTGCTTTCCATGGAGTAATCTTCCATACGATTTTCCCTTAATTTGCTAATCAAAGAGTGTGCCAATCCTTCTGCGATTCCCTATGACAGTGAAACTTTTGACATTATTTTGAATCGACATGGGGATTTTAATGCAAAGGAATTATATCGTCTTTTGAAGCAGGACGGAATCTTTATTACCCAACAGGTTGGAGGGGAAAATGACAGAGATTTAGTGGAGATGGTTCTTCCCGGAAGCGAACCTCCTTTTCCTCATTTGAATCTGAAAGAGCAGAGAAAAGTGTTTGAAGAGGCCGGATTTCATATTCTTCGTGCAGAAGAAGCGTATCGTCCAATCAAGTTTTACGATGTGGGTGCATTTGTGTGGTTTGCCCGCATTATTGAATGGGAATTTCCCGGTTTTTCCGTGGATAAATGCTTCAAAGCATTATGGAAAATGCAGAATATTATTGAGGAAAAAGGGGAGATAGAAGGAACGATTCACCGTTATCTGATTGTAGCAGGAAAATAGAAAACAGTGAATGGAAACCAGAGAATAGAAGGCTGCCGTATGTGTTGAAATACGGCAGTCTTCTCTGTACTTATCCTTGTTTTTTCGGATTAATCTGTGCCAGTATAATGGCTCCAAACATCAGTACACATCCCAGGATTTCTCTTGGGCTTAGTGTCTCTCCAAGCAATATCCATCCCGCCAGAACGGAAACTACCGATTCCAGGCTGAGTATCAGAGAGGCAATGGTCGGGTCTGTACCGCGCTGACCGATAATCTGAAAGGTGTAGGCCACACCGCAGGAGAGAATACCCGCATAGCAGATGGGCAGCCAGGCTGCCCCGATATCAGCCCAGTGCGGCTCCTCAAAGAGAAACATAAGAACCGAGGACAGAGCGCCTGCAAACAGGAACTGGATGCAGGACAGCTTGGTTCCGCTGACCTTCTCTGTAAAATGATCCACCACCATAATGTGAATGGCAAAGCAGATGGAACAGATGAGAATCAGGAAATCTCCCTTACTCAGAGAAAGACTGCCTTTCATACAGAGCAGATACAGACCAACCAGAGCAATGACAACGCTTATCCAGATTTTCAGACCTGCTTTTCTTTTCAGAAAAATCCCCAGAATGGGTACAATAATAATGTAAAGAGCAGTGATGAAACCTGCTTTTGCCACAGTTGTGTAGGCAATTCCCACCTGCTGTAAGGTGGTGGATACAAACATCATAAAGCCGCAGATAAGTCCTCCGATGAGCAAATCTTTCGGACGGTCCATAACCGGCATTTTTGAGGCTGTACCGTCTTTTTTCTGCTCTTTTTTTGCAGATCGGGTCAGAAAAAAGACACAGGGAATCAGTACAATTCCACCTAAAAGACAGCGGACCGCGTTGAACGTGTATGGCCCTACATAGTCCATTCCTGCGCTCTGGGCCACAAAAGCCACGCCCCAGATAACAGCAGTGATAAAAAGAAGAATAAAGTTTTTTGAATATTTTGCTGACATGAGTTACTCCTTAAAAATAGAGGGGCTGCCGTAAAGAATACGGCAGCTCCCCTTTTGCTTAAATCTGATATTCTTACAGAAATTAATCCAGTGATTTGTGGTATTCCTGCAGAGATTTCAAGGTAGCAGTTTCTTTGGTAAGCACTGCTTTGATTCCTTTTGCGCTTGCAAGAGCAGCGGAAATCGTAGTGATGTAAGGAATCTTTTTGTTAATAGCGGTTTTACGCAGGTAAGAGTCATCATACTTGCTCTGTTTTCCGGCTGGTGTGTTGACAATTAAGTCAATTTTACCGTTTACCATAGCGTCATAGATGTTTGGACGTCCTTCCTGAAGTTTTTTCAGCATTTCACATTCCAGACCATTTTCCATAAAGTATTTTGCACAGCCTTCTGTGGAAACAATATGGAAGCCCAGTTCGCGGAACTGTTTTGCTACTTCTAAAGCGCCTGCACGGTCATTTTTGTTTACGCTGACTAAAGCTGTTCCGCCCAGAGGCAGTTTTGCTCCGGCAGCTTCCTGTGCTTTATAGTAAGCCATGCCAAAGGATTCGCTCAGCCCAAGCACTTCACCTGTAGAACGCATTTCCGGTCCCAGAAGAGGGTCAACTTCCGGGAACATATTAAACGGGAATACCGCTTCTTTTACTCCGTAGTACGGATGTGCTTTTTCTGTGAAAGCAGTAACGTCAGGACGTTCTCCGGTCAGCTCGTAGGTCATCAGCTTTGTGGCAATGTTTGCCATGTTGACGTTGCAAACTTTGGATACCAGCGGAACGGTACGGGAAGCTCTTGGGTTGGCTTCCAGAACGTATACCTTGCCTTCACAGATGGCATACTGCATGTTCATCAGACCTACCACTCCCATTTCGCATGCAATGGCAGTGGTATATTTGCGGATTAAAGCCTTGTTTTCTTCTGAAATTTCTACAGAAGGAATCACACAGGCAGAGTCTCCGGAGTGAATACCGGCCTGCTCAATGTGCTGCATAACCGTAGGAACGAAGGCATGTGTTCCGTCAGAAATGGCATCCGTTTCACACTCCAGGGCATTCTGAAGGAATTTATCCATGAGAATCGGGCGTTCCGGTGTGACGTCAATGGCAGCAGCCATGTAGTTTCTTAACATGTTGTCATCGTATACGACTTCCATACCACGTCCGCCTAACACATACGAAGGACGAACCATCATCGGATAACCAATGCGGTGTGCGATTTCCAGGGCTTCCTCTACGTTTACAGCCATACCGGATTCCGGCATAGGAATCTCTAACTTGTGCATCATTTCATTAAAGAGGTCACGGTCTTCTGCCATATCAATGACAGCAGGAGAAGTACCCAGAATGTGTGCACCGCGTTTTTCCAGTTCTGCTGCAATGTTCAGAGGTGTCTGGCCGCCGAACTGTACGATAATACCAAGAGGTTTTTCTTTGTTGTAAATAGACATAACGTCTTCTACAGTCAGAGGCTCGAAATACAGTTTATCAGAAGTATCATAGTCTGTGGAAACCGTTTCCGGGTTACAGTTTACCATGATGGTTTCAAAGCCCAGCTCTCTCAGTGTGAAGGCAGCGTGTACACAGCAGTAGTCGAATTCGATACCCTGTCCGATACGGTTAGGACCGCCGCCTAATACCATGATTTTTCTTCCGTTAGAAACAGGCGCTTTGTCTTCTCCGTTGTAGGTAGAGTAGTAATAAGCAGTAGGATCTTTTACACCGCTTACCGGTACTGCGTCCCAGCGTTCTTCCATACCAAGGGCTTCTCTGCGTTTGCATAATTCCCATTCATCTGTTTCCAGAAGCTGTGCCAGATATTTATCAGAGAATCCGTCTTTCTTTGCCTGAATCAGCAATTCGTCAGGAAGTTCCTGGCCTTTGTAAGAGAGAATCTTTTCTTCTTCATCAACCAGTTCTTTCATTTGCTCTAAGAACCACATTTTAATATAAGTCATTTCATGAAGTTTTTCCAAAGATGCTCCTTTGCGAATTGCTTCATATAAAATGAACTGTCTTTCGCTGGTTGCCTCAGTGAGTTTCAGATATAATTCATCTAAAGTCAGTTCATGCAGATTTTTCACAAAACCCATACCGTAGCAGCCTCTTTCCAGAGAGCGGATAGCTTTCTGAAGAGCTTCTTTATAGTTTTTACCGATAGACATAACTTCGCCTACGGCTTTCATCTGTGTACCTAATTTGTCCTGAGAACCTTTGAATTTCTCAAAAGCCCAACGAGCAAATTTTATAACCACATAGTCACCGGTTGGTTTGTATTTGTCCAGAGTTCCCTCTTTCCAGTAAGGAATTTCATCCAGTGTCAGTCCGGCAGCAAGAAGGGCGGATACATACGCAATCGGGAATCCGGTTGCCTTACTTGCAAGTGCGGAAGAACGGGAAGTTCTTGGGTTAATTTCAATAATTACCACACGGTCTGATACCGGGTCATGGGCGAACTGTACGTTTGTACCGCCGATAACGCCTACGGATTCTACGATGGCATGTGCCTGTTTTTCCAGACGATCCTGCAAGTCCTGAGAAATGGTCAGCATCGGTGCGGAACAGAAGGAGTCACCTGTGTGAACGCCTACCGGGTCAATGTTTTCGATAAAGCATACGGATACCTTATTTCCTTTGGCATCACGCACAACTTCCACTTCCAGTTCTTCCCAGCCTAAGATGGATTCCTCTACGAGAACCTGGTTAATCATGGAAGCAGCAATGCCTCTTGCGGCAACTTTCTTTAATTCTTCTTCATTGTAAACAAGACCGCCGCCGGTACCGCCCATGGTATAAGCAGGACGGATAACACAGGGATAGCCCAAATCTTTCGCAATTTTTACGGCTTCTTCTACAGAATAAGCAGGAGCGCTTCTGGCCATTTCAACACCCAGTTCGTCCATGGCTTTCTTGAATTCAATACGGTCTTCTCCGCGGCTGATAGCGTCCACCTGAACACCGATAACTTCTACGTTATACTTGGTCAGAACACCTGCGTGGTAAAGTTCTTCGCAGAGATTCAGACCGGACTGTCCGCCCAGGTTCGGAAGAAGGGCGTCTGGTCGTTCTTTTTCAATGATTTCTGTTAGACGGTCTACATTTAAAGGTTCGATGTAAGTGACATCTGCTGTGGAAGGGTCTGTCATAATGGTAGCAGGGTTGGAATTCACCAGAACAATTTCGTAACCCAGGCTTTTTAATGCTTTACAGGCCTGGGTGCCGGAATAGTCAAATTCACAGGCCTGTCCGATGATAATAGGACCGGAACCAATAATAAGAATTTTGTGTATATCGTTTCTCTTTGGCATAAAGAACCTCCATTTATATATGTTTTCATATAACGGGAATGTTAATCCAGAGACAGTATAACATAAGGAAAGTTTAGTTATCAAGATGAAATACCGGATTCCGGCGAAAACAGACAGTGATTTTCTTTACCTCCCTACACTTTTATGCTATAATTTATCAAAATTAAGAAAATACTGAGAATTTTCAGGAAAATTGCGAAAAAACAGGAGAAGGAGGAGGCACTTTATGATAGAAGTGAAAAATCTGACAAAACACTACAGTCTTTTGGAAAGTCCCGCAGTAAAGGACGTAAGTTTCTGCGCAAAAGAGGGGAAAATTACCATTTTGCTGGGGCCAAACGGAGCGGGGAAATCCACTACGATTAAAAGTATCGTAAATCTGCTGAATTATCAGGGGGAGATTAATATCTGCGGCTATCCGAACAGCAGTCTGGAGGCAAAAAAAAGTTTTGGCTATGTACCGGAGGTGCCTGTGCTTTACGACTTGCTGACAGTGGATGAAACCATTCACTTTATTGGAAAATCTTACCGTTTGCAGAATTACGGGAAAACAGCAGAAGAGTATCTGGAACTTTTTGATTTGACAAAACAGAGAAAGAAGCTGGCAAAAGAACTGAGTAAGGGTATGAGGCAGAAGCTGAGCATGCTTCTGGCGCTTCTTATACAGCCCAAAGCTCTGCTGGTGGACGAACCCATGGTGGGACTGGATCCGGCAAGTATTGAAGCTGTTCTGCAGCTTTTTGTGAGACTGAAAGAGGCGGGAACGTCTATTCTCATCAGTACTCATATTATTGATGTGGTGAACGAAATCTGGGACTGCGCCTACATTATGCAGCAGGGGGAAATCGTCCGGGAAATCCACAGAGGAGAGGAAGGCAGTGAAACTCTGAAGCAGATATTCTTTGAGACAACCGCGGAGGAAAAAGCATGAGTTCTTTATTCTATTTGACATTTTCTAAGTTAAAAGGCACAGTGAGAAATCAGTTCCGCAGTATCACCTCCGGTCTGGTGACGATTTTTATGGTGCTTCTTTACGGCGCTATGGTGGTTATGGTATTTGTCAGTTCCAGTACCTATAAACCGGAAAGTATGGGCATGAACGCCAATCTGGCCTTGATGTCAGGAATTGGAATGGCAGCGCTTTTCATGCTGACTGTGATGTTAAACAGCAGAAAGGCCTTAGTATATGATACCGATGCGCATTACCTTTTTGCAGGTCCTTACACCAGGGCGCAGATAAATTTTTACATTATGGGTCAGAGCATGCTTCAGGGGCTTTTGTATGGGCTTTTAGGCTGCTTTGTCATGGCTATGTTTTCCATAGACGGGTATTTTTCGGTTCCGTACTTTCTGATTACCCTGTTAGTTTTGTGGCTGGTGCTGTTTTTCTTTCTGCTTTTAGCGGATTACATTTATATGTGGTCTTTGGTGGACAGAAAGCACAGAAAATGGAATTATATTGTGGCAGCTGTATTCTGCGTTTTGACCGCAGCTGTCTTTTGGGTTTCTGCCCATCGGACCGGTTATGATATGAAAGCAGGACTTCTGGATTTTGTACTGAGCCGGGAATTTTGTTATGTGCCCTTTTTTGGCTGGGCCAAATGGGCTTTGAATGCTTTTTTGGAGAGAGAGTATTTGCCGGTGCTGTTGGGAACAGGGCTTTTGCTTGCAGCGGATGTCCTCATGGTGGTATTCTTTTTAAGGTTTCAAAAAGACATTGCCGAGCAGGCCGTGGCAGATGCCGAAGCAGTCAGTGAGTATGTCCGGAGAGTCAAGGCAAACGGCGGCATGGCCCAAAGTTCAGACCGGAAAATCAAACGAGTGAAGGGAGACTTCCCGGAGGGTGCCAGGGCGGTATTCTTTAAAAACCTGCTGATTATGCGGAAAACGGGAAATTTCCTGCGAAAACAGGATATGCTCATATTGGTGATTTACTTTGCTATCAGCTATGTCGTAATGCCTCAGGGGCGTTTTTATATGTTTTGCTATATGATGCTTTTGTGGCTGTTTAATCTGCTCAATGACGCAGAACTTCTGGGAGATTTGAAAAATTATCAGATTTATCTGATTCCGGAAAAACCTTTGTCAAAACTGGTATATGCCATTTTGCCTGCTTACATTAAGGTGGCGGTGATTGTCAGTGTTTCGGTGATATTTGCAGGAATCTTTAACCGTATGGATTTTCTTTCCATTTTGCAGTATCTGATTATGCTTTTGGGATACGGCATGATTTTTATAGCGGGAACCGTGCTGTCTGTGCGTATGTTAAAGGCCAGGAGCAACGTAATGCTGGAAAATCTTCTGCGTATGCTGCTGATTGTGGCCTGCGCAGTACCGGCTACTGTGATTGGCGTGTTGTGCTATTTCTTTTTCCAGGATTTACAGACCGCTATGATTGTGGTTTCTGTTATAACTCTGGCAATGAATTTTGTGATATCGGCACTTGTGATTGTGGCCTGCCAGGGCATGATGAATGGAAGAGAACTGTAAAGAACCGACAGAAAAACAGCAGTAAGGAGAGAAAACATGTTAGCAGCGAAAGAAGAGATTCGAATTGAACAGGCCGTGGTACATATTATGGATTCCGCGTTGGGAGTTCCGGTATTGTCCGATACGCTTCTGGACTGTAGTTCGGATTTTGCAGATTTTTTGAAAGCCCATATTTTCAGAATTGATACCAGTGATGATGTGAAAAACGGTACCTTTGAGGAAGAGGCATCGGTGTTTCAATTGTTAGAGGAATGGAACCCGGAGAAATTTTTGGAGATTTCCCAGAAAATAGCAGGGGAGTTATACACGCTGATGAACCAGAATATCGACATTCCGGCAGCGGATTTGCTGGTGGTGGAGTACAGTGTGGAGAAACACCGGTATCTGGCGCTTTTAAAGATGAATTACAAAACTTCGTATACCCATCTGACCAATGCAGACCCCTGGGGAAATAACAATGACATTATTATGCAGAAAGCCATTTTGCCAGGAGAAACCCAGAAGCTTTCGGAGGCTGCACTGATTGATTTGATGGCACCCCGGTATGTGCGGCTGGTGGAAAAGAAATACGATGTAAACGGAGTGAAAACCAATTATTTTTCTAAAATGTTTTTGAAATGCAAAGGTTCCCTGTCTTCAAAAAGTAAGTTGGCCATTGTCAGCAAAGCGGTGACACAGGTTCAGAAAAAATATTTTAATGAGTCTGAGCAGTTTGAGGTGCAGATGGAAACCAAAAGCATTTTAAATGAAGAATTTGCGCAGCAGGGCGGTTTTGAAGTTCCGGTGGTTATTGACAAAATTTTCAAGGAGCATCCCCAGATGAAAGAAGAGGTGCAGGAAAAGCTGGAGAAATATAATCTCACAGAGGCTACTGTGGAACCTCAAAATCCCGCCACCACTAAAAAGTTTACCAAGCAGCATTTGATGACGGATACGGGAATTGAGTTAAAAATTCCCATGGAGGAGTATAACAACAAAGACCGGATTGAATTTATCACCAATGCAGACGGTACCATTTCTGTCCTCATTAAAAATGTAGGCAGCATTGAAAGCAAATAGAAGTTGAGATTCTTTCAGGAACATGATATAATTACCCGGAATTGTCTCTTTAAAGTCGTTTAACATCAACGCTTTAACGGGAGCAAGAAACAAAGAAGAGGTAATGAAAGGTAATGAAAATGGAAAAAGAAAGAGAAAAATTTTCCTCCCGTCTTGGTTTTATCCTGATTTCTGCAGGATGTGCCATTGGACTGGGGAATGTATGGCGGTTTCCGTATATCACGGGAAAGTACGGCGGCGCGGCCTTTGTGCTGATTTATCTGTTTTTCCTGCTGGTGCTGGGTCTGCCCATTATGGTTATGGAGTTTGCCGTGGGACGTGCAAGTCAGAGAAGCATTGCCACCTCCTTTAACGTATTGGAGAAGAAGGGAAGCAAATGGCATATTTACCGCTATTTCGGTATGGCGGGAAATTATTTGCTGATGATGTTTTATACCACCATCGGCGGCTGGATGCTGGCTTATTTCTTTAAAATGGCAAAAGGTGAATTTCAGGGACTGGACACGAAAGGGGTCAGCCAGGCCTTTGATTCTCTGCGGGCAGATGCGCCGACCATGATTTTCTGGATGTTCCTGGTTGTGATCCTTAGTTTTCTGGTTTGTTCTATGGGACTGCAGAGCGGTGTGGAGAGAATCAATAAGATTATGATGGTTGTACTGCTGCTTTTAATGGGAGTTTTGGCAGTGAATTCCTGTCTTTTGCCGGGGGCGGCAGAAGGATTGAAATTCTATCTGGTGCCGGATTTTGGCAAATTGATGGAAAACGGGATTTCAGAAGCTGTCTTTGCTGCTATGGGGCAGGCGTTTTTTACCCTCAGTCTGGGCATTGGTGCACTGGGAATTTTTGGAAGTTACATAGGGAAGGAAAGAAAGCTGACAGGAGAGGCTGTCAACATTCTGATTCTGGACACTACTGTGGCCCTGATTGCAGGCATGATTATTTTCCCCGCATGTTTTGCTTTCGGCATCAATCCGGGAGAAGGACCGGGGCTGGTCTTTGTTACACTGCCCAATGTGTTTAATGAGATGCCCGGCGGAAGACTCTGGGGTGCGTTGTTTTTCCTGTTTATGACTTTTGCGGCGCTGTCTACCATTATTGCAGTGTTCCAGAACCTGATTTCCTTTGCACAGGATTTGTGGAACTGGAGTTTGAAAAAGGCCGTGGTGGTAAATGGGGTGGCTGTGTTCGTATTGTCTCTGCCTTGTATTTTCGGCATGACTGTCTGGAGTGATTTTACGATTCTGGGCAAGCAGATTATGGATTTTGAGGACTTCTTAGTCAGCAACAATATGCTGCCTCTGGGCTCTTTGGTCTATCTGCTGTTCTGTGTCAGCCGCTATGGCTGGGGCTGGGATAACTTCCTGAAGGAGGCCAATACAGGTGAGGGGATATCTTTCCCTAAAAAACTGAGAGTGTATCTGACTTTTGTACTTCCTCTGGTGGTATTTTATATCTTTATCCAGGGATACTGGAGTTTGTTCAAGAGTTTGTAAAGAGAGTTTTTGCTTAAAAATGCTGTGGGAAACCCGGCTGCGAAATAGAGATACATGGATGAAAATGTATGAATGTTTCGGACAGCTGTTTCCTGCAGTATTCTTTTTTCGCAGTTTTGGAAAAATTTCTTGAAATCATGAGACTTTATGGGTATACTTAAAGCAAAGCGGCGCTTTGTGCCGTGACGGGAGAATCAAGAGATAAAGGAGCTTAAAGAATGAAGAGAATATTACTGAAATTAAGCGGTGAAGCGCTGGCCGGCCCGAAGAAAACCGGATTTGACGAAGCAACGGTTATGGAAGTTGCAAAGCAGGTAAAGGTACTGGTAGAAGAAGGGATTCAGGTAGGTATTGTCATCGGAGGAGGAAACTTCTGGAGAGGACGTACCAGTGAAAACATGGACCGGACAAAAGCAGACCAGATTGGTATGCTGGCTACTGTGATGAACTGCATTTATGTTTCAGAAATTTTCAGAGCGGCAGGCATGAAGACCAGTGTGCTGACACCTTTTGAGTGCGGTTCTTTCACAAAACTGTTTTCCAAAGACCGCGCAAATAAATATTTTGAAAGAGGCATGGTTGTTTTCATGGCAGGCGGAACCGGTCATCCTTATTTTTCCACAGATACAGCTACTGTACTTCGTGCCATTGAGATTGAGGCAGAGACTATCTTCCTGGCAAAGGCAGTAGACGGGGTATACGACAGCGACCCCAAGACAAATCCGGACGCAAAGAAATACGATGAAGTCAGTATTCAGGAAGTCATTGACAAAAAACTGGCAGTTGTGGATATGACAGCATCCATTTTATGTATGGAAAACAAAATGCCTATGCTGGTATTTGGCTTAAATGAAGAAAACAGCATTGTCAATACCGCACACGGCAAATTTACAGGAACGAAGGTTCTGGTATAAAGGCTGCACAGGCAGACAGAAAAGATTAGGAGGATTTTAAAATGGCAGATGAGAGAATACAGGTATATGAAAGCAAGATGACAAAGACTTTAGACGGTCTGACAAAGGAACTGGCAACGATCCGTGCGGGACGTGCAAATCCGCATATTCTGGATAAGCTGACCGTAGATTATTACGGAACACCTACACCGCTTCAGCAGGTGGCAAACATTACGGTTCCGGAAGCTCGCATGATTCAGATTCAGCCATGGGAAGCGTCTCTGATTAAAGAAATTAGCAAAGCCATTATGGCATCTGATTTGGGATTAAATCCAAACAGCGATGGTAAAATTATTCGTCTGGTATTGCCGGAACTGACAGAAGAGAGAAGAAAAGAACTGGTAAAAGATGTCAAGAAAAAAGGCGAAGCTGCAAAAGTAGCTGTCCGCAATGTCCGCAGAGACGCCAATGACGCATTTAAGAAATTGGCAAAGCAGGACATATCTGAAGATGAAATCAAAGAACTGGAAGAAAAAATTCAGAAGGTTACAGATAAGTTTGTAAAAGAAATTGATAAAGCAGTAGATGAAAAATCCAAAGAAATTTTGACTGTATAAAACAGTGGGAAGGGGCACATACAGCTTGCGGTATTGTGCCTCTTTTATGCGTAGGAGGAAAAAATATGAAAGTTCCCAATCATGTAGCCATCATTTTAGACGGCAACGGACGCTGGGCAAAAGCAAAAGGAATGCCGAGAACATACGGGCATATTAAGGGTTGTGAAAATCTGGAAAAAATCTGCAGCATAGCCAAGGAACTGGGAGTAAAGTATCTCACTGTGTATGCCTTTTCCACGGAAAACTGGAAACGCTCCAGGGAAGAGGTAGACGGACTGATGAAGCTGTTCCGCAATTATATGAAGAAATGTATTAAGATTTCTGCGGAAAATAAAATGCGGGTAAGGGTTATCGGAGACCCCAGGGCCTTTGATGAAGATTTGCAGAAGAAAATACAGGAATTAGAAGAATATTCCAGCCAGTATGATGAACTTCACTTTCAGATTGCCTTAAACTACGGAAGCCGGGATGAAATGAAAAGAGCCATGCAGCACATGGCAGAAGAAGTGCAGAAAGGAAATCTGCAGCCGGAAGAGATTACAGAGGAAACCATTTCTTCCTATCTGGATACCAGGGGACTGCCGGATCCGGACCTTTTAATCCGCACCAGCGGAGAGGAACGGCTTTCTAACTTCCTGATGTGGCAGCTGGCTTATACGGAGTTTTATTTTACCGATGTGCCGTGGCCGGATTTCAATAAACAGGAATTTGAAAGAGCCATTGACAAGTACAATCACAGAGAACGCAGATATGGCGGCGTAAAGGAGGAGTAAGATGTTTAAGACAAGACTTTTAAGCGGTATTATCCTGGTTCTCATTGCCGTTTTGTCTATTGCAGCAGGTGGGCCAGTGCTTTTTGCGGTGCTTCTTGGCATTTCCCTGATTGGGGTTTTTGAATTGTATCGGGCTATGGGGGTACACCAGAAGGGCTTTGGACCTCTGGAAATAGCCGGATATAGCGGTACAGTGCTGTATTATCTGACTCTTTTATGGACAAAATCAGAGAGTTTTTCTACCATGGTGATACTGTTTACTCTGGTGCTGATTATGTGTGTCTATGTGTTTTATTATCCCAGATACAGGGCAGAACAGATTATGGCAGCTCTTTTCGGCATGGTTTATGTGGCAGTTATGCTGTCCTACATTTATAAAACCAGGAATCTGGAAGGCGGCGCCTGGCTTGTGGGTCTGATTTTCTTAAGTTCCTGGGGGAGCGATACCTGCGCTTACTGTGTGGGCATGCTCATTGGCAAACACAAAATGGCGCCGGTGTTAAGTCCAAAGAAATCCGTGGAAGGCGGTATCGGGGGTGTAGCAGGAGCGGCGCTTCTGGGTGCTTTGTATGCTTTGGCCATTGCAGGACTGAATCCGGCAGAAGGTCACACACCGCTTATGTATGCCCTTATCTGTGCTGTGGGAGCGCTGATTTCCATGGTGGGAGATTTGGCGGCATCGGCTATTAAGAGAAACAAGGAAATCAAGGATTACGGAACACTCATTCCGGGACACGGCGGGATTTTGGACCGCTTCGACAGTGTGATTTTCACTGCCCCGTTTATTTATTTTCTGGCGAGTGTGCTGATTTAAAGAGGAAAGTGGTATGAAAAAAATTGCAATTTTAGGCTCTACGGGTTCTATTGGAACACAGACGCTGGATATTGTGAATAAAAATGAAGATTTGCAGGTGGTTGGACTTGCGGCAGGCAGTAATATTTCCATGCTGGAAGAACAGATTCGCAGATTTCATCCGAAACTGGCGGCTGTGGGAAATGAAGAAAAAGCAAAAGAACTGCGGGAAAAGGTAAAGGATACGGACTGCAAAATAGCGGGAGGCATGGACGGCCTGCTGGAACTGGCGGCTATGGAGGAATCGGAGATTCTGGTTACAGCTATTGTAGGGATGATTGGTATCCGGCCAACTATGGAAGCCATTAAAGCCGGAAAGGACATTGCCCTGGCCAATAAAGAGACGCTGGTAACGGCAGGACACCTTATTATGCCTCTGGCCCGGCAGTGCGGGGTGAAAATTCTTCCTGTGGACAGTGAGCACAGCGCTATTTTCCAGTGTCTGAACGGAGAACGGGAAAGAACCATTGACAGGCTGCTTATTACTGCGTCCGGCGGTCCCTTCCGGGGAAGGAAGAGAGAAGAACTGGAGCAGATACGAGTGGAAGACGCTTTGAAACACCCCAACTGGGCTATGGGACAGAAGATTACCATTGATTCCGCCACTTTAGTGAATAAAGGTTTGGAGGTTATGGAGGCGAAATGGCTCTTTGACGTGGATTTAGACCGGATTCAGGTGGTGGTGCAGCCCCAGAGTGTGATTCACTCTATGATACAGTTTACAGACGGCAGTATTATGGCTCAGCTTGGAACTCCTGATATGCGCCTGCCCATACAGTATGCCCTGTACGGGGGAGAACGCAGGTATCTGGACGGAGAACGGCTGGATTTCGCCGCGTTGGGCTCTATAACTTTTGAAAACCCGGACATGGAGACGTTTAAAGGTTTGCCTCTGGCTATGGAGGCTTCCGGAAGAGGCGGGTCTATGCCTACGGTATTCAATGCGGCAAATGAAAAGGCGGTTGCCTTGTTTTTACAGAGAAAAATTCGTTTTCTGGATATTTATACGATTATTGAGGAAGCTATGGAAAGGCATGAGGTCATATCCAATCCTGCCGTAGAAGACATACTGAATATCGAACAAGACGTATACGACAGAATTGAAAGCAGGTGGTAGGTTGAAAATTTTAATTGCAGCGATTGTATTTTCCGTGATTGTCCTTTTTCATGAACTGGGACATTTTCTTCTGGCGAAGAAGAATGGTATTACGGTGATTGAATTCTCTCTGGGTATGGGTCCCCGGCTTTTGTCAACAGAGCGGGGCGGTACCCGATATTCTCTTAAGCTGTTTCCTATTGGCGGCTCCTGTATGATGGCAGGGGAAGATGATGACGATACCAGTGAGGGTTCTTTTAACAATGCCTCCGTGTGGGCAAGAATTTCCGTAGTGGCAGCAGGGCCGGTATTTAACTTTATTCTGGCCTTTGTTTTTGCCATGATTATTACCAGTGTTATGGGCTATGACCCTCCGAAGGTGCTGCAGGTAACGGAGGGTTCTCCGGCCTGGGAAGCAGGTTTAAGGGAAGGTGATGTGATTACCGAGTTTCAGGGAAAGAATATTGTTATCGGCAGAGATTTGGATTCTTATATGACGCTTCACGGACTGCAGGATGAAACGATTTCTCTGACCTATAAACGGGACGGGAAGAAGCAGGATATTACATTCCGGGCCAATAGTGAAAGTAAGTATATGCTGGGATTTCATTATGCGTCAGAAGGGGAACCGGAGATTCTGCAGGTGATGTTGAACAGTTCCATGCAGAAAGCAGGTGTACAGGCCGGAGATATTATCCGGGAAATTAACGGCGTGGAAGTCAAGGACAGCGCCCAGCTGCAGGACTATTTAAAGGAGCACCCTCTGGATGGTTCGGAAGTAAAGCTGGGAATTGAGAGAAATGGAAAGCTGGAAACCATTTCCGCAAAGCCTCAGATGACAAAACAGATAGATTCCGGATTTGTTTACAATGTTTACCGGGAAAAGACGAATTTTCTGGGAGTTATCCGTTACAGCGCTACAGAAGTGCGGTACTGGATTTCCACTACCATAGAGAGTCTGGCTATGCTGGTTAAAGGACAGTTTTCGGTCAATGACCTTTCCGGTCCTGTGGGTATCATTGATGTTATGGGTGATTCCTATGAAGCGGCGAAGACGGAAGGCGCTGTTATGGTATCCATGCAGATGTTGTACTGGGCTATTTTGTTGTCCGCAAACCTGGGAGTGATGAACCTGCTGCCTATTCCGGCCCTGGACGGCGGAAGACTGGTTTTTCTGCTTGTTGAGGCTGTGCGGAGAAAGAGACTGAATCCTAATGTGGAAGGCATGGTGCATTTTGCAGGATTTGTATTGCTTATGTTGCTTATGGTTTTTGTGATGTTTAATGATTTCAGGAGATTGTAAGCAGCTATGAATGAGATTTTGATGTATGTATTGGCAGCAGGTGTGCTTCTGGGTGGGATTGACCAGCTTTTGGGAAATAAGAGAGGATATGGAAAATGTCTGGAGGAGGGCTTTATGCTTATGGGGCCCACAGCTCTTTCCATGGTAGGCATGTTATGTCTGATACCTCTTATTTCTCAGGCATTCCGCACTTTTGTGGTTCCCATTTTTACCCTTACAGGCGCGGACCCTTCGGTGCTGGGCGGTATTCTGGCTATTGATATGGGCGGTTATCAGCTGGCAAAGGAACTGGCAAATAATCCCCAGGTGGGAAGTTATGCAGGAGTTCTGATTGCTTCCACCTTTGGGTGTACGTTGGTGTTTACCATTCCAGTAGGCATGGAAATCGTGGAGGAAGAGGACAGAGGCGCCTTTGCAAAAGGAATTCTGACCGGACTGGCAGCGCTTCCTGCCGGGCTTTTGGCAGGAGGACTGCTGTGCGGGCTTTCCTTTGGGGAAGTTATCTGGCAGAGCATGCCTGTGTTTGTTCTGTCCCTGCTTCTGGGGCTGGGACTGAAATGCGCGCCAAGAGTCATGATGAAAGGGTTTCGGGTGTTTGCCAGAGGTATGAAGCTTCTGATTACTCTGGGGCTGATTTTAGGAGCGTTGTCGTATTTCCTGAAACGGGACTTGATACCGGGGCTGGCCCCCATAGAAGATGCGCTGGCCGTGGTAGCCTCTATTGGTATTACTATGCTGGGAAGTCTTCCTCTGGCCGAATTTTTAAGACGGCTGATGCGGAAGCCGTTCCGAAAGCTGGGACACCATTTTGGGCTCAATGAGACCAGTGTGTCCGGACTGATGATTGGTATGGTCAGCCCCATTCCCCAGCTTACTTCCATGAAGGACATGGATTCGCTGGGAAAAGTGGCAAATACAGCTTTTGCCGTCAGCGCGGCCTCTGCCCTGGCAGCTCATGCCGGATTTACCTTAAGTGTGGAACCGGACATGGTTGGGGCTATGCTGGCAGCGAAAATAGTAGGTGCTGCGACGGCAGTGGCGGCCGTTTTGCTGTTGGAAAGAAAACGGCGGTAAAAGGCAGGAAAGAAAGGTTAAACAGGCATACAGAAAGAGTTACAGACTTTTTTAGGGAGTAAGTTTCTGTATGCCTGTTTTGGGTCTTTAAGGTGAATTTTAAACCAGTTCAGCAATTCTGGTGACACCTACATAAATGTCCTGAATTTCGTACCAGGTGGGATAATCCACCACGCCAGTTGCGGGAAGACCGAAGATTCTCTGAAATTCCCGAACTGCATTCTGGGTGACACAGTGGGGGTCGAAGTATTTGGGTGACCAGGGCTACTCTGCTATTGAAATTCTGCGGAATTTCTACGGTGACAACATGTACATCAATACCGCAGAAGAAATTTCCGGTATTCCTGCTTCCTGGCCTGGACAGCCGCTGGACATTGGCTCCTCCGGCAGCAAAGTACGCCAGATACAGGAACAGCTAAATGCCATCAGCAAAGCTTACCCTGCCCTTCCTTCCGTGACAGCTGACGGAATTTACGGAGAGGCCATCCAATTTGGACACTGGACCCGTTCTCCGTCACAGTATTGGGTGAGAATGGGCTGCCGTACGCCAGGGCGAGACAGATAGTTGTCGAAAAGTTCGTCTACGATTTGGGAAATGCTTTCAAAAATATTGCGCCCGTACATCCATTTGTGGTCAAAGGCAGTGGAAGAAGTGATGGTGAAATCGTAGCCTTTGTTCCGGTACACCGAAATCAATACATATTCGGGGTTACAGAAACCTCATTATCAATGAATTGGTGATTAAAAAAGAAGAAACAAGAGTAAAGAAGTCGTTAAACAAGGGGGAAAGATAGACTTGTTTAATTTCGAATATCCATTTATAATTACAATAGGTAAAAGATACACGGAAAGGTTGTCGTAAATATGATAAAAGTTTTTCACGGTTCTGATCATATTATAAAAATACCCCGTTATATGGGCGGTAAAACTGATAATGATTATGGAAATGGATTTTATACAACAGAATATGAAGAACGTGCCAGAAGTTGGGCAACACTCAACGGTAATCCGCAAAAATCAATTGTAAATATGTATCAGCTTGATTTAGATGGATTAAACATATTGGATTTGAATGAACGTGGGGTTTTAGCTTGGATTGCTGAAGTGGTATCGAATAGAGGAACGAATCAAGAAGCTGCAAGTATTGTTGGAGAAAGGCTTGTTGAATTATACGCACCGAATCACGATGGGTACGATATTATAAAAGGATATCGTGCAGATGATAGTTATACACAGGTTGTGGAAGCATTTTTGTTAAACCAGATTAATATTTTTGAAGTAGAGCATCTGTTTTATAAGGGATCGTTAGGAAATCAGATTTTTTTGAAGTCAAAAAAAGCGTTTGAACATATTAAGTGGTTGGAATCGTATGAAGTAGTCATGCTAGAAGAATATAAAAACTCAGATATGTATGCAAGAAGAGAAGTGAATCGATTTTTAAAGGAACGTATGAAAGCAATTTTGATTGATGGATATACAGTGCCAGGAATTACTGCAAGATATGCAATTCAGAATCCATTAGTTTATAATCATGAAATTGGAGGATATGAAAATGCCAGCGTATGATGAATGTTATTTGGATAGTATGATTACGAAGACAAGGTATCTGTTTAAATTGATTGGCAGAAATTGTTCGGATCCTTTTTTGATGATTTCGAAGTATATGAAATGTGATTATAGGAAATATATGGACATGGGGAATCCGATGTACTTAAATAAGACTCCGAAGCAAATTATGGAAGAATTGGGTGTCAGCATTCAAAGCGGCCATGAGACAGATGAGAAATATGACGAGTTTATATTAGAGTGGATGGCAGATATTTATGTGTATATGCAGTGGGAATATGACCTTTCATCATCGGAAATTGTAGAGAAGCTAACGCCGGAGAAATTATATAAGCAATACTATCCGTTGCATGAAACTTCTGTTGAAAACGGTGTGAGAAAATTGCTAAGTATGTAGAGGATGCGTGGACCGCATCCTCTACTACATTTTTACCATCATTAATATTTGTAGGATACTTTGCTAATGATGTATTCGATTAAACATTTTTTGGGGATTTTCCAGTCTTTCCCTTCTTTAAATCCTTTCAATTGCCCAGTACGAACAATTTTATATGTTTGAGAGGTGCCTATTTTAAGAATATCCGCAACCTCTGGAATGGTTAAAATATCATCATAAGCTTCAAGCATGTTACTTTACCCCCATTAAGTTAATATCCATATTAGATGCTAATGCGTATATTTGTCTGAGGAAATCTTTAAATACGGAACCAATGAAAGGTGACGTGTCAAGACGATGACTTGTTGTTGAAATGATAAAATGCGTGTATGGTATCATCTGTGCCGTAGGAGCATTGATTTCCATGGTAGGGGATTTGGCTGCTTCTGCGATTAAGAGAAACAAAGAGATTAAAGATTACGGAAAACTGATACCGGGACATGGAGGGATTCTGGATCGGTTTGACAGCGTGATTTTTACAGCACCGTTTATCTATTTTCTGGCAAACGTGTTGATTTAAGGAGAAGGTAAGTATGATAAAAATTGCGATTTTAGGTTCTACAGGTTCCATTGGAACCCAGACCCTGGATATTGTGAGAAAAAATAAAGATTTACAGGTTCTTGGCCTGGCAGCAGGAAGAAATATTTCCATGCTGGAGGAACAAATCCGGGAATTTTCTCCAAGACTGGCAGCAGTAGGAGATGAAGAAAAAGCGGCAGAACTCAGAGAACGGGTCAAAGACACAGACTGCAAGGTAGTGGGAGGTATGGATGGACTTCTGGAACTGGCGGCTATGGAAGGCACACAGATTCTTGTCACAGCTATTGTGGGAATGATCGGAATCCGTCCTACTATTGAAGGAATCAAAGCAGGCAAAGATATTGCACTTGCTAATAAAGAGACCTTGGTCACAGCGGGACATATCATCATGCCGCTGGCAGAGCAATATGGGGTACGGATTCTGCCGGTGGACAGTGAACACAGTGCTATTTTCCAGGCATTAAACGGAGAAGAACATAAGACCATTGACAAATTGCTCATCACTGCATCCGGAGGTCCTTTCAGAGGAAGAAAAACAGAAGACCTGAGAGACATTCAGGTGGAAGATGCCCTGAAGCATCCAAATTGGGCTATGGGGCAGAAGATTACCATTGACTCAGCGACCCTGGTGAACAAGGGCTTAGAAGTCATGGAAGCGAAATGGCTGTTCGGTGTTGATCTGGATCAGATTCAGGTAGTGGTGCAGCCCCAGAGTGTGATTCATTCTATGATTCGGTTTACAGATGGCAGTGTGATGGCACAGCTTGGAACACCGGATATGCGGCTGCCGATTCAATATGCTCTTTATGGTGGAACCAGGAGATATCTGGATGGGGAACGTCTGGATTTTGCAAAACTTGGTTCTATTACCTTCGAGAATCCAGATATGGAAACCTTCAAAGGCCTGCCTCTTGCCATGAAGGCATCACGAACAGGTGGTTCTATGCCAACGGTATTTAACGCTGCAAATGAAAAGGCAGTGGCTCTGTTCCTTCAGAAAAAAATTGCTTTTCTGGATATTTACCGGATTATTGAGGATGCTATGGAGAGTCATAAAGTAATCCCGGCACCTACCGTAGAAGAGATTTTAAATATCGAACAAGAAATATACAATAGAATTGAAAGCAGGTGGTAGATTGAAAATTTTAATTGCACTGTTGGTATTTTCTGTGATTGTGCTGTTTCATGAA